>NZ_BAAGWN010000046.1:0-138943 GCF_054780335.1 Curvibacter fontanus
TCTGAGCGAGCTGCACACGACCGCACGCAACAAGCTCAAGAGCGCGCAAAAGCGCCCCTCGATCATCGCCGCTTGCTGGATGCAGGCTACGCTGTGGTGATGTCATGAATTATGAAAGCCTCAATAAGCCGCTCCTGAGCACGCAGGAGTGAAATTCGGAGACTGGCTGAGGGGTATGCACCCTCTGACGCCAGTCGATGATGGTCGTGCGTGAGCCGTATGCCATGAAAGTGGCACGTACGGTTCTTAGGGGGGGATATGATCGAAAGATCGTGTCCCTACCCTCCTCCGTTTCTTCCCCGGGATCGCGCGCCCGCCCTCCGAGCTTCACCCAGACCGAGTTCCGCGCAGCCCTGGGCATGTTCGCCACCGGCGTCACCATCGTCACCGCACGTGCGGCCAACGGCAGGTTGGTGGGCCTGACCGCCAACTCCTTCAACTCGGTCTCCCTGAACCCACCGCTGGTGCTCTGGAGCCTGGCGCGCGCGGCGGCCTCCATGGCCGTGTTCAGCGCCGGCTCGCACTACGCCATCAATGTACTGGCAGCCGACCAGCTGGAACTTGCGCAGCGCTTCGCCGCCAAAGGCGTGGACCGCTGGGCCGGTGTGGCCCATGCCGAGGGTGTGGCCGGCGCCCCGGTGCTGACCGGTGCCGCAGCCACCTTCGAATGTTTCAACCGCAGCCGTTATGAAGAGGGCGACCACGTGATCTTCGTCGGCGAGGTCGAGCGCTGCACGCAGCGGGCCGACGCCTCCCCGCTGCTCTTCCACGGCGGGCGCTTCTACGCCGAACACCCCTTGTGATGTTGCGCACCCCCAGGCTCCGCTCCCTTCGTTCGCTACGCCACCCCCCTTGCAGGTGGCAACGCCAGTGGCCCGGCCAAGCCGGTTCCACGGCGTTCCCCGATAAACCGCCTTCATGCGCGCACCTCCGTCTTGCGCAACAAACGCTGGGTTACTGAGATGCATCCGCCCGCACGCAAGGACCACCTTGACGGTGTGGCCGCCGGCATCCTGCTGGCCTGCTGCATGTTCTGGGGCTTCCAGCAGGTGCTGGTGAAAGCCACGCTGCCGGAACTGCCGCCGATCTTCCAGGCCGCGCTGCGCTTTGTCGGCGCCACGGCCCTGCTGCTGCTCTGGTGCCGCTGGCGCGGCGTGGCCCTGTTCGCGCACGACGCCACGCTGTGGCCGGGCCTGCTGGCCGGCGCGCTGTTCGCCGGTGAATTCGCCTGCCTCTACATCGGCCTGCAGCACACCACCGCCTCGCGCCTCACCGTCTTCCTCTACACCTCGCCCTTCTGGGTGGCCCTGGTGCTGCCGCTGCTGGTGCGGGCCGAACGCCTGTGCGCGGTCCAGTGGCTGGGCCTCTTGCTGGCCTTCATCGCCCTGGTGTTCGCCATGCGTGAGAGTTTTGTCGCGCCGACGACCGACGGACAGTTGCTCGGCGACCTGCTGGCCCTGACGGCCGGCCTGTCCTGGGGCCTGACCACCGTGACCATACGCGCCAGCACCCTGGCCCGGGCATCGGCGGAAAAGCTGCTGTTCTACCAGGTGGCCGTCAGCGCGGTCGCCTTGCCGCTGCTTTCGCTGGCGCTCGGTGAACGCTGGGGCTGGCAGTTCAGCCCCTTTGCCATCGGCTCGCTCTTGCTGCAGACCGTGGTGGGGGCGTTCGCCAGTTACCTGGTCTGGATGTGGATGCTGGGGCGCTACCCGGCCACCAAAATTTCGGCCTTCGCTTTTCTCACACCCCTGTTCGCCCTGCTGTTCGGCGCGCTCTGGTTGCACGAGCCGCTCACGCCCAGCCTGCTGGCAGCGCTGGCCATGGTGGCCGTGGGCATCGTGCTGGTGAACCGCAGGTCTGGCTGAGCGGTTTCCCGCCCAGCCCCCTGCTGAATCAGATCTTGCCGGCCGCCTTGAGGCGATCGATCGTGGCCTTCTCGGCCACGAAGGTACGTTCGGCATAGGCCGTGTACTCGGCCGTGCCCATGTAGATCACCGGCTGGTAGAACTTGTCCAGCGTGTCGAGCACACGCTGGTCCTCCAGGGTCTGGCGGAAGGCGTCGTGCAGGATCTTGACGATGGCCGGGTCCATGTTCTTGGGCCCGCCGATGCCGAAGGGCGATTCGCTCACCGTGTCCCAGCCGCTTTCCTTGACGGTGGGCACATCGGGGAAGGCCTTGTTACGCTTGCTGCCCAGCGTGGCCAGCAGATTGAGCGTGCCGGCGCGGACATGGGGCGCGAATTCCGTGGTGCCGCTCATGAGGGGAATGTGCCCGCCCAGGATGGCCTGCAGGATCTCGGCCGAGCCCTTGTAGGGGATGTCCTGCAGCGTGATGCCGGCCTTGATGGCGAATTCCTCGATGGCCAGGTGCGGCGTGGTGCCGGTGCCGGTGTGCCCGTAGTTGACCTTGCCCGGGTTGGCCTTGGCATAGGCCACCATCTCCTTGAGGGTCTTGTAGGGCGCGTCGGGACGGGCGGCCAGGCCGAAGGTGTAGCCGGTGAGGCAGACGATGTGCGTGATGTCCTTGACCGGATCAAAGGGCATTTTCTGCATGTGCGGCAGACGGTAGATGCCCAGGGGCAGCTGCGTGAGCGTGTAGCCGTCGGGTTTGGCCTGCAGCATGGCCGTGGCGCCCAGCGTGCCGCCCACGCCCGGCTTGTTCTCCACGATCATGGTGCCGCCCAGGGCGCGGCCGGCCGCTTCAGCAAAGGCGCGCATCACGGCGTCGCTGCTGCCTCCTGTGGGCCAGGGCGCAATCAGGGTGATGGGACGGTTGGGAAACTTGTCCTGGGCCAGCGCCCAGGGGCTGACCAGCGCCGGTGCGGCCGCCAGTGCGGCGCTGCGTTTGATGAGCTGGCGGCGGCTCAGTGAGCGTTCGAGGGGTGCTGTCATGTCGGTCTCCTGCTTGTGGGTAGGGTCTTCTGATTGTGATCCGGCTGGCATGGGTAAGCTGTCACCTAGGTGCGGGCCGCGCACCCCGCCGTTATAGTGCAGCGCATGCCACGCCGCAATGGGTTTCTCTCCCTGGTCCTGGACCTGATGGCGCCGCTGGGCGCCATCTCGTCACGCGCCATGTTCGGCGGCCACGGCCTCTACTGCAATGGCCTGTTCATCGCCCTCGTCGCCAATGACAAGCTCTACTTCAAGGCCGACGCGCAGAGCCAGCCCCGTTTCGAATCCGCCGGCCTGCAACGCTTCCGGTACACGGCGCGCGGCAAGACGGTGCAGCTGATGTACTACGAAGCCCCGGCCGAGGTCTACGAGAACAGCCAGGCCATGGCCGGATGGGGCCAGTTCGCCCTGGCCGCCGCTGTGCGGGCACGACGGCCGGCGCGCAAAAAACTCAACTAGACAATACCGCTGGCGCGCAGCGCGGCGATACGCGTCGCGTCCAGTCCCAGTCCGGCCAGCACCTCCTCCGTATGCTCGCCCAGCGCCGGCGGCGCGCGGTGCAGCACGGGCGGTGTCTCGCTCAGGCGCAAGGGGCTGGCCACACTGCGGATCTCGGACACACCCTCGGCCGCCAGGGCCTGCGGCGAGCGTGCCTGTGTGATGGCCAGGCCGCGTGCCTGCACCTGCGCGTCGGCAAAAGCCTGGCCTATGTCGTTGATCGGTCCGCAGGGCACGGCCCTGTGTTCCAGCGCGGCGATCCATTCGGCCGTGCTGCGTGTGCGTGTGATGGCCTCCAATTGCGGCACCAGGGTCTCGCGGTGCAGCACACGCTGCGGGTTGCTGGCGTAACGCGCGTCCTGCGCCAGTTCGGGCCGCCCCGCCACTTCGCAGAAACGCGCGAACTGGCCATCGTTGCCTATGGCCAGCAACATGGCACCGTCCTGGGTGGGCATGTCCTGGTAAGGCACCAGGCTCGGGTGGCTGTTGCCCTGGCGTTGCGGCACTTTGCCGGTGTTGAGAAAACCGCCGGCCTGGTTGGCCAGGATGGCCATGCCCACGTCGAGCAGGGACATGTCGATGTGCTGGCCCTCGCCCGTACGGTGCCGCACTTCCAGCGCTGCCAGGATGGCGGTTGATGCGTAGACCCCCGTGAAGATATCGGTCAGCGCCACACCCACACGCTGCGGGCCGCCACCGGGCGCCTCGTCGGGTCGGCCGGTGATGCTCATCATGCCGCTCATGGCCTGCACCATGAGGTCATAGCCGGCGCGCTCGGCATAGGGCCCGTCCTGGCCGAAGCCGGTGACCGAGCAGTAGATGAGTTTGGGGTTGACCGGCTTGAGGCTCGCGTAGTCCAGGCCATAGTGCGCCAGGCCACCGACCTTGAAGTTCTCCACCAGCACGTCACTTTGCTCTGCCAGCTGGCGAATCAGCGCCTGGCCTTCGGGCTTGGCAATGTCCACCGTGATGGAGCGCTTGTTGCGATTGGCGCAGGTGTAGTAAGCCGCATGCGCGGTGTCGTTGCCCTGCGCGTCCTTCAGGAAGGGCGGGCCCCAGTGGCGCGTGTCGTCACCGGCGCCGGGACGCTCGATCTTCACCACGTCGGCGCCCAGGTCCGCGAGGATCTGGGTGCACCAGGGCCCCGCAAGCACACGGGACAGGTCCAGCACCTTGATGTGCGGCAGGGCGGCAGGTTTGCTCATCTCAGTTCGCGAAAGCCGCAATGCCCGTCTGCGCGCGGCCCAGGATCAGGGCATGGATGTCGTGCGTGCCCTCGTAGGTGTTGACCACCTCCAGGTTCACCAGGTGGCGCGCCACGCCGAACTCGTCGCTGATGCCGTTGCCGCCCATCATGTCACGCGCCAGGCGGGCAATGTCCAGCGACTTGCCGCAGCTGTTGCGCTTGAGGATGGAGGTGATCTCCACCGCGGCCGTGCCCTCGTCCTTCATGCGACCCAGGCGCAGGCAGCCCTGCAGGCCCAGCGCGATCTCGGTCTGCATGTCGGCCAGTTTCTTCTGGATCAGCTGGTTGGCCGCCAGCGGACGGCCGAACTGCTTGCGGTCCAGCACGTACTGGCGCGCACGGAACCAGCAGTCCTCGGCCGCACCCAAGGCGCCCCAGGCGATGCCGTAACGCGCCGAGTTCAGGCAGGTGAAGGGGCCCTTGAGCCCTTGCACCTCGGGGAAGGCGTTCTCCTCCGGCACGAAGACGTTGTCCATCACGATCTCGCCGGTGATGGAGGCACGCAGGCCCACCTTGCCGTGCACGGCCGGAGCGGAGAGGCCCTTCATGCCCTTCTCCAGGATGAAACCGCGGATCGGGCCGACGGCGCCGCTCTCGCTGACCTCCTTGGCCCAGACCACGAAGACATCGGCGATGGGGCTGTTGGAGATCCACATCTTGCCGCCGCTGAGCTTGTAGCCCCCCTTGGTTTTCTGCGCGCGCGTGATCATGGAATTCGGGTCGGAGCCATGGTCCGGCTCGGTCAGGCCGAAGCAGCCGATCCATGCCCCGGTGGCCAGCTTGGGCAGGTACTTCTGCCGCTGGGCTTCGCTGCCGAACTCGAAGATCGGCACCATCACGAGGGACGACTGCACGCTCATCATGGAGCGGTAGCCGGAATCCACGCGCTCCACTTCCCGCGCGATCAGGCCGTAAGCCACGTAGTTCAGGCCGGGGCCGCCGTATTGCTCGGGAATGGTGGGGCCCAGCAGGCCCAGTTCACCCATCTCGCGAAAGATGGTCGGGTCGGTCTGCTCGTGGCGAAAGGCCTCCAGCACGCTCGGCGCCAGCTTGTCCTGGCAGTAGGCGGCGGCGGCATCGCGCACCATGCGCTCATCGTCGCTGAGTTGCTGATCCAGCAGAAAAGGGTCGTTCCAGTGAAAGGCGGCGTTGGCCATGGCGGTGCTCCAGAAATATGCCGCCATCGTACGGGCAGGCCGGGGCCCGGGCAAACGAAAAAGCGGCACGCAGTCATGATCAGAACGCATGACTTAATCCTTCTTCTATAAATATCTTGGGCAAAGATCGGGGCCAGTTGTGTATATTACTCACACCATGCGCCGCAAGATCCCCTCGCTGCAAGCCCTGGCCTGTTTCGACGCCGCCGCCCGCCACGAGAGCTACACCCGCGCCGCACAGGAGCTGGCGCTGACGCAGAGCGCCGTCTCCCGCCAGATCGGCGCGCTGGAAGACTACCTGGGCATCGCGCTGTTTCGCCGCACCCGCCACGGCGTGGCGCTCACCCCCGGCGGGGCCGACTATGCGCGCCAGATCGCGCCGCGCCTGCAGGCGCTGGAGCGCGACACGCTCGAAGCCATGTCGCGCCAGGGCCGCGCCGGCAGCATTGCGCTGGCCGCGGTGCCGACCTTCGCCACCCGCTGGCTCCTGCCGCGCCTGCCGCAACTGGCGAACTCGCATCCCGAGCTTGTGGTGCACATCGAGACGCGCACCCGCCCCTTCCTCTTCGCCGACACCGGCTTCGACGCCGCGCTGTATTCCGGCACACGCGAGCAGGTGGCCAACTGGGCCGGTACGCAGGCCAAGATGCTGATCGAGGAGGAGGTGGTGCCGGTCTGTGCCCCGACCCTGTTGGGCGGGCGCAAGCGCCTGCAGCCGCGGGATCTGGCCGCGCTGCCGCTGCTGCAGCAGAGCACCCGGCCCGAGGCCTGGCGCCAGTGGTTCGAGGCCATGGGCGCGGACGCGCCCGCCGCGCTCTCGGGTCCGCGCTATGAGCTGTACTCGATGACGGCCGCCGCGGCCGCCCAGGGCCTGGGCCTGGCCCTGGTGCCGCGCCTGCTGATCGAACCGGAGCTGGCACGCGGCGAACTCGTGGTGGCCTGCCCGCGCCCGCTCAAGAGCGGACGCGCCTACTGGCTGGTGCTGCCCGAACGCGGCGAAGCCCGGGCCGCGCTGGCGACTTTTGCCGCCTGGCTGCAGGCTCAGGCCGCCGGCTGACGGGCGGCGTAGCGGGACGCGAAATCCACGTACCAGGCCAGGCACGCCGGGTTGGCCATGGCGTCCCGGTTCACAACCCTCTCCAGCGGCTGGCCCAGCAGCAGCTTCTTGATGGGCAATTCCTGCTTCTTGCCGCTGAGCGTGCGCGGGATCTCGGCCACCTGCAGGATCTCGTTGGGCACGAAACGCGGTGACAGCGCCGTCCTGATGGCGTCGCCGATCTTGCGCGTCATGTCCGCGTCCAGCGTGCAGCCCGGACGCAGCACCACGAACAGAGGCATGTAGCTCTCGCGGCCCAGATACTCCAGATCCACCACCATGGAGTCCAGCACCTCGGGCAGCGCCTCGACGGCGCTGTAGAGCTCGCTGGTGCCCATGCGCAGGCCGTGGCGGTTGATGGTGGCATCCGAGCGGCCGTAGATGATGCAGCTGCCGCGCGGGGTGATCCTCAACCAGTCGCCGTGACGCCAGACCGGGCCGGCCGCAGGCCCCGCGTCACCGCCACCGGGCCGCCGCCCGTGCCCGGCCGGGTACATGTCGAAGTAGCTGGACAGGTAGCGCTTGCCGATGACATGCCCCCCACGGTTGCCCGCTGCGTGTGGCTCCCGGCCCCCAGAGGGGGCCGTGTCTTGCTCGGGACGGCCCGTCGCTGCGACATCGTTCCAGAAATACAGCGGCATGCTGGGGAGGGGCTGGCTGCAGACCAGTTCGCCCACGGCGTCCAGCACGGGCTCGCCCTGTTCGTTCCAGGCCTCGACCGCGCAGCCCAGCACCCGGCACTGCATCTCGCCCGGCACCTGCGGCAGCTCGCGGTTGCCGGCGATGAAGGCGCCGGCGAAGTCGGTGCCGCCGGAAATGTTGGACCACCAGATGTCGCCGGCCTTTTGCAGCGTGCCGCCGGCCTTCGGGTTCACGGACCGCATCTGCGCATTGGTCCAGCGTTGCACGTCTTCGGAGAGAGGCGAACCCGTGGAGCCCAGCGCGCGCACGTGTCGCAGGTCACCGCACTGCCGCAGATCGATGCCGGCCTTCATGCCGTTGGCGAAGAAGGCGGCGCCCGCGCCGAAGAAGGTGGTGCCGGTATCTGCGACAAAACGCCACAAGGTGGTCCAGTCCGGCGCCTGTTTGTTGCCCGCAGCATCGACCGTGGCGCCGCCGGGGCTGCCGTCGAAGATGCAGACCGTGGTGCCGGTCAGCAGGCCGCCGAGCTGGCAGTTCCACATGACCCAGCCCGTGGAGCTGTACCAGTGGAAACGCTCGCCCCAGCTGTTGGGCGCATAACTGCAGCCGATGTCGGTGTTGAGCGTGAAGGCCAGGGCCACGATCATGATGCCGCCGTGCCCGTGCACGATGGGCTTGGGCAGGCCGGTGGTGCCGCTCGAATACACCACCCAGAGCGGGTGATCGAAGGACACGCTCAGGGGCTTGAAGGCCGTGGTCTGCGCGTCGTCGCGCGCCACCGCCTGGGCCCAGGGCGTGATGCTCACGCCGGCGCGCGCATCGAACGCCGCCTGTGCCAGATGGGGCAACACGATCAGATGCTGCACTGTGGGCAGGGCGGCGCAGATCTCGGCCACCACCTCGCGCCGGTCGCTGTCGCGCCCTCCGTAGCGCACCCCGCCGCAGGCGATCAACACCGTGGGCTCGATCTGCTTGAAGCGGTCCAGCACGGCAGCCGTGCCCATATCGGGCGCGCACAGGCTCCAGATGGCACCGAGGCTGGCCGTCGCCAGAAAGGCCACCATGGCTTCAGGCACATTGGGCAGGTAGGCCACCACGCGGTCACCCTTGCGCACGCCCTGGGCCTGCAGGTGCAGGGCGAGCGACGCCACCTGGCGCTGCAACTCGGGCCAGCGCATCTCGCGCGCCGGCTCACCCGCCGCCAGGCTCTGCTCGTTGTGGCTGACGATGGCGGGGAAGCCTGCGGCGTGCGCCATCTGTGCGTGGCGCAGCACCTGTTGCGCGTAGTTCACCTGGGCACCCGGAAACCAGCGCGCGCCCGGCATGCGGTTCTCGGCCAGGGCGGCGGTGTGCGGCGTGGGGGAGTAGACGCCGTAACAATCCCAGATGCTCTGCCAAAAGGCATCCAGATTGTTTGTCGACCAGCGCCACAGCGCGTCGTAGCTGTCGAAGGCCAGCCCGTGCTGCTCGCGCAGCCAGTCCTGGTAGAGGCGGATCTGTGGAATGTAGGGGGGATGGTTCATGTCTCCTGCCGGGTCTGTTTTCTGACTCGGCGCACTCTAGCACCAGGCCGCCCCCGCCTGGTCGGGTACGTGCCAGCCCGTACCCGCTCCGCCTATTTCTGCCCTTCGACGTACCAGTAGTTCTTGCGGCGCACCGGCGTGGTCGACGGCTGGATCTTCGAGCCCTCGATACCGGACTTCTTAGCGTTCGGTGCACCGATGATGAAGGGCACGTTCTTGCTCAAGGTCTGACCGTTCACGGTGTAGGTCACCTGCACGATGCCGGTCACCGGAGAGGGGGGCAGGCCGCCGCCGGTCAGTGTCTGGCTGGTCGCCACCTTGCAGAACAAGGGGGCCGCATAGATTTTGGCGCGCCCCAGATTGCTCACGCAGGAGTTGCTGCTCGGGGGTACCGGCTTGTTGGTCGCGAAGTAGGTCACCCCCAGGGACGTCACCGGTGCATTGACGATCTTTTCGCCGTTCTCCATGTTCAGGTAGCAGCCATCGTTGCCACTGGTCGACGAGTCGCCGATGACAGCCATCGAGGCCGGCGTGATCGGGCTCGGGGTGACCGCCGGCTTGTAGCCCATGTTCTTGTCCATCACGGTGAAGAACGCGTCGGTGGACGACTGGTTCAGAGGCTTTTCCCGATCACCGCTGCCCGCCATGACCGCGACGAAATTCGGCCCCTGCACAACGTCGGGCGCAAAGAAGAATTTGCGCGGATAAGTGGCCCCGCCCTGCAGGGCCGCCAGCTTGTAGGACGTCCAGTTCGCCTTGTCGCTGTTCGAGGCGTTTTCCAAGTCAATGCGATAGATATTGCCGCCCACATCGACCGCGTAGACGCGGTCGATCTTGCCATCCAGATTTACGTCCATCAGGGTCACGTCGGCCGGCACGCTGCGGTCGGTGGGAAACGCGCGCAGCAGCTGGCCGTCAATCGCGTCGATCACCAACACGGCATTGCCCATGGTGGTGGTGCCGGGGGTCGCCTGGTCTTCGGCCGCCGCGTCGTAGCCGGCGCCCATGATGATGACCGGGTTGGCCCAGCCCTTGATGCGGGCGACCTTGGGCTCCGACCAGGTCTGCCCCAGCACGGCGAAGCCGGTGTCTGCCGACGTCTGCTTCCACAGGTACTTGGGCGCCACCGGATCGGTCACGTCCAGGGCGTACAGGATGCGTCCTCCGCGGCGCATGCCCGCATAGATGTGTACTTTGTTGCTCACGCCCTGGCTGTCGATCTTCTGGTAGACGCCGATCGGGCCATCCAGCAGGTAGTCGCGCGGCTGTGACGAGGTCAGGCTCGACGGTGTCGTCGACAGGCGGATGGCTGGCGCGTTGTCGCGCAAACGCTTGTACTTACCGAAATGTTCGGGCGGTGCGAAGGTCCACAGTTCGTGGCCCGCATTCGTCCCGCTCTGGTTGCCGTTGACGGCGTGCAGCAACCCGTCGTTGGCGCCATAGAAGAGCAGTACGCCGGTCGTCCCGCCATAGTTCACCACGACCGGGCGCGAATGCAGCACATCCCCATGCACGCTGGGCCGGATGGTGGTGCTGCCTCCGGGCCCCTGTTCATCGCCGGCATTGTCCGTGCCGCGGATCCAGTTGATGATGGCTGTGCGCTCCGCCGCGCTGGCGGCGTTGAGCGCGGCCTGCGTGATGCCGGTGTTGCTGTCGACGAACTGGGCCCCTGCCGTGGTGGCCAGTTCCATACCCGGGATGCAGCTGCCCGGCAGGCAGGTATAGATTTTGCGGCCGTCCTGGGACAGGGCATAGGTGGTGCGCAGGCGCTGGGCCGCACCGCCCTTCTCCACCACCTCGCCATCCGGGGAATCGGACGGCGAGGGCGGCGTGCCCATCGGCTGGTTGACCCAGAAGCTGCTGTCCTCGGTCCAGTAGGAGACCGCGCTGGGCGCGATGAAGCCGGTCGAGCTGCTCACGATGGCCGTGCCGTTGGTGTCGGTCAGCGCGATCGAGTCCGTCACCGGGTCGTAGGAGAACTGGTACTGCTTGACGTTGCCGCGCCAGCGCGGGCGCGCCTGCTCATCCGGCCTGAACATGCCCATGTAGACCTGGTTCAGGTAGGTACCGCGGGCGTTCACGCTCACCGGCAAACTGGCCGAGGCGAACACGCTGTTGACGGCCTGCAGCTGGTTGAAGATCTTGAGGATCGCGTCCACGACTGCGTCGACGCTGGATCCCTGGTAGTAGTTGCCGCCGCCGTTGCTGGCCGTGCTTTTCATCAGCACCGGGAAGCTGCCATCGCTGTTATTCCCCTTGAGGACCGCGATCGTGTGGGTGGTGATGGCCTGTTCGCCCTCCTTGCTGCTCGCATCCATGCGCGTCATGAAACGTGCCATTTCGTCCACCCAGTCGGCCTGGTCGTTGCCCAGCGCGGCGTTAACGATTTCGGCTTTGAGCGCATCGCGCTCGGCCTGCGTCAGGCTGGGAAGGTCGGCCTCCACGCGCGCCGCCAGCAGGTTGCGCACGTTCTTCTCCGGGTTCGAGATCTGCGGCGAGCCGTTGCCGATCACGATGATGTGGTTGTTGGCGCAGGAGATGGCCGAGGGGCTGTTGTAGGCGCCGGTCGACAGGAAGGCGCTGGTGTCCCGCTTGGTCGAATACTGCCCGTTGAGCGGATTCAGCCCCTTGTAGTACAGATAGGCCTCGTACAGCGCCTGTCCGTAGTCAGCGTTGCTGCCCTTGTCCCCGTTGATGTCCAGGGCCTTGATGAAGGCCTTGAAGAGCGTCTTGTTCGCTACGGTCAGCGGCTTGACGGCCTGGCGCGGGTAGGCGCCGCTGTAGGGCGTCTCGTTCATCAGCAGAATGCCCACATTGAACAAGGCCGTGCCATCGTCCGCAATCGGCAAGGCATCGATCACGTTGTAGAGCGCGCATTTTTCGATGGCGAACTTGGTGCCCTGGTTGGCCGGACCGATGGCGGTGGCGATGCCGTTGTCCTTGTAGTAGCAGTTGGGCGCACCCGAGACCGTGGCCCCCCAGTTGGCCGAAGTGTCCCAGACGAACATCACATTGGGCTTGTCGGCGTTCGCGGCGGCGCCGACGTAGAGGTCGATGTCCTCAGCCCGGGCCGTGACCGTCGCCAGCGACAGGCCGCTCAGCAGCAGCAGTCGCCACCAGGCGCCGCACATCGTCACCAGCGATTTCCTTTTCTTGTCATACGGCTGCATTGTTGTGTCCTCGTTCATTTGCACGCGCTTTCGGCGTCGGTCACCAGCACACGCAGGGACACACCCTGGTTGATGGCGACTTCCGTCTTGCTTGCGGGGTCGACCACGGAGGCGCGGATGTTCCACTCGCTGTTCGAGCACAGGGAGTCCCCCGTCGCCGCGGCGGCCACCTCCGACTCGAGGCCGCTGTTGTTCGCGGCCGAGGACCCCATGCAGGCCAGGTCGGCGGGGACGCCCGGGTTCAGCTCGCTGGTCTTGATCGTCTTCACCTTGTTGCAGCGCGGTTGCGGATTGCGCGACACGGTGTAATCGCTCTTGCCGTCGCCATCGATGTCCACCGGCAGGGGGTTCGCGGCGATCAGCTCCGGCGCCGTCGAGAACTGGATGTTGCTGATCGTCGCTGCCAGCCCCACCTGCGCCGCGGCCAGCGCTTCGTTGCGCACCTGGGCATTGCCCGTGATCTTCACGTTAGTCGCGGTCATGTTGAACACCGTTACCGTGAGCAGGCTCATGATCATCAGGAAGATCAGCGTGATGATCAGCGTGGCCCCGCCTTGCCACCTGGTCCGGATTACAAACGTATTCATGTGTCAGTTTTCCCTCGGACCGGCCACGTTTTGCAGCTTCGCGGTCGCCACGAACACCTTGCGCTTGTACTTGTCGTTGTAGGGGCCCAGGGTGCCCTGCAGGCCCATCACATAACGCTTGACGTCCGTGTGCGCCGGCACTTCGTCGACCGTGCGCGCCAGCACGTAGACTCGCGCCGTCACCACGTTCGACCAAGCGTTGTCGGCCGCGCCCGCCACGCCGCTCAGCCCGGTACGGTAGACATCCGGACTGCCGTCGTTGTTGGTGTCGAAGCCGTATTCCAGCGCGATGTGCTCGATGCCCACCGCCAGCGGCGTCACCGTCACCTTGTTGCCGCTCACCTCGGCCCGCTTGAGGGTGGGCAGGGTATCGACGCCGGCACCGCTGCATTCGTTGCACGACGCGACGTAATAGATCCGGCTCAGGTAGCGGCGGACTTCGCCCGGCCCGGTGCAGGTCAGGTTGCGCAGGATGAAGGCGCTTTTCTGGGTCGAGGCGACGAAGGCCGTGCTGGCCAGGTCGTTGTTGCACTGCGACGTCTGCACATAGGCGATGGCGGCGCTGTCCACCACGCTGGCCTGTGGCGTCGTGTTCGTGTCCAGCCGGCGCAGCACCACGGCCGGGCTGCTCGCCGAGGGGTTGCCTGAGCAGCCGAGGCCGGCCATCTCGCTGGCCGTTTTTCCTTCTATCGGGTCGGGGCGCTTCTTGCTCGCGTCGTCCCAGCCCAGCTGGTCGATCGCCGTGGCGCAGGGATCGGGCTGCGTATAAACGCCGCCCGCATACGGCACGTCGCCGTAGAAGCCGGCCGCGGCCATCTCCTGGGAAAGGAGGTCCACGGCGTAGCGCCCGTTTTCGATCTGCCGCGAGGTGTTGTCCAGTTCGCGGCCGGCCTGGCTGCTGTTGGCAAACATCATGGCCAGCCCCGCCACGACGATCAGGCCGATGGCCATGGCGACCATCAACTCGACCAGCGTGACGCCAGCCTGGCCCCTGCGGATGCCGCGGCCGCACTTCATGACAGCACCGCCACCTGTACGACGGCCGTTGCGGCGCGGCGCGCTGCCTCGCTGCTGTAGGCAGCCTTGCCGCACTCGACCACCGGCGCCCCGGTTTCGCGCAGTCCCTGCCAGACCACGGCCACCATGAAGACCTGCGGGGAGGACACCGGGTCGGGCTGCGTGATGCAGCCGCGCGCGCTGATCAGCGTGCCGACCTTGTCGCCGTTGAGCACCTCGGCCGCGCCCTGCAGTTGCGCCGCCCACTCGCACAGGTCGCGCGCGGCCGTCGTCGTCGTGGCGGTGCAATCCTGCGCCGCCCCGGTCCCGATGTCGTTGGCCAGGTAGGCCGCGATCTGGGCGCGGTTGGCCTCCATGCGCTGCGTCATGTCCTTCACCAGCACCAGCGCCTGCGCACGCTGGTAGCTCTCCATCTGCGACACCGTGGCCTGGGTCTGCATGCCGAGCATACCCATGATCCCGAAAGAGACGATCAGCATGGACACCAGCACCTCGATCATGGCGCCGCCGAACTGCGCCACAGGCTGCCGGCTCGGGATGGTCATGCCGGTGCTCATGGGCAGGCCTTTATCCTGGTAGTCGGCAAGCCCGACGGATCGACGGTGATGCAGCGGTAGCTGCTTTCCCCATCGAAAAGCTCGAAGCGTACGGTCGAAGTGGCGCCGCTGAGCCGGCCGGAGCCGTCGTAGGTGATGCTCGAAGGCGAGCGGGTCATCTGTATCTTGCCCCCGACCGGATTGTGCTGGCCGATGAGTTCCGCATCAGCCGCTGTCTTGACGATCCAGCCGCCGGTCCAGTCCACCACCGGGCTGAGCACCACGTCCTTGTTGCGCTTGACCGCCTCGCTGCGCGCACGCATCAGGTCCGAGATCAGATCCTGCGCGGCACCCCGCGCCCGCTGGCTCGCGATGAGTGCCTGCATGCCAGGCGCCGCGATGGTGGCCATGATCGTGAGGACGACGATGACCGTCATCAGTTCGACCAAGGTGAATCCGCGCTGGCTGACGGGCATCTTGCTCATGTCCTACTCCGCGTCACCAGCAGTTCGCCGGCAGCTTCGCGTTGTTCTGGTCGACGGTGAGCGTCCCGCAGCTGTCCTTGACCTGCGAGCCGAGCGGTGTCGCCGCGGCCACGAAACTCGGTGCCGTGCCCGTGCCCAGCGTGATCGTGACGCTGTAGTGCGAGCTCACCTTGTCCGGCACCGTGACCTTGAGCTCCTCCACGGTGGCCACATACTTGCGGGTATCCACCAGCATCTGCTGCTGGCGCGTCGCGATATTCATCAGCGCGGATTGCGCTTCGGAGCGGTTCGACTTGCGTACCGCGTTGCTGTACGAGGGCAGCCCGACGGCGATGAGGATGCCGATCACCGCGACGGTGATCATCAATTCGATTAGGGTGAAGCCCTGCTCCTGCGTCCTAGATTGCATGTTTCTGGCCGTTGACGCGGCCCCTGGTTTTCTGCCCCAACAAAGCTCCTGCCAATATGCTATCGCCACCATACAGCTGCCTGGTGCAAATTCTTGGCCCTGCCCCTCCAAATTCAGTTACAAAATTACTTATTTGGTTAGTAAATGTGTTTATACGTAAGCAAACGTTAATGAGCGTTTCAAAATGATTCAGAAATAGGGGGTTCAGTTTGGCAGGAAGGTAAGCATCGGCTCCTGCGTGTCTGCACTTGCAATTTCGCACATCTGTGCTAAATTTGGCGCCGTGAATCTGGACGCCAAGACCGCCAAAAGCGAACTGACCCGCGCCGCCATCGTCGGTGCCGGCATGGACCTGGCCGCGGCCGAGGGCCTGGAAGCCCTGACCTTGCAGGCCGTGGCCGACCGGGTGGGCCTGTCCAAGAGCGGGGTGTTCTCGCGCATCGGTTCGCGCGAAGCCCTGCAGAAGGCCGTGGTCGAGGAGTTCGGCCGCCGCTTCCTGGCCGACGTCTTCGTGCCCGCCATGCAGCAGCCCAAGGGGCTGCCGCGGCTGGACGAGATCGTGGCGCGCTGGCTGGCCCGCATGAGCCGGCCCGAGGCCCACAACAGCTGCATCTACGTGCCCGGCGCCTTCGAACTCGACGACCGCGATGGCGAGTTGCGTGACCTGCTGCTGCAGGAGGTCACGCGCTGGCGCGCCGCCTTGCGCCGCACCGTGCTGCAGGCGGTCGAAGCCGGCCAGCTGCTGGCCAACACCCACCCCGAGCAACTGGTCGGGGAGATCTACGCCCTGGCCATCGGCCTCCTGCACGACACGCGTTTCCTGCGCGACCCCGCAGCCCCCGCCCGTGCCGCTGCCAGCTGGCAGCGCCTGCGACGAAGCTACCTGGCCTGAACGCCAGCGGCCGGCCCCCATGTCCCGCCTTTTTCTTTTTGTCCGCCCCAATTTCGCACGATTGTGCGAAGAAAGGAAATCACCATGTGGATCCTCTTTTCCGGCCTGGGCCTGTACCTGCTGGTGCGCGGTCTGATCGCCGCCCTCAAATCGCTGCGCAGCATCCCGCGCAGCAACCGCGACTGGATTTTTTTCTGAGGAACCCCGCCATGTCCACCAGCCCCCAGACCGCCGGCGCCAGCTACTACGGCAACAGCGCCCTCGTCCGCCTGGCCCGCCTGGGCCTGTCGCTCTCGCAGCAGCTCTGGCCCGGCCTGGCGGTGCGCGCGGCCCAGCACCTCTTCAGCACGCCGCTGCCGCCGCGCTGGCTGCGCCGGCCCCGCGCCTGGCCGGCGCACTGGCAGATCGAGCGCTGGCCCTTCGAACGTGCCGGCCTCACGCTGTACCGGGACAGCACGGTGGCCGGTGATGCGCCCGCCGTGCTGCTGGTGCACGGCTGGGGCGGACACGCCGGCCAGATGCTGCCGCTGGCGGCGGCCGTGGCCGCTCAGGGCCTGCAGGCCCTCATCCTGGAAATGCCGGCGCACGGGCGCAGCGCCGGCAGCACCAGCAACCTGCCGCAGTTCGCGCGCGCCGTCGAGTACGCGGCCGCGCGGCTGCAGGCCAGCGGCCTGACACTGCATGCGGTGGTGGCCCATTCCCTGGGCGCCAACGCGGCGGCCCACGCCCTCAGCCGCGGCCTGGCCGTGCAGCGCCTGGTGATGCTGGCACCACCGGCTTCGCCGCACGCCTACACGCAGCTGTTTGCGCGCATGTTCGGGCTGAGCGAGCCCACCCGCAGCGCCATGCAGCGGCGCATCGAGGCGCGCGAAGGCATCCTGATGCCGCAGTTCGAGCCGTCGGCGGTCGGCCCGCGCATCCGCGTGCCCACCCTGGTGGTGCACGACCGCGGCGACCGCGTCAACCGTTTTGCCGACGGCGAAGCTTACGCCCGGGCCATCCCCGGGGCGCAGCTGCAGGCCACGGAAGGGCTGGGACACATGAAGATACTCAAGGACCCGGCCGTGCTGGCCGGCGTGGCCGACTTCGTCGGCATCAGGTCACGCTGAAGTTCTCGACCAGGTAACGGCCGAAACTCTCGGCGCTCATGGGCTTGCCGAAGTGATACCCCTGCAGCAGGGTCACCCCCTGCGCGGCCAGCACGTCGGCGATGTCCTCGGTCTCCACGCCCTCGGCCACGGTCTGCAGGCCGAAGGCCGAGGCGATCTTGACCACGGCCTGGATCAGCTGGCTGCCCTGCTCGGTCTTGGCGCGGCGCACGAAGGAGATGTCGATCTTGATCTTGGAGGCCGGCATGTCGTGCAGCTGCGAGAGCGAGGAAAAACCGGTGCCGAAATCGTCGATGGCGATGCCGAAACCCGCCTCGGTCAGCTCGGCCAGGCGCTTCTCGGTGTGCTCGGCGTCCTCCATGGCCACGCTCTCGGTGATCTCCAGGTCCACCACCGAAACGGGAATCGCCAGCCGGTCCAGGTCTTCCAGCAGGTCGGCGGTGAAGGTGGGCGTGAAAAGCTGGCGGCGCGAGACGTTGACCGAGATGCGCATGTCCAGCCCCTGCTGGCGCCAGCGGTGCAGGCTTTCGATGGCCTGTTTCCAGACCTGCTGTCCCATCTCGCGGATCAGGCCCAGGTTCTCTGCCATGGGCACGAAGGTGGCCGGCGAAACCCAGCCATAGGTTTCGTCCTGCCAGCGTGCCAGCGCCTCGCAGCTCACCACGCGGCGCGTGCGCGCGTCCACGATGGGCTGGAACCAGGTCTGAATCTTGCCCTCGCGGATGGCCGTGGCCAGGCGGTTCTGGATGTACAGGGCCTTGCGGTCCTCCTCGCGCTGCGCGATCTCGGAGAAAAAACGCACCGTGTTGCGGCCCTGCTGCTTGGCCGCGAACATGGCGCGATCAGCCTGCGATAGCAGGGTCTCGACCGTCTCGGCATCGGTCGGGAACAGGGCCACGCCCATGCTGAAAGTGGCATTGAAATCGGCCTCGCCCAGGCGGATCGGCTTCTGGCAGACCGCCGCCAGCTTGCTGATGGCTTCTTCGGCGTCGGTCTGGCTGCCCAGGTCGGTCAGCAGCACGACAAACTCGTCGCCCCCCCAGCGCGCCAGCGTGTCGCCGGCGCGCAGGCAGTGGCGCATGGCCCCGGACAAGGCCACCAGCAGCTCGTCGCCGGTCTTGTGGCCGAACTGGTCGTTGACGTGCTTGAAGTGGTCCAGGTCCAGAAAACCCAGGGCCACCATCAGGCCGTTGCGCTCGGCGCTGCGCACCGCCATCTTGCAGCGGTCCTCCAGCAGCACGCGGTTGGGCAGGCTGGTCAGCGCGTCGTGCAGCGCCATGTGGGTCACGTGTTTTTCAAGCTGGTAGCTCTGCGTGATGTCGCGCAGCACGCCGCGCACGCTGCCGCCACGGCGCGTGCCGCTGATGAAGCGGTACTCGATCCACAGCTCCTTGGCATCGGGGCGGCGCAGGCGCAGGCGCCCGCTCAGGCTGCTCTTCTCGCCTTCGGACAACTGCACGAACTGCTGCTGCAGGTTCTCCACGTCTTCCTGGTGGATGTGATCGAAGATGCGCGCGCCGGACTGCATCTCGATGCCGGCCAGACGCGCCCAGCCCGGACTGGCACGCAGGTAACGGCCATCGGCGGCCAGCTCGACCACGCCCTCCTCCAGCATGTCCAGGGTCTGCAGGTGGCCGAAATACTCTTCGTCGTGCTGCAGCACGCTTTGCATCAGCGTGCGGCTGGCCTCGGCCACCTCGGCGATTTCATCGGGGTCGGAGCGGGCCTGCTCCAGCGCCCGTTCCACCGAAGCGCTGAGTGCGTGCTCGCGCGCGAACAGGCTGGTCGCCTGCGAGAGGTGGGCGATGCGCACGGCCAGCCAGCTGGCCCAGCGCCCCAGCACCAGCCAGAGCACGGCAGCCAGCAAGGCCATGAGCGCAAAGCTGCCCAGCAGCACCAGCGCCGGGGACAGGACCTGCTGCACGTTCTGGCGCAACACCAGCCGCGGCGCGCTCTCATCGTCCGCGATCATCGGCAGCAGGCGCTGCTCCTGCAACTGCTCTCCTTCGAGGATGGGGCCGCTGTAGTCGCCGGACAGTTGTCGACCATAGTCCTGCGAACCGCCGGAGCTGGCCAGCACCTGGCCCTTGTGCACCAGAAAGAGATTGACGCCCGAGGCGCTGAGCTGGCGCAACACCCCGTGGTCCACCGGCTGCAGAAGCACCAGGCGGCCCGTGCCCTGGTCGCCCAGCCACAGCGGCACGCTCAGCACCGCGAACACGGCGCGATGGTCGGCGCTGTAGAACCAGCGCGGCTCTAGGCGCCCCAGGGTGAAATGCCGGCTCAGCTCCACGCCCTCCTGTCCGTACCGGAAGACCGGCCGGCCGGCATCGCTGAGCACGACGCCCGAGGGAAAACGGTCGAGCTTGCCCTCGATCGCGGCGAAATAGGCGCGCAGACGCAGCCAGTTGGCGGCCGGCTCTCCCTGGGCGAACACCCGCATGAAATCGATCTGCGCCTTCACCTCGTCGGCATTGCGCAGCCAGTTGTCCTGCAGGGCCGTGTAACTGCGGCTCAGGTGTTCCAGCGCTTCATCGGCGGCGCGGCGCTGGGCCTGCTGGGCCAGCGCCTGGTAAGCCAGCAGGGCCAGCAAGCTGCCGCTGAGCGTGACCAGCAGGAAAACCAGGGCGAAACGGGCAACCAGCTGGCGCTGCAGGCTGTGCCACGCGACCTCCTTCCAGATCGAAGGATCGGCCCGTGTCGGCTCGAAAGTAGGGGGCGGCATGATGGCAGGTGGCGTCGTCTGCGGCTCAGGGCATGCGCCCGGCCCAGGTGCTGTTGATCATGTCGCGCACGCGAAAGGCCCGGCCTCGTGGCGTGCCCTCGATGGTCCGCATGAAGCGGTCCACCGCATCGAGTTGCTCCTCGGAAAAGCGCCCTTCGCGCGAGTAGATGTTCTTGCGTGTCGTCAGCACCTTGAGCAAGGCCACGCGTTCGGCCTCGGTGGCCGGCGCCAGCTGCTCGACGATCTCGCGTGCGGAGTGCTGCTCGATCCAGAGCAGCGTGTGGCGCAGCGCCTTCACCAGCTTGTCCACCAGCTCAGGACGGCGGGCGATCAGCTCCTCGCTGCAACCCACCACCCCGTTGGGAAACAGGCCGCCCAGGCGCCTGCGCGTGTCGGCCAGGCCGTGGTAATCCTCCAGCACAAAAGCCACTCGCGCCTCCACCAGGCGGGTGGCAAAAGGCTCGTCGCTCATCATCGCGTCGATCGTGCCGCTGGCCAGCGCCGCATGCTGGTTCTCGTAGGTCAGGTTGACGGCCACGAAGTTCGTGCGCCCCGGGTCCACGCCCGCCTGGCGCAGGATGTACTCGGCCATGAGCTGCGAACCCGCCCGCCCGCCGATCACCAGGCCCTTCAGATCGGCCACGGTTTTCACGCGGCTGCGCAGGCGCTGGCTCACCACCAGGGTATAGGCCGGCACCTGGGTGATGGGCATGACCGCCACCACGGGTTTGCCCGCCAGCCGCTGGACCGCCATCCCCGGCATGCCGGCCGCGCCGAAGTCGGCGTTGCCGATCAGCATGTCGCGGTAAGCCATGGGCCCGCCGCCCACGTAGTGGATATGGAACTTCAGGCCCTCGGCCTGGTCCGCGCCAATCCTGGCCGCCAGCGTGATGGGCAGCAGCAGCAGATGGCCCGGCCCGACCGCTGAAATCGTCACCGGCTCGGTCCTGACAGCCTGGGCCCGCGCGCCCAGGCCCTGCGCAAGCAGCGGCCAGGCCAGGGCATGGCGGGCCGCCTGGACAAGCAGGACGCGGCGGCTCGCGGATGTCACGGCATGCTCCCGGCCCAGCGGGCATCGACCAGGCTGCGAACGCTCAGGTCCTTGGCCACGGGATCGGGGGCGCGCAGGAAACGGTCCACCGGTTTGCCACTGAGCTTCTGCAGGGCCAGTGCCGGCAGACCGGCGGCCGCAAAATCGCTGTTGCGCTCCAGCATGGAGCGTATGGCCTGTGGCCCGCCACCGGTGTAGCGGATGTCCAGCTGCAGACCCTCGGCCGGGTCGGCGTCGATCTTGCCGGCCAGGGGTATCGGCAGGTGCAGCAGGTTGCCGGGGCCGGGCACGGAAATGGAGGCGCGCAGCGGTGCTGTGGCCGCCGCCGGCTGCAGCAGGCCGCCGGCCAGAGCCAGCTGCCCGCCGCCTACCAGAAACTGCCTGCGCTCATTCACGACAACACCCCGCCTGTGGATCCTGAGAACCAGATTACCCGAATTCAAGTGCCGCAGCGAGAGGGGCAACACCATGACCGGTGTTTCGTGAAAAAAGTCGCCCCGTCCTCTATGACGAACCGAAGATGCGCTCGCCCGCCACGCCCAGACGCTGCAGGATGGTCTGCCAGTGGCGCGGCTCCACCGGCGTGATGGACAGGCGGTTGCCCTTCTTGAGCACCAGCAGCTCGGCCAGTTCGGCATCGGCCCGCAGCTCGGGCAGGGTGAGGTTGCGCGTCTTGCACAGCACCTGCACGTCGACCAGCAGCCAGCGCGGCGCCTCGGGTTTGGAGGCCGCATCAAAGTAGGGCGAGGCCGGGTCGAACTGCGTGGGATCGGGGTAGGCCGTGGACGCCACCTGCGCCAGGCCCACGATGCCCGGTTCGGCGCAGCTCGAGTGGTAGAACAGCACACCATCGCCCGCGCGCATGGCATCGCGCATGAAGTTGCGCGCCTGGTAGTTGCGCACCCCGGTCCAGGGCACGGTGGCGCGCGGCGCGGCCAGGGCGTCGTCCACCGAGACCTCGCCCGGCTCGGATTTCATGAGCCAGTAGTTCTGCATGAGCACGACCCGCTGCGCAGCCCCTATTGCGTACCGAAGATGCGGTCCCCCGCATCGCCCAGGCCGGGCAGGATGTAGCCGTGGTCGTTGAGCTCGCGGTCGATGGCGGCGGTGTAGACCGGCACGTCCGGGTGTTCCTTGTAGAGGGTGTTGATGCCCTCGGGGCAGGTCAGCAGGCACAGGAACTTGATGGAACGGGGCTTGCACTGCTTGAGCCGTGCCACGGCGGCCGCGGCCGAGTTGCCCGTGGCCAGCATGGGATCGACCACCACCACGTCGCGCTCCTCCATCTGCTTGGGCATCTTGAAGTAGTACTCCACGGCCTGCAGGGTCTTGGGGTCGCGGTACAGGCCCACGTGGCCCACGCGCGCGCCGGGCACCACCGAGAGCACGCCGTCCAGGATGCCGTTGCCCGCGCGCAGGATGCTGGCGAACACCAGCTTCTTGCCGTCGATCACCCGGCCCGTCATGGTCTCCAGCGGCGTCTCGATCTGCACGTCCTGCAGCGGCATGTCGCGGCAGACCTCGTAGATCATCAGGCTGGCCAGTTCATTGAGCAGGCGGCGAAAGCTGCTGGTGCTGGCCTCCTTCTTGCGCATCAGGGTCAGCTTGTGCTGCACCAGGGGGTGGTCGATCAGGGTCACGTTGGCGCGGGCGGCGGGGTCGATCGGGATCATGGTCCAGTCATTCCTGCAAGAGATTGAAAAACAACGCGGATATTGCCGCATTTTGCGTCCGTCACCCCATACGCTGGGCGTTTTCGGGCAAATGGCCTAGCATCGCAGGCACCCCAACATCCAGGAGACGCATCGATGAGCCTCTTTCAATGGACCGAGAAAAGCGCAGGCGTGCTGCAGCAGGGCGGGGTGATCGCCCCCGACGAACGCCTGCCCTGGCCGCAAACGGCCGTGATGGGCGTGCAGCACGTGATCGCCATGTTCGGCGCCACCGTGCTGGCCCCCATCCTCATGGGTTTCGATCCCAACATCGCCATCCTCATGAGCGGCATCGGCACCCTGATCTTCTTTTTCATCACCGGCGGCAAGGTGCCCAGCTACCTGGGTTCGAGCTTCGCCTTCATCGGCGTGGTGATCGCCGCCACGGCCTATGCCGGCCAGGGCACCAACGCCAACATCGGCCTGGCCCTGGGCGGCATCATCGCCTGCGGCGCGGTCTACACCCTGATCGGCGTCATCGTGCAGGCCATCGGCACCGGCTGGATCGAGCGCTTCATGCCCCCGGTAGTCACCGGCGCGGTGGTCGCGGTGATCGGCCTGAACCTGGCCGGCATCCCGGTCAAGAACATGGCCGCCGGCAACTTCGACGCCTGGATGCAGCTCGTCACCTTCGTTTGCGTGGGCCTGGTGGCTGTGCTCACCAAGGGCATGGTCCAGCGCCTGCTCATCCTCGTGGGCCTGATCGTCGCCAGCGTCATCTACGCTGTGCTCACCAACGGCCTGGGCCTGGGCAAGCCCATGGACCTGTCGGGGGTGCTGAACGCCGCCTGGTTCGGCTGGCCCAACTTCGCCGCGCCGGTGTTCGAAGCCAACGCCATGCTGCTGATCGCCCCCGTGGCCATCATCCTGGTGGCCGAGAACCTGGGCCACATCAAGGCCGTCACCGCCATGACCGGCCGTAACCTAGATGCCTATATGGGCCGGGCCTTCATCGGCGACGGCGTGGCCACCATGGTCAGCGGCGGCGCCGGCGGCACGGGCGTGACCACCTACGCCGAAAACATCGGCGTCATGGCGGCGACCAAGATCTACTCCACCGCCATCTTTTTCGTGGCCGCGCTGATCGCCATCCTGCTGGGCTTCTCGCCCAAGTTCGGCGCCGTGATCCAGGCCATCCCCCTGCCCGTCATGGGGGGCGTCTCCATCGTGGTCTTCGGCCTCATCGCCGTGGCCGGCGCCAAGATCTGGGTCGACAACAAGGTGGACTTCAGCGACAACAAGAACCTCATCGTCGCCGCCATCACCCTGGTGCTGGGCACGGGCGACTTCACGCTCAAGTTCGGCCAGTTCGCGCTGGGCGGCATCGGCACCGCCACCTTCGGCGCCATCCTGCTGTACGCGCTGCTCAACCGCAAGCGCTGAGCCTAGATCATCCTTGCAATTCATGGGGTGATACTCCATAATTGCAAGGATGTTTGAACGGCATCTTGACCCTCTCCTGCTCGACGAGCTGCAGCACAACCCGGCTGTGGCGCTGCTGGGGCCACGCCAGGTCGGCAAGACCACGCTGGCCCTGGAAGCGGCCCGCTCCCGCCCCAGCCTCTACCTGGATCTGGAGTCCGAACGCGACCGCGCCAAGCTGGCGCAACCCGAGCTTTATCTGGCCGGGCATCTGGACAAGCTGGTCATCCTGGACGAAGTGCATCGCACGCCCCAGCTGTTCCCCGTGCTGCGCGGCCTGATCGACCAGGCGCGCCGGCAGAAACGGCGCACCGGCCTGTACCTGCTGCTGGGCTCCGCCGCACTGGACTTGCTCAAGCAGTCGGGCGAAAGCCTGGCCGGCCGCATCGCCTACCTGGAACTCGGCCCCCTGCTCGTAATGGAAACCGGGGCCGAAGCGCAGGACCGTCTCTGGTTGCGCGGCGGCTTCCCTGAAAGTCTGCAGGCCCCCAGCGATGCACGCAGCCTGCGCTGGCGCCAGAACTTCATCCGCACCTACCTGGAGCGCGACATCCCCCAGTTCGGCCCGCGCATTGCGGCCGACACCCTGCGCCGCTTCTGGACCATGCTGGCCCACGCCCAGGGCAGCCTGCTCAACGTGGCCCAGCTCGCGCGCAATCTGGGCGTGGACGCCAAGACCGCGCACGCCTACCTCGACCTGCTCTGCGCCCTGCTGCTGGTGCGCCGCCTGCCGCCCTGGCACAACAACGCCGGCAAGCGCCTGGTCAAGTCACCCAAGGTCTATGTGCGCGACAGCGGCCTGGTGCACGCGCTGCTGGACATCGAAAACGTCGACGCCCTGCTGTCGCACATGGTCGTCGGCGCCAGCTGGGAAGGCTTTGTCATCGAGAACCTGCTGGCCAGCGCGACACCGCAAGCCCAGGGCTTTTTCTACCGCAGCAGCGCCGGCGCCGAAATCGATCTGCTGCTGCACTGGCCCGACGGCACCCTATGGGCCATCGAGATCAAGCGCAGCCTGGCACCCAGGCTGGAGCGCGGTTTTCACATCGCCTGTGACGATCTGAAGCCGCAGCGCAAGCTGGTGATCTACCCGGGCACCGAGCCCATACCTCTGGCCGCAGACATCACCGCCCTGCCCCTGGCCCGCGCCTGCTCAGAACTGGGCAACAAGCGCTGAACGGACCCGCCCCTGCTCCGGCAGGCTCTCTCATTCCCGCTCGCAGCGCCCCTGGGCATGGACCAGGCCGCGCAGATCACTCTGCCAGCTCAGGTTGGCCGTGTCGAAAGTGATGCGTTCGTTGTCCAGCGCTGTGTGGATCACCGTGCCGCTGACCGCAAAACGATGGGCCGGGGCCCCGTCGATCCACACGGCGCGCAGCTGCCGGCCGTCGTAGACGATCTCCACGCTGCGCACCCAGCTCGTGCGCGCCGGCAGATAGACCGCCTCGCAGCGGTAGCGCGCGCTGGCGCCGGCCGCGCTCACCGCCCAGGCCAGCAGCAGGCCCGCCACCAGCCCCAGGCGCTCAGCCCGGGGCCTGGCCCTGCAGGCGCTCGCTCTTCCAGTAGACATCGTCGCCGCCGTTCATGCGGTTGAGCACACGCGCCAGCACGAACATCAGGTCGGACAGGCGGTTCAGGTACTGGCGCGGGGCGTCCTTGATGGCTTCCTCCTGCCCCAGCGCCACCAGGGCGCGCTCGGCGCGGCGCGCCACGGTGCGGCAGACATGGGCCAGGGCCGCGGCGCGCGAGCCTGCGGGCAGGATGAACTCCTGCAGGCGCGGCAGCTGTTCGTTGTATTTCGCCAGCGCCTGGTCCAGGGCCAGCACCGCCTCGCCCTTGAGCAGCTCGTAGCCGGGTATGGACAGCTCGCCGCCCAGGTTGAAGAGCTGGTGCTGGATCTCCACCAGCAGTTCGCGCACGTCGGGGGGCAGCGCCTCGCAGAGCAGCAGACCGATGTTGGAATTGAGTTCGTCCACGTCCCCCATCGCGTGCACGCGCAGGTTGTTCTTGGAGACCCGCTGGTTGTCGCCCAGGCCGGTGGTGCCCTGGTCGCCGGTGCGGGTGGCAATTTGCGTGAGACGATTTCCCATGATGGCCGCCTTGGATCAGAATGTGGTCTTGCCGCGTTCCTTCGGGTTCGGGGCCGGATTCACCCCATTATTCCCCAGCCCCGGCGCTGGGGCCGCCCCCAGGGCACGGAGACCACCATGAACGCACCCGCCCACGCCAGCCAGTTGCAACCCGATGTCCATCTGCGCGAGGTGCCCTCGGCCCTGGTTGCGGCTCTCAAGGCCCGCTTCGGCGAGCGCTGCTCCACCGCCCTGGTGGTGCGCGAACAGCACGGCCGCGACGAATCGGCCTACACCAGCGTACCCCCGCCCTCGGCCGTGGTTTTTGCCGAAAGCACGGCCGACGTGGCCGAAGCCGTGCGCCTGGCCGGCCAGTACGAGGCGCCCGTCATCCCCTTCGGCGTGGGCTCCTCGCTCGAAGGCCATCTGCTGGCCGTCCAGGGCGGCATCAGCATCGACGTCAGCCGCATGAACAAGGTCCTGGCAGTCCATGCCGAAGACCTCACGGTGACCGTGCAACCCGGCGTGACGCGCAAGCAGCTCAATGACGAGATCAAGAACACGGGCCTGTTCTTCCCCATCGACCCGGGCGCCGACGCCAGCATCGGCGGCATGAGCGCCACCCGCGCCTCCGGCACCAACGCCGTGCGCTACGGCACCATGCGCGAGAACGTGCTGGCGCTGGAAGTGGTCACCGCCAGCGGCGACGTCATCCGCACCGGCACCCGCGCCAAGAAGTCTTCCGCCGGCTACGACCTCACGCGCCTTTTCGTGGGCAGCGAAGGCACGCTGGGTGTGATCACCGAAATCACCCTCAAGCTCTACCCCCTGCCCGAGGCCATCTCGGCCGCCATCTGCTCCTTCCCCAGCATCGAGGCCGCGGTACGCAGCACCATCCAGATCATCCAGATGGGCATTCCGATCGCGCGCGTGGAACTGATCGACGCCAACACCGTGCACGCCGTCAACGCCCATTCGAAGCTGAGCCTGCGCGAGGAGCCGCTGCTGCTCATGGAGTTCCACGGCTCACCCGCCGGCGTCAAGGAGCAGGCCGAGACCGTGCAGGAGATCGCCGGTGAGCATGGCGGCAACGCCTTCGAATGGGCCAGCACACCCGAAGAGCGCACCCGGCTGTGGAGCGCGCGCCACATGGCCTACTTCGCGGGCCTGCAGTCGCGCCCGGGCTGCCGCGCCATCACCACCGACGCCTGCGTGCCCATCTCGCAGCTGGCCACCGCCGTGCTCGAAAGCGTGGCCGAGGTCGAGGCCAGCGGCATCCCCTACTTCATGGTCGGCCACGTAGGCGACGGCAACTTCCACATGGGCTACCTGATAGACCCCGACAGCTCGGCTGAGCGCGCCACGGCCGAGCAGCTCAACCACCAGCTGGTGCAGCGCGCCTTGCGCCTGGGCGGCACCTGCACCGGCGAACACGGCGTGGGCCTGCACAAGATGGGCTTCCTGGTGGACGAGGCTGGCACCGGCGCGGTGGACATGATGCGCACCATCAAACGCGCGCTCGATCCCAAGAACATCATGAACCCCGGGAAAATCTTCGCGCTCTGACACGCCCGCATGAGCAGCCCCGAAGCCCCCCGTTCGCCGCCCGCCTCCTCGCGCCGGGCGGCCACCGTGGTGCTGGTCTACGCCTGCTTTGCGGCGCTGTGGATCCTGCTGTCGGACCAGGCGGTGGACTGGCTGTTCGGGGACCCCGGCCTGATCCTGCTGGCCAGTACCTTCAAGGACTGGGTCTTCGTGGCCGTGACCTCGGCCCTGCTGTACCTCATGCTGCGCCGTCAGCAGCCCGCCCCGGCGGCCCAGCCGCAGCTGTCGCGCGAGCGCCGCGGCCTGCCATTTGCCATCTTCGCCCTGCTGGCCGCCGCCGTGACGGCGCTGGTGGTGCTGGCCATCTGGAACAGCCTGCGCGAGGAGAAGGAGCGCGCCTATGCGCAGCTGCTGGCCATCTCGGAATCGAAGGCGCGCGAAATCTCGACCTGGCACACGGAGCGCCTGAGCGACGCCTCCTGGGCCAAGAACGCGCCCTATCTGCGCCAGCAGTGGCTGCTCTGGCGCGAGACCGGCAAGCCCGAGCATGGCCGCGAGCTGCAGCAGTTCCTGCAAACCTTCGTCAAGGACTCGGTGTTTCCGCGCATGGAGATCATCGATGCCCAGGGCCACCGGATCTTCGACAGCGAGGAGCCCGAGCTGATGCTGCGCCCCGCTGAAGCGACGCCCTTCGCCGATCCGACCCTGCACCTGGAGGTACTGCAGGCCCTGACCCTGGGTGAGCCCAAACGCGCCGGCCCCTGGCGCGACCCGCAGGGCCGTCTGCGCCTGGCCTTTGTAGGCCCGCTGGCAGCGGACTCCCACCACCCGGCCGCGCTGGTGTTGCACATCGACCCGCCCGATTACGTGCACCCGGCGCTGACCGACTGGCCGCTGCCGCAGAAAAGCGCCGAGACCTTCCTGTTCCGCCAGGACAACGACCAGTTGCTGTTCCTGAGCGACCTGCGCCACGAACGCGACGCCGCGCTGCGCAAGACCCTGCCCGCGGACGCGCCGCAACTGGCCGCGCGCGTGCTGCGCGGCGAGGTGCCGCCGGGCGAGCTGATCGAAGGCGTGGATTACCGCAACGTCCATGCCTATGCAGTGACGCAGCGCATCGGCGACACCGGCTGGTGGCTCATGGCCAAGCAGGACCGCGCCGAACTGCTGCAGAACGCCCTGGTGCGCAGCGCCTGGATGATGCTGGCCGGTGCCCTGGCCCTGCTGGCCCTGGGCGGTGCGCTGTACCTGCACAACGAGCGCCAGCGCCGCCTGCGCTCGCAGCACGACCTGGAGGAACTGCGGCGCATCGAGAAGACCCTGAGCGAGAGCGAGGCTCAGTACCGCCTGCTGGCTGAGAACAGCAGCGACGTGGTGTGGCTCTACGACATGGACGAAGACCGCTTCCTGTATGCCAGCCCCTCGGTCGAACGGCTCTTCGGCTACACACCCGCCGAAGTCACCGAGCTCGGTTTCTACGACATGATCCCGCCCGACGCGCACGAGGCGGCCCGGGAGCGCCTGCGCCTGCGGCGCCAGGCCGTCGAGGGCGGCGACGAGAACCAGCGCACGGTGACACGCGAGAACGTCAATGTGCACAAGGACGGCCACCGCGTGCAGGTGGAGGCCGTCAGCACCCTGCTGTCGGACGAACACGGCCAGGCCACGCGCATGCTGGGCGTCACGCGCGACATCACGCAGCGCAAGAAAGACCAGGCCCAGCTGTTGCAGCTCTCGCAGGCCATCGAGCAGAGCCCGGCCAGTGTCATCATCACCGGACTGGACGGCAACATCGAATACGTCAACCAGGCCTTCGTGGCAACCAGCGGCTACCAGCGCCACGAAGTGCTGGGCCACAGCCCGCGCCTGCTGAAATCCGGGCGCACGCCGCCCGAGGTCTACGCGTCCATGTGGTTCACGCTCAACGCCGGCCAGGCCTGGCACGGGGAGATGATCAACCGCCACAAGAGCGGGCGCGACTATGTGCAGAGCATGAACGTGGCGCCGGTGCGTGATGCGCAGGGCCAGGTCAGCCACTACCTGGCCGTGCAGCTGGACTTGACCGCGCAGAAGGACGCCGAGGAAAAAGCCCACCAGCTGGCCTGGTTCAACCCGCTCACCGGTTTGCCCAACCGCCACCGCCTGCTGGTGGACATCCAGGAAGTGCTGCAGGCCCATGCACGCACCCACCAGCAGTGCGCCCTGCTGCTGCTCAACCTCGACCGCTTCCAGACCGTGAACGACGCGCTGGGCCATGCGGCCGGTGACCAGCTGCTCAAGCAGGTCGGGCAACGCCTGGGCGGCCTGCTGCATGCCGACGACCGCCTGGCCCACCTGAGTGCCGACGAGTTCGCCATCCTGCTGCACGCCGGTGACGCCGACGGCGAAGGCGCCAGCGCCCTGGCCCTGCGGCTGGCCCAGACCTTGCAGGAGCGGCTGGACGCGCCCTTCGAGCTGGAACAGGGCGAAGCCCTCAACATCAGCTGCTGCGTGGGCATCACCCTGCTGCCCCAGGGCGAGGCCGACAACCCGGGCGACGTGCTGCGCCGCGCCGACACCGCGCTGCACCGCGCCAAGGACGGCGGCACCGGCCAGACCGCCTTCTTCGACGTGTCCATGGAGCAGCTCATCAGCCGCCGCTTCCTGATCGAGCGCGACCTGCGCCGCGGGCTGGCGGCCAACGAACTTCGCGTGTACCTGCAGCCCCAGGTCGATGCCCAGAGCCGCGTCATCGGCGCCGAGGCGCTGGTGCGCTGGCTGCACCCCGAGCAGGGCCTCATCGCACCGGGCAACTTCATCCCCATCGCCGAGGAAAGCGAACTCATCACCGAGCTGGGCCGCTGGGTGCTGCAGACCGTCTGCGCCCACCTGGGCGCGCTGCGCCGCGACGGCCTGCGCCTGCCCATCGCCGTCAACATCAGCCCGCGCCAGTTCCACCAGCCCGGTTTCGTGCACGTGGTGCAGGACATCCTGCAGTCCAGCGGCGCCTCACCCGACGACCTGGTGATCGAGATCACCGAGAACATCGTGATGGGCCAGATGGAGGTCGTGGTGCAGAAGATGTCGCACCTGACCAGCCTGGGCGTGAAGTTCTCGCTGGACGACTTCGGCACCGGCTACTCGTCCCTCGCCTACCTCAAGCGCCTGCCCATCCACGAACTCAAGATCGACCGCAGCTTCGTGCAGGACGCCCCCACCGACCCCAGCGACGCCGCCCTGGTGGAAGCCATCCTCTCGGTTGCGCGCCACATGCGCCTGAAGGTGGTGGCCGAAGGGGTGGAGACCATCGAGCAGGCCAACTTCCTCAATGCACGCGGCCAGGTCATCCAGCAGGGCTACCTGCACGGCCGCCCCGAACCGGCGGAAAGCCTGCTGGCGCGCTGGCGCCAACACCAGCAGGCCGGCAGGAGCTGAAAACGCCAGGGTTCAGGCCGCCCAGCCCTGGGTTGAACGCGCCGGCGCCATCGTGGCCATCGCGCCGAGGATCAGCTTGACCTTGAGGGGCTTGATGATGATGCGCTGCACGTTGAGCGCCGTGATGATTTCCGCGCGCCGGCGATCAGGCTCGTAGCACATCAAGGCCACGGGGCTGTCGTGCGCGGGCAGCAGCTCACCGGCCCGCAGCTTCTGCACCAGGGTCAGCACCTGGTCGTTGTCATCGTCGAGCGCCAGGATCAGGCCCTGGTAGCGGTGGCTGCGCGTCAGCGCCTCGGCGTTCTCGTAGCGGCTGGTTTCCGTGATGTCGACATCGAACAGCGAACGCGCGGCCGCCACCACGGTGCGGCGCAGCAGGTAGTCCGGCTCCAGCAGCAGGACCGAGCGCGTCTCAAGCATGGGCGCCTCCTGCACTCCCCGCCAAGTCCCCGTTCTCGCGCGACAGCAGTTCCTCCACGCACAGATCACGCAGCGTGCCCAGGATGGCGCGGTCCATCGTATCGAAGGTGCGCGGCTCGGAACCGTACACGCACAGCGTGCCGGCCACGTGACCCGAGGGCAGCACCAGCGGCGCCCCCGCATAAAAGACGATGGGGTCTGCCACCGTCACCCAGGGGTTGTCGTGAAAGCGCTCGTCCTTGCGCGCGTCTTCCACGATCAGGAAGTCATGGCTCGTGACCGCATGGCCACAGAAGGACGTGGCGCGGTCCGTCTCGCAGACGTCCACCCCCACACGCGCCTTGAACCACTGACGGTCCACGTCGACCAGGGTGATGGTGCCTCTGGGCAGATCGAACTCGCGCGTGGCGAATTCGATGATGCGGTCGAAACGCTGCTCGGGCGGCGTGTCCAGAATCAGCAACTGGCGCAGGGCGGCCAGGCGCTCCTTGTCGTTGGCGGGGATGGGTGCGGGAATCATGGTGAGGCATTGTGATTCAGCCTCAGAACCTGTGCAACGAAACGCGCCCAAACCCGCTCAGGGCAGGCGGCCATGCAGGCAGGTCCAGAGCGGCAAGGGACCATGGATGCGGCAGGAACCCGCCGTTTCGTCGCTGGTGTAGAGATAGCCCGTGGGTTCGCGCGCCTGCACACGCAGCCGGTAGGCCAGGCCGTCGCGGCGCTGCGTGTTGGGCGCGAACTCCACGGCATACAGGGCCCTGATGCCCAGCTGCGTGTCACCGGGTTTCAACTCGGAGGCCCGCTGGCGCAGCCTGTCCATGCAAGGGTCGGCGAAGAAGGACTGCTGCAGAACCTGCACCCTTCCCGATCTGCGCGTCCGTGGCGGGCGGTGGCGGCAGGCGGGTGGCGCAGCCCGCCAGCAAGACCACAGCCGCCAGCACCCCGGCGCTTGTTCTGCATGATTTGGTGACCATCACGAACACGCCCCTGTCTGCGATCCAGACCCCGCCTTATCGCGGAGCGGCCCTACCCTGTCAATCAGCGGTGCTGCCGGATCACCAGCGCAATGCCGCCCAGGATGGCGGCCGAGGCCAGCAGCAGGCGCAAGGTCAACGGCTCGCCCAGCCAGGCGATGCCGCCCATCGCCGCGATCACCGGCACGCTGAGCTGCAAGGTGGCCGCGCTCGTGGCCTTGAGGTGCGGCAGCCCGGTGTACCAGATGGCGTAACCCAGACCCGAGGTGATGGCACCGGAGGCAACTGCGTAAAGCGCGCCCGCCGTATCCACCTGCGCGCTGTTCATGAACAGCAGGCTCATGAACAGCGCCACCGGCACCGTGCGCACGAAGTTGCCCGCCGTCACCCGCGTGGGGTCGCCCGCGCCCCGGCCGCGCAAGGAGTACACGCTCCAGGCCAGGCCGGCCGTGACCATCAGCAGGGCCGCACCGAGCGGCGGTGCCGACAGCCCCGGCAAGAGCAGGCCCAACAGCCCCGCGAGCGCCAGCAGCAGGCCACCCCACTGCACGGTCGAGAAACGCTCGCCCTTGAACAGCCCCCAGCCGATCATGCCGGTCTGCACGGAACCGAAGAGCAGCAGTGCGCCGGTGCCGGCGGGCAGGCTGACGTAGGCAAAGGAGAAAGCCGCCGCGTAGGCGAACAGTGCGAGGGCCGAGGGCCAGCTGCCGCGGCCGGCAGCCTCTCGGCGTGTGAACTGCACCAGCAACCAGAGCGTCAGCGCGCCGGACACCATGCGGATGGTGGTGAAGCTGGCAGCGTCGATGGGGGTGTGCTGCAGGGCGGCGCGGCACAGCAGGGAGTTGCCGGCGAAGGCGAAGAGAGCCAGTGCAGTGATGGCGATCAAACGTATTGCCGACATAAGGCAAGTTTCATTTTTTGATTGCCTTTCCGATCTCCGAGATCAACTCCTTCACGAATTCTCCTTCTAGCGGATGATTGGCTGTGTGAGGATCTACCGTTTTCCCAAAATAAACTCGGGTCAGCTCCTCTCGAATTGCCACCTTCTTTTCTTCGGGCATCAGTTCAATAAATGGTCCGATAGACGCCAATTCCAGCTCTGTCTGTCGCGCACGATCTGCATTTGTTCTGTGTCTTGCTGATTCTCGTGCTGTGTACCAAGCGGGGGCTGTGATCGCCATCGCATACAGGAGACGGACCACGACCGACCATGCTGTTTCTGGTGTGAACGGTTGATCCCAGAACTTGTAGAAAGTAAAAGCAGCAACTGTGATGCCACCAATAAAGATCCCAACCGTTATCCTGCGCCAGATATTTGCCTGATCCGATTCTGAATTTGCAATCTGCTGGTAATTGCCGGTGACGCCAATGTTTCCGACAACCTGCACTATCCGAGCTGCCTGCGTCTTTTTTGCTTCAATGTCGGAGATCAGCGTTGTGCTCTCATTTTTTGATTTCTCCGCAAACTGTTTGAATTCATTGCGCAGTTCTGCCATCGCCGTGTCGAAGGCTGTGGCTCGCTCCGTCTCTTTCTGTGCGAACACTTGCTCAAGTTTTGCAACTGTTGCGGCTGCTTCTGCTCTTTCCTTAGCAGCACCTTCAACCAACCCTTCTAGACGAGTGGCTTGAGCATCTGTTAAGTTTGAAAGATTCTGCAGCTTCGCAGCGAGTTCATCACGCTGCGTGACCAGTTGGCGGACCGTTTCTTTAGATACATTTCCTTGGCTCTTCAGCAAACTTGCCAGCGAGTTTGGTGATAGCGTTTGGATCGCTGGAGTGAATCCCCAAAGATACGGCAGGACGTTCTGTTCGAACTGCTGTGCAGCATTGCTAATGTGGCCTGGGTTCTTGTTTCCGACAAAGCCATTCAGTTCGCTCAAGCTCGCCTGCAAATGTGTCTGCAACTGATTCAGCGCAGGAATGCTCGTTAACTCTGCAGGGGTGTTACGAAGCAGCAAATCAACTGCATTCGCCATCGCAAAAACCTTGTCGCGGGAAAATGCATACTGCTCGTTATCAGCGACTGTTGGGTCGGCAAATGCAGGCGATTTCTGTAGTTCAACTATCTGATTCAGCGTAGCTCGCGCTGGGTGATCGTTATAGGCAGGTATTGACAATTTGTCCTCCGCTTAGTTCTGATACCGATCTCAAGCAAGTCGGGTAGATCGGCTAGGGCTTTATAGCGGTTATCCGCACCAATGTCACCGCATTAAAGATTGACCAGCGAAGCAGGTTTGCATTGCTTATGCCGGTAAGCGATACAACACCCACACCGGCTTCCCCTGCGCCCTCTCCAGTTTGGCCACCGACGTCAGCCCCACCGCCTCGAACTCCAGACTCACCAGCCAGGCCCCTCGCTTGAGTTCTGCCTGTGACTTCGCTATCGCACGCGGCATGCTCTCGAGCCGCTAGAAGAGATAGACCAGGTCATAGCCCGGCCAGTCCGCCTTCCAGATATCGCCCCGCGCCACCTGCGCCCTGGGGATTTGTTTATATCAATTGAACAACGTCTCTCAGGTGCGCCGCCGTCTGCGCCAGGCCCCGCTTTTCCAGCAGATCGACCAGCTCCATCGCGCTGACCGGGGGTCTTTCCCAGCGCTGGCGCATGCCCTTGATGGCCATCAGTGCAATGGGCGCCCTGAGCATGATCTGGTTGAGAACGAACTCGTCCGGGGTCTGCACTTCTATGCCAAAAGGGTCCAGCAGCTCTGCTGGGAAGTCCTTCTCGTTCCAGGTGATGATGGCATCCGCATGCCCAGCGATGGCCGCGGCCAGGACATGGCGATCGTCCGGATCGGGAAGTTTCAGACCATCGATCAGGTGCTCATAGCCCATCACCAGGCAGTCCGGTATGGCCTGCTCCATCAACTCGGCGGCCAGCTGGATGTTCTGAGCCATGTGCGGCTTGTTTTTCTGAAGTGTTCGCGTCCACTCATCGCGTATGTGCGCTGTCCACTTCGCGCTGTAGAGATCGGCGTGCGCCAGGCTGAGCAGCAGGTCGCGCAGCAGCGCCGGATACAGCACATTGGCATCCAGAACGGCTGTGTAGCGCGCGCTGCCAGCCATTTATAGCTCTTCGCCCATCTCTTGAGAGAGCTTGCTCAGCTTTTTGAGCGCCTCTTCTGACTGCTGTTTCTGCGCTTTCTGGTAGCGCATCAGTTCTTCAAACTCGATTCTGCGATGCCGGTTCACGAGTCTGCATGTCAATCGTTTGGCCTCGATCTCCTTGATGACGAACGGGCGGGAAACGTTGAGGAATGCAGCCGCCTCCTGGGTGGTCAACTCATGTTTTTGCGGCAACAAAACCATGGGCTCGCGCTTGGCCATCTGGCTGAGCACATCCGCGAAAAATCGCAGCGCACGTGGCGGCAGCTGGAGCACGGGTGCAACGCCTTTCCCGCCATCCAGCTCGATCGTGACCTTGATCGTTTCAGCTTTTGAATGGTCCAGGGCTGCAATAAGGCAGGCGCGTGCTGCGCCGGCCATCTCTGCTTCGGCTTCGCTGGCTGGGTCAAGTATCTGTTGTGTCATTTGGGCGCTCCTGCTTTGCCGTCTCAGATCGGGAAGCTCTCCGGCCTTCCTTTGGCGAAATATACGCATTATTCGCATTATTCGCAACGTACTTACGCTTTACCCCATCATGTCGGCCGATACACCCACACCGGCTTCCCCTGCGTCCCCTCCAGCTTCGCCACCGCTGTTAACCCCAGCGCCTCGAACTCCAGACTCACCAGCCAGGCCCCGGGCTTGAGTTCCGCCCTCGCCTTCTCGATGGCGCGCGGCATGCTCTCCGGCCGCTGGAAGAGATAGACCAGGTCGTAGCCCGACCAGTCGGCCTTCCAGATATCGCCCCGCTCCACCCGCGCCCAGGGGCAACGGCGCGCGCAGAGCCAGCGCAGGGGCCAGCTCCATTCGATGCCGTGCAGTTCGGCCAGGGGGTAGGCCTGCCGTAAAGCGTCGAGGCCGTGACCCAGGCCGCAACCCGCGTCCAGCACCTTGGCGCCCGGCTCCAGCGGCGCAACGCCCGGCAGTTCGTTGAGCGCATTAACAGGCGTGGGAAACAGCGGCGCGTCACGCCAGGCATTGAGCGGGTAAATCAGTGCGAGCAGTGCGAGCGGCAGCAGCCAGCCCCAGGCCGGCAGCGTGAGGCCGCCGGCGAGCAGGAGTGAAAGCGGGAAGCCGAAGCCGATCAACAGGCGGCGCCACCAGCTGCCGCCCTGCAGGCTGAGGAAGACACCGAGCAGTGTGGAGGCGGCCAGCGCGTCGGTGGTCGAGAGACCGGCGCGCAAGAGCAGCGAAAGGGCCAGCCAGCACAGGCCCCAGCTCAGCAGGGCCGGCAGGGGCCAGACCAGGCGCTGAAGAAAGTTCATGGTATGCGCACGGGGGTTTCGACAGGCTCAACCCGAACGGTGAGGTGAGTCTGGTTTGCCATGCCGGCCCGGCCTGAAGGGCTTGATTTCAGCTGCCGTTGCCGCCGGTGCGACGCAGCCGGTCGATCAGGCCGTTGAGCTCGTCGAGTGAGCCGAACTGGATGCTGAGCTCGCCCAACTCTTCCACGCGGCCGTGGCGCTTGACGCGTTTTTTCACACGCACCTCCACTTCGGCGGTGAGCAGGTCCGACAGCTCTTCTTCCACGCGCTTCAAGTCGCGTGATTTTTCCTTGCCGGGTTTCTGCGGTGTCAGCGAGAACTCGGCGCTGAGTTTCTTGACCAGGTTCTCGGCCTCGCGCACCGACATCTTCCTGGCGGTGATCTGGTTGGCGGCGGTGATCTGCGTGGCGCGGTCCAGCGCGAGCAGCGCGCGGGCGTGGCCCATGTCGATGTCGCCGGCCATCAGCAGGGTCTGCACGGGTTCGGCCAGGTTCAGCAGGCGCAGCAGGTTGCTGGCGGCGCTGCGCGAGCGGCCCACGGCCTGCGCGGCCTGTTCGTGCGTCAAACCAAATTCACGGATGAGTCTTTGCAGACCCTGGGCTTCTTCCAGCGGGTTCAGGTCTTCGCGCTGGATGTTCTCGATGAGCGCCATGGCGGCGGCGGCCTCGTTGGGCACGTCGCGCACGAGCACGGGCACGCTGTCCAGGCCGGCCAGTTTGGCGGCGCGGAAACGGCGCTCACCCGCGATGATTTCGTGTTTGCCGGCGTTGGGGCCGTCGGTGAGCTTGCGCACCAAGATCGGTTGCATGATGCCCTGGGCCTTGATGGACTCGGCGAGTTCATACAAGGCGCCTTCGTCCATGCGGGTGCGGGGCTGGTACATGCCGGGCACCATGTCTTCGAGCTTGAGGCTGCCCGTGCCCTGGTTTTCACGCGCCTCGCTCATCGCCGCCACTTCGGCGCGGGTGTCGTCGACCTTGGGGCCCAGCAGGGCTTCGAGTCCGCGGCCCAGGCCCTTGGGTTTTTTGCTAACCATATTGATCTGCTCTTTCAGTTCACAGTGTTGGATACGGGCAGCGCCATGAGGCGCTGCAGCAGCGCATAACCCGCAGGCCAGTCGCCCAGTTTGGAATCGGCGTTGATGTGGCCGGCCTGGCCGGCGTCCACGAGTTCGGCGCCCCAGTCGGCTGCGAGGCCCGAGGCCATGTCGTAGCTGCAACGCGGGTCGTTGCGGCTGGCGACGAGAATGCTGGGGAAGGGCAGGCCCTGGCGCTCGATCGGCCACCAGCTCGGCAGGATGGAACGCACTTCGTCGCGCGCCACGTCGCCGGGAGCAACAAGCAAGGCGCCCTTGATGCGGTGCGCGTTGCGTGTGTGTGCGGCCCAGGCCGCGACGAGGATGACGCCCAGGCTGTGGGCCACGAGCACGGCGGGTTCGGTGCGGCCGAGCACGGCTTCTTCGAGCTGGATCTGCCAGTCGCCGCGCAGGGGGCGCTCCCAGTCGTGCTGCTGCACGCGCACGTAGCCGTGCGTGTCCTCCCAGCGGCTCTGCCAGTGGCCGGCGCCGGAGTCATGCCAACCCGGGAGAATCAGGACGTTGGAGGCTTTCATGCTATTGTTTTGATAGCTCGTGTGGCGTGTGGCCCTGACTCACTTCATCTGCTGGAGACGGGCCACCATCTCTTCGGCGAAGGCGATGAAGGACTGCGCGCCCTTGGACGAGGGATCGAAGACCACGCCGGGCAGGCCGTAGCTCGGCGCCTCGGCGAGGCGCACATTGCGCGGGATCACGGCGTCGAACACCTTGTCGCCGAAGTGGGCCTTGAGTTGATCGCTGACCTGCGCCTGCAGCGTGACGCGCGGGTCGAACATGACGCGCAGCAGGCCGATGATCTCCAGGTCCGCGTTGAGGTTGGCGTGCACCTGCTTGATGGTGTTCACAAGATCGGTCAGGCCCTCGAGCGCAAAGTACTCGCACTGCATGGGCACGATGACGCCGTGCGCGCTGCACAGGCCATTGAGCGTGAGCATGGACAGGCTGGGCGGGCAGTCGATGAGCACGAAGTCATACTCGCCGGCCACCTTGGCCAGCGCTTCCTTGAGACGCTTCTCGCGCCGCTCCACATCCACGAGTTCCACCTCGGCACCTGCGAGTTCGCGGTTGGCGCCCAGGATGTCGTAGCTGCAACCGCCTTCGATGAGCTTGTCGCTTTTGACGCGCGCCTCGGCGATGGTGGCCGATTCGAGCAGCACGTCGTAGAGCGTGTACTGGAGCTGGCGCTTGTCCACGCCCGAACCCATGGTGGCATTGCCCTGGGGATCCAGGTCCACCATGAGCACGCGCTGCCCCACCCTGGCCAGACCCGCGGCGAGGTTGACGGTTGTGGTCGTCTTGCCCACGCCACCTTTCTGGTTGGCCACGCAGAAAATTTTCGCCATCAGGTCGTCCCCTGTTTATGTAGTGAGTCAGTTGATGCCGGGCCGTCCCAAGGCAACTGCGGCCCCCTCGGGGGGCAGCGCAGCACACGAAGTGACAAGCGGGGGGGCCACATGCTTAGCGGGTGAAAGCAAGACGCAAGCCGAAGCCGATGAGGCAAAGGCCGGCAATTTTCTCCAGCACACGGCCGAACAGCGGGTTGGCGCGCAGACGGTCGGCGAGAAAGTGCGTGAGCAGGGTCATGCCCAGACCGTAGAGAAAAGTCAGAAAGGCGATCGTCACGGCCATGAAGCCGAAGGTGAACAGGCCCTGGTGGGTGGCCGGATCGACGAAGAGCGGGAAGAAGGCCAGGTAGAACATGATGGCCTTGGGGTTGAGCAGGGTAATGACCATGGCCTGGCGCAGGTAGTGGCCGGCCTTGATATTGAGCACGGGCGCCGCGCCCGGCTCGGCCATCAGCATCTTGATGCCCAGAAAGGCAAGGTAAACCGCCCCGCACCACTGCAGCAAATTGAAAGCGGTCGGGTAAGTGAGGAGCAGCGCGGCCACACCAGCCACCGCAGCCCACATCAAGACCTGGTCACCCAGGATGACGCCCAGGGTGGCGGCCAGTCCGCCACGCACCCCGCCCTTGCTGGTGGAGGTGATCAGCGCCAGATTGCCGGGGCCCGGGATCAGCAGAAAAAGGATGACGGTAGCGACAAAAGCGCCGTAATCGGCAACACCAAACATGGGGGATTTTTCGGAGACAGAAGCCCGCAGTGTAAGTCAGCTTGTCGCCGGTTCCGGCCCGGCGGAGGCCTGAATTACCCGTGGTTTCAGTTGGCCGGGCGTAGCCAGGCGATGCAGCGCTCGGCCCCCAGCCCCGGAACGGTCAGTTGTTCCACGTGAAACACCGCCGCACTGGCCGGCAACTGGGCGATTTCATCCGCCGGGTGCTTGCCTTTCATGGCCATCCAGATCCCGGCCGGGGCCAGGGCGCTGCGGGACCAGTGGGTGAAGTCGACCAGGGAGGCGAATGCGCGGGAACTGACCACGTCGTAGTGATCGTCCAGATTTTCCACCCGGGCGTGCAGGCCCTTGAGGTTGGAAAGCTTCAGGGTCAGGGCTGCCTGCTGGATAAAGGTGGCTTTTTTAGCCACCGTGTCCACACAACTGACAGCGATGTCCGGACAGCAGATGGCGATGACCACGCCGGGCAGGCCGGCGCCGGCGCCCACATCGAGCAGACGGAAGCCCTGCCCGTCCACCGGCTGGCGGCTGACCAGTTGCTGCCGCAAGGGCCGGATGACGGCCAGGCTGTCGAGCAGATGGTGGGTCAGCATCTCGGCCGGGTCACGCACGGCCGTCAGGTTGTAAACCCTGGTCCACTTCTGGATCAGGGCCAGGTAGTCCAGCAGCTGGGTGATCTGGGCGAGGCTCAAGTCCAGGCCGAGTTCGGCCACGCCCTGTTTCAGGGCCGTCGAGAGATCCTGGCTCATACCGCCTCGACCACTTCGGTCTTGGCAAAGCCGCGGAAGCCGCCTTTTTTGAGGTGGATCAGCAGCAGGGAGATGCTGGCGGGCGTGATGCCGGAGATGCGGGAAGCCTGGCCCAGGGTTTCCGGACGATGTTTTTGCAACTTCTGCCGGGCCTCGATGGACAGGGCCGCGACCTGCAGATAGTCCAGGTCCACCGGCAGCTTGAGGTTTTCGTAATGGGCGGCGCGCTCCACTTCGTCCTTCTGGCGGTCGATGTAGCCCGAATACTTGGCGGCGATCTCCAGCTGCTCGACCACGGTGTCGTAGAGCTCGCCCAGGGTTTCACGTGAAACATCCACCCCGGCCGGCGCAGCCGGATCGGGATTCACCGGTGACTTGGCGTACTTGCCGCCGTCCAGGGACATGAGACCGGCGTAGCTCACATCGGGCCGGCGCAGCAGGTCAAACAGGTGGTACTCGTGCTCGATGGTCGTGCCCAACACCCGCTCGGCCTCGGCCGCGGACAGGATGTGGGGGTTGATCCAGGTGGCCTTGAGGCGCTCGGTTTCACGTGAAACAGCGTCCCGCTTGCGGCAGAAAGCGTCCCAGCGGGCGTCGTCCACCAAGCCTAGCTGGCGGCCGGTTTCGGTCAGGCGCAGGTCGGCGTTGTCTTCGCGCAGCTGCAGGCGGAACTCGGCCCGGCTGGTGAACATGCGGTAGGGCTCGGTCACGCCCTGAGTCGTCAGGTCGTCGACCAGCACGCCCAGATAGGCTTCGTCGCGGCGCGGTTGCCAGGCTTCGGCGCCCCGGCATTGCAGGGCGGCGTTGATGCCGGCGTACAGGCCCTGGGCTGCCGCCTCTTCGTAGCCGGTGGTGCCGTTGATCTGGCCGGCGAAGAAAAGGCCCTGGATTTGTTTGGTCTCGAAGCTGCCCTTGAGCGAGCGCGGGTCGAAGTAGTCGTACTCGATGGCGTAACCCGGGCGCAGGATGTGGGCGTTCTCCAGCCCCTTCATGCTCCGGACCAGCTCGTACTGGATGTCGAAGGGCAGGCTGGTGGAGATGCCGTTGGGGTAGACCTCGTGGGTCGTCAGGCCTTCGGGCTCCAGGAAGATCTGGTGGCTGTCCTTGTCCGCAAAACGGTTGATCTTGTCTTCCACGCTGGGACAGTAGCGCGGCCCCACGCCCTCGATCTTGCCCGTGAACATGGGGCTGCGGTCGAAGCCGGAGCGGATGATCTCGTGCGTGCGCTCGTTGGTGTGGGTGATCCAGCAGGGCATCTGCTCCGGATGCATGGAGGCCTTGCCCATGAAACTGAACACGGGCACGCCCTGCCCTTCGTTCAAACCGCCGGGCACACCGTCACCCGGTTGCTCGGTGCATTGCGAGAAGTCGATGCTGCGGCCGTCGATGCGCGGCGGGGTGCCGGTCTTCAGACGGGCCTGCGGCAGCTTGAGTTCCTTGAGCCGGGCGGAGAGGCTGACAGCCGGCGGATCACCCGCGCGGCCGGCCGCGTAGTTGTTCAGGCCCACGTGGATCTTGCCGTCCAGGAAGGTGCCGGCGGTCAGCACCACGGTGCGACTGCGGAACTTGATGCCGACCTGGGTCACGGCGCCGACCACCCGGTCACCCTCCACCATCAGGTCGTCCACGGCCTGCTGGAACAGCCAGAGATTGGGCTGGTTCTCCAGGCGGCGGCGGATGGCCGCTTTATAAAGAATGCGGTCGGCCTGGGCGCGGGTGGCGCGCACGGCCGGGCCCTTGGAGCTGTTGAGGATGCGGAACTGGATGCCGCCTTCGTCCGTGGCGATGGCCATGGCCCCGCCCAGTGCGTCCACCTCCTTGACCAGGTGGCCCTTGCCGATGCCCCCGATGGAGGGGTTGCAGCTCATCTGACCCAGGGTCTCGATGTTGTGTGTCAGCAGCAGGGTCCTGGCGCCCATGCGCGCGGACGCCAGCGCGGCTTCCGTGCCGGCATGGCCGCCGCCGACGACGATGACATCGAATTCTTGTGGGTAGAGCATGGAAAATCCGGGAAAGTGAGCGCGTCCTGCGCCGGCGGCCAGCCCCCAGCGGGGCACCGAAGCCCTGATTTTAGCCGCTCCCGGCGATTTTGGCGACAATCAGGGACATCAACCCGGCCCTGCACCGCATACAACGGTCGACGGCAGCTACAAACTTCATAGCAACACCCCATGGATTGCCGCCCCGGCTGCGCTGCCTGCTGCATCGCCCCCTCGATTTCCAGCCCCATCCCCGGCATGCCGCAAGGCAAGCCGGCCGGTGTGCGCTGCGTGCAGCTGGATGCGGCGGGCCGCTGCCTGATCTTCGGCCAGCCCGGGCGACCGGCGGTCTGCGCCAGCCTGGCGCCCTCGCCCGCCATGTGCGGCGTCTCTGCCGAACAGGCCCTGCTCTATCTGCAGAAGCTGGAAAAAGAAACCGCGCCGACCTGAAAGGTCAGTGCCCCTCCCCCAGCGGGGGAGGGAGATAGGCAAGTTCAGAACGGGTAATGGCGCGGCGTGGTCTGCATCGTGATCCAGCGCAGTTCGGTGAACTCGTTGATGCCGGCCTTGCCGCCGCACAGCAGCTTGGCGCCCTTGGCCAGCGCGTCGTCGATCAGCGCGTTGCAGTGCTCCACCGTGTTCATGCCGATCACCCAGCGGCAGCGCTTTGGCCTTCTTGACGAAGGCGTCGGCAATCTTGCTGCCCACGATGATGCGCTCGGCGCTCATGCAGATCTGGCCGCTGTTGGCGAAACAGCCAAAGGCCGCGCCGTTGACGGCGTCGTCGATGTCGATGTCCGCGTCGGGCGGGGCGTTGGTGATGTAGTCACACCCGACGGGAAGCCCGCATCCTGGAAGGCCTCGATGATGAGCAGGTGGGTGCGCGGGCAGTTCTCCGAGCCCTTCATCACCACGGTGTTGCCGCAGGCCAGCGGCACGCAGATGGCGCGCGTGCCCAGGATGACGGGCGCATTCCACGCAGCGATGCCCAGCACCACGCCAGCAGGCTGGCGCACGGCCATGGCCAGCGGACCCGGAATGTCGGTGGAGCAGATCGCTGTAGCGCTGAACTGCAGCAAGCGCCATCTCTACAACGCCTTCACCGACGAGGACCAGACCCTGGCCAGCCACATCCAGAACCTGCGCCTGGAAGCCTGCGTGCGCGAGCTGCAGCACCCCATGGCGCAGACGCGCCCCATCACCGACATCGCCCTGTCCTGGGGTTTCAACAGCCTCTCGCACTTCAGCCGCGTGTTCCGCGAGCACACGGGCAAGAGCCCCAGCGAATTCCGCGCCGCGTCACCCACGTGACCCCCGGGCGTTGATCCTGGCGCCGACATGGTGGACAGTGCGGCAAGAGCATCCACAAGCAAGGAGACCCCATGCACATCCCCTCCCTCAAGGAAGTCGTCAGCGAACAGGAATGGCAGCTGCGCTGCGATCTCGCCGCCGCCTACCGCCTGGTGGCCGCCTACGGCTGGAGCGACCTGGTCTTCACCCACATCAGCGCCAAATTGCCCTCATCTCTTTCCCGGCCCGGTGAGCACCACTTCCTGATCAATCCCTACGGCCTGATGTTCGACGAGATCACGGCCTCCAGCCTGGTGCGCGTGGACCCCGACTGCAAGAAGCTCAGCGACTCGCCCTTCCCCGTCAATCCCGCCGGTTTCGTGATCCACAGCGCCATCCACGCCGCGCGCGAGGACGCGGGCTGCGTGTTGCATACGCATTCGCGCGCCGGCGTGGCGGTCAGCGCGCAGAAGTGCGGCGTGCTGCCGATCAGCCAGCAGTCCACCTTCGTGCTGGGCTCGCTCGCGTATCACGCCTACGAAGGCGTGGCCCTGCGCGACGAGGAGAAGCTGCGTCTGCAGGCCGACCTGGGCACGGCCAACTACCTGATGCTGCGCAACCACGGCCTGCTGACCGTGGGCAGGACCATCGCCGACGCCTTCCTGAACATGTACATCTTCGAGGCCACCTGCCGCATCCAGATCGACGCGCAGGCCGGCGGCGAACTGGTCATGGTGGACCCGAAGATCGTCGAGGGCATCGCCGGCGTGATGAAAACCGCCACCGCCGGTCAGGGCGCCAACCTGGCCTGGCCGGCGCTGCTGCGCAAGGCCGAGCGCCTGGACCCGGGCTACAGGACCTGAGCCCGGCCGCCCGGCGGGGCCTATTTACCGAACAGCTTGTTCAGGCCCTCGCCGATCTTGCCACCCACCGATGCCCCGGCACCCGTGCCCACGCCGGGCATGAGCATGGTCCCCAGCGCGGCGCCGATCTTGGCGCCCGCCGTCAACGACACCTCGGGCTCGTCGACCGTGCCGCCTACCAGCAAGGGCACGCCCACCGCCCCGCCCAGGTCCACGTTCACGCGGCCATTGAGTTGCTGCGTGGTGGACACGCTGACCTGACCGGTGGCGCTGAGCGAGCCCGAGCTGGCCGCCAGGTTCTGCAGCTCGATGGCCTTGCCACGCGTGCTGACCTGGCCGGACAGCGCGTCCAGCGGCGTATTGCCACCGCGGCTCACACCCACGGTCTGCACCGCCTTGACCAGGTCGATGCCGTGCAGCATGCCGTTGCGCACGGTGAATCTCGACTGTGTCTGGAGCACGTCGAGCAGCGCCGAGGGCTGGCGCGCCCGCGCGTTGAGCGTGGTGCTGGCTTCGAGCCGGCCGCTCAGCGGCTGGGCGGCGCGCACGGCTTCGGTCGGCTCGGCAGCGGTGAGCAACGAGAGTTCGACCTCGCGCGTCTGCAGCTGGCCCTTGAGCACGAACTCGGCGCCGGCCTCACCCGAGGGCTGCACCTCCACCCGTCCCTGCACCGTACCGCCGGCCACCCGGAGCGCCACATCCCAGGCCCGCTCATCACTGCGGTGCAGATTCAGGTGCGCGCCCTGCAGGCGCCCGCGCAGGACTTCCAGCTCGATCTGCTCGGGCAGCGCGTCACTGTCGAGCCGCGCCTCGGCCTGGATCACGATGGTCTTGCCCCGGGCATCAACCCAGCTCAGTTCGTCGAGCACGGTACGCCGGGGGAACAGGTGCAGCGCAGAGGCCGTCTGCGGCGACTTGTCGCGCTGGCGGATTTTCTGCAGCGAGGCCAGCAGCGCGTCGATGCCCTGTTGCGGCAACACGGCGCGCCGGACCACCAGGGTGGAAATCGCGATGCGGCCCAGCAGCAGCAGCTGCCAGGCCGGGCGCAACTCGATGCGCTCCACCTTCAGCGGCTGGCGCGTGCGCAGCTCTACACCGTCCAGCGCGACACCCGGCAGCGGCCACAGCGTGAGGCCCACGCGTTCGAGCTGGAGCGGCACGCCCAGCACCGCCGAAGCTTCGCGTTCGACGCGCTGGCGCAATTCGTCGGTGGACAGCCAGCGCTGCGCTAGCAGCAGACCCACGGCCAGCACCAGCAGCAAGGCCGTCAGTGCCAACGATGTCCATTGGAGCCAGCGCCTCATGAAGATTCATCCTTGCCCTTGTGCACCGAAGAAAGGATCAGAACTCCGCATGCAAACGCACACCGGCAAAATCAACCGGGCCGCGGTCGGCGTTGTATGCGGGGTTCTGGATGCGCTGGTAGTCCAAGGTCAGAAAGCTGCGCCGCCCCAGGCCCACGCTGTAATAGATCTCGAAAATGGTCTCCGGCTGATAACCCAAAGCGCCGTCGCCGATGAAGAAGGAAATGCCGCCGGCCTCCAGATAAGCGCGGCGCTGGGCAGACAGGCCATTTTGCGCCAGCATCAGGCCCAGCGTGTCCTGGGCGCGGCCCCAATCAGCCCCTTGCAGGGACAGGCCAGTAGCGAAAGACTGGTCGGCTTCGGTGAAAGCATAGGTTTCGGTGCCCCCGTCGGTGTGCATGGCGCGCAGGAAAACGCCTGCCGTGGACGACAAGGCCTGCTCCACATTGATACCGAGGCCGGTCTTGAATTGCTCGCTATTGCGCACCTGGAAGATGTCCGGCGCGCGGTTGTTGGCCCGGCCCCAGTCGATGGCGTCCTGGTAGCGCGCGAGCACGGCGCGGTTGCGCCACAGCAGCACGCGCACCCTGCCTGGCAGCTCTCCCCAAAGGTGCCCACGTTCGACTTCGATCTGGTCGCCGTAGTGGTTCAGGATATCGAAGTCCACCGGCAGATCATTGGGCGTGACCGGACCGGTCATGCGGCCAAGCCGCAGCGCCCAGTTGTCGTGGTACCACTCCAGCGCCGCGCCCCAGCCGAAACCACGCGCGTCGGCGGCATAGTCGTAAGAGGCATGTGTCATGCCGCTCCAGTTCATGAACTGGCGACGAGAGTCCTTGGCATAGGCATTGTTGTCGAAAACATCCAGAACCGAGAAATTGCCAGCCGTCAACACCACGCGGTTGCGATCCACCGAGCCCGCCAACTGGTTGAGATCGGCCTCGCGCGCCTCTTGGCCGCCGCCTCTGCCCCAGGTCTGACGCAGAAACAGGCGCTGACGGTAGTACTGCAGACTGTCGCTGGAGGCGCGGGTTACCTCGCCATTGGTGAAACCACCCAAGCCGGTCAGCTGCGAGAAGGCGTGTCCTTGTGAAAGTTCGGGGTTGAAATAGATCTCGCCGCCAGCCCAGGGCCGCAGACCCAGGTAGGCCGTGGCGCTGAACGTGGTGCTGTACTCGCGCCCGGGGGTCAGGCTGTTGGCACCGGAGTAGGCCGCATGGAAGCCCGGCTTGTACTGCCAGATGTAAGTCGACTGGAATCGGAGGTCCCAGGCCGGTGGTTCAAGGTCGGCAGACTGTGTCTGCCCCAGGGCCGCAAACGGCAACAGACTGGCTGCCAGCGCGGCGGAAAAGAAAGTTCGGGGCAAAGGCATGGCAGCAGGTCTTCAGATCGAGCATATTGTATGAATGACCGACGGCGGAACCGTGACCCCGCCGATGGCAAACTTCATGCAGGCATTCAAGGAGCGCTGTTTTGCAATTTCATTTCATTCGAATCTGGACCGCGGCCTGCCTGGGGCTTGCGATACATGCCGCCTGGGCGCAGGACACGGACAGGGCCTCGTCCCCGGCCTTCAAGCTGACGGCGGGTCTGTACCAGTCCAGCGGCGGCGGCGAAGCCAGCAGTGATTCGACCGACATCAACCTGCGCCACAGCTCCGGGCTGGGCAATGTCTGGATCGGCCGCTATGTGGCGCCGGCCCGCGAGCTGGTCCAGGACCGGATCGGTTGGGATCGCACCTGGAAGCTGGGCGCGGTGCGCATCCAGCCTTCGGCGCAGCTGGCCACCGGCGGCGCCCTCAACGGCAGTGTGGGCCTGGAAACGGGCGCAGACTGGTATGTCGGCGCCGGCCTGGGCCGCACCAATCTGCGCGAGACCGTGAACCTGAACTTCGACCCCAACGACGCCTGGAGCCTGAGCGGCGGCTACCGCTGGGCCGAGGGCCCCTCGCTGGGTCTGGTGGTCGTGCGCGACAACCGCCTGAACCCCGACCAGCAGCACCTGCACCTGGTCTGGCGCACGCCCCTGCCCGAAGGCCACCGCCTGACGGTCGACCTGCTCTACAAGCGCGGCCTGGTGGAAGAGGAGATGATCGAGCGCGCCGGCCTGTCGGTGGCCTATGACTGGCCCCGCTGGTTCCTGCGCCTGGGTTATGACCCCAAGGTCAACTTCACGCCACAGGACATGTGGCGCCTGGCCTTCGGCACGCGCTTCTAGCCCGATACGCCCTCAGCTGCGGGACAGCAGCTGGAAGTCCACGCTGGCGCACAGGCCGGGGCCTGCCGGCGCATGGCTCAATGCGAAGTGCGCCTGCATCAGCTGGGCGAACTTGGCCACGATGGCCAGACCCAGGCCGGCGCCCTGTCCCAGGCGCTCGGCGTGCAGGCCACGCACGCCGCGCCGCATCAGATGCTGGCGCTCCTGCGATGTGAGGCCGGGTCCGTTGTCGATCACCAAAAGCCGCACACCCTCGCCCTCGCACGCCAGTTCCACGGTCAGCGTGCTGGCCTGGCCGGCCGGGGCCCGGCCGTAACGCAGGGCGTTGTCCAGCAGGTTGCCCAGGATGCCCTCGATCAGGGCCACATTGCCGGCCACGTGCACCGGCCGGTCCAGGCCGTGCACGCCCAGGTCCACCCCGGCCGCGTCGGCGCGCGGCAGGTAACGCAGCACGGTCTCGCGCACCACTTCGTCCAGCGCCACCGGCTCGTTCTGCACACCGACATCGGCCTCGTCGGCCAGCGCCAGGGCCAGCAGCTGTTCCACCAGGCGGCTGGCGCGCGCCTCGCTGGCGCCGATGCGCTGCAGCTGCTCGCGCCAGACGGCGGGCTCGGCCCGCGCCAGGCCGTACTCGGCCAGGGCGCGGATGCCGGCCAGCGGGGTGCGCAATTCATGCGCCACATTGCCGGAAAACTCGCGCTGCGCCTGCAGGCTCTGGCTGACACGCCCCAGCAGGGCGTTGATGGCCGTGCCCAGGTGCTCGATGTCGCGCGAGCTGGCCGAGACCGGCACCGGCGTCAGGTCCAGCGCATCGCGCTGCTCCACCGAACGCTGCAGCGCGTTCAGGGGCCGCAACTCCAGGCCGATGATGCCGCGCAGCCACACGGCCAGCAGCAGCAGCAAGGCGATCTGCGGCACCACCGAATAGATCAACACGTCGTGGAGCAAGGTGCGCCGGCTGCGTGTGGTCTGCCCCACCATGACGGTGAAGTTGTCGGGCTCGTCCTGCACCAGCGTCACCGTGCGCAGGGGCTGGCCTTCGTAGATGGCCTCGGCAAACAGGATGGTGTCCGGGCTGCTCGGCATGGGCGCGCGCAGGCCGGGATGGCCGGCCATGGCCGAGCCGTCCGCACGGCGCACGACAAAATAGATGCTTTCGCTCTGGTCGAACAGCACCGTGCTCATTTCGCGGCTGGACAGCTCCAGCGCCAGGCCCTGGGGCAGGAAGCGCACGCGTGAAGCCAGGGCGTAGGCATCGTCCAGCAGGGCGCGGTCAAAAGCCTTCTGCGCAAAGTGGTAGGCCACGGCCACGGTGACGGCCGAGCCCAGCAGCCAGGTCAGCGCCAGGGGCAGCAGCACATGGCGCACCAGGCGTGCGCGCAAGGAGGGCTTGGCGAGCGTGTCGGCCGGCGCGGGCGCTGTGCTCAAGCCTCGCTCCCATCACCCCGCTCCAGCGCGTAGCCCAGGCCGCGCAGGGTGCGGATGCGCGCGCCGCTGCCGACCAGCTTCTTGCGCAGCCGGGAGATGAAGGCCTCCAGCGCGTTGTCGCCCAGGGCCTCGCTGAAGTCGGACAGCTTGTCCGAGAGGCTGCGCTTGCTGACCACGCGTCCGGGCGGTGTCATCAGCTCCCACAGCACCTCGAACTCGCGCGCCGGCAGTTCCAGCAACAGGCCGTCGATGGTGAAGCGCCGCGCCTTGCGGTCCAGGCTCAGGCGCCCGATCTCGAACAGGTCATCGGTGCCCGCGGTGCGGCGCACCAGGGCGCGCAGCCGCGCCTCGACTTCGGCCAGCTCGAAGGGTTTGCCCAGGTAGTCGTCAGCGCCGGCGTCCAGGCCGGCAATGCGCTCGTCGGTGCGGTTGCGCGCAGTCAGCACCAGCACGGGGGTGCGGTCGCCGCGCGCGCGCGCCTCGCGCAACAGCGTCAGGCCGTTGGCCAGGGGGCTGGTCGCTGCCTCGCTCTGCGGCAGGTTCAGGTCCAGCAGCACGGCGTCAAACGGCTGCACGCGCCAGAAATGCGCGGCCTGTTCCAGGGTGCCGGCCTCATCCACACGGTGGCCGGCATCACGCAGGCTCAGGCGCATGACCTCGCGCAGCACGGGATCGTCTTCGACCAGCAGGATTCTCATGGCGGCAGGGCTCGCGGCAGGCGTGGACTACGCGTTTTCACCAAGGGCAGAGTCAGTCGGCGGTCAGGCGCAGCCGGAGACACTCGACCCCCTTGAGTTGGTTGATCCATGAGCATACGTCAATTATTGTTGTTGGCCAGCCTGTTGCTGTCGGCCACCGCCCAGGCCCAGACAGCGGCCGCGGCGCCCCTGCCCGTTTCCCTGCAACAGAGCCTGCAGGCCGCCCAGGGCAACCTGGACGTGGTGCTGGCGCGGCGCACGCTGGCCGGGGCCCAGGCCGACATCACCAGCGCCGACCGCGCACCCTTTCCCGTGTTCTCGGCCAGCGTGAGCCAGATCGATCTGCAGAACGGCAACGGCAGCGGCAGCCTGCTGCACGAGCGCACGGTAGACAAATCGGTAGGCCTGGACTGGACCTGGGAGCGCGGCGACAAGCGCGAACTGCGCACCCGAACCGCGCAGCGCGCTGCCGATGCCGCCCAGGCCGACCTGGACGAAACCGGCCTCCAGCAAAAGGTATTGGCACTCACCGGCTTTTATGACCTGCTGGCCGCACAGGAACGCGTGGCCGAGGTCACGCAGATCGAACGCAGCGCCGCCGAACTGGCGCGCATCGCCGCACGGCGCCTGCAGGCTGGCGATCTCTCGGCCCAGGAAACGGCGCGCACCGAGATCGAGGCCCAGCGTGCCCGCTCCGACCTGCGCCTGGCCGAACTGGAACAGCAGCGTGCCGCCCTGGTGTTGTGGCAACTGACCAGTCTGGCCGGCGCACCCGAACAATTGCAGGCCCGGCCCGACTGGCCTGTGCTGTCCGGCGCTCCGAATGCGGTGGCCGCCGCACTGGATGAGTTGATCGAGGCCCGGGCCGACGTGCGCGCGGCGCGGGCACGGGTCGAGGCCACGCAGGCCGCGCTGGACAACAGCAGCGCCCAGAAGAAGTCCGACATCACCTGGGGCGTGTCCTACGACCACTACCCGGGCACCTCCACGGCCCTGGTGGCGCTGCGCATGTCCATGCCGCTGCAATGGGGCTACGGCTACGAGGGCGAGATCGGCCGCGCCAGCGCCCAGCTGGCCCAGGCCCAGGACGCGCTGGAGAAAACCCGCCGCCTGGCGCGCCTGGAACTGCAGCGCCTGCAGCACGAAGTACAAAGCACGGCCGCACGCACCGAAGCCTATGAGGCCGAGATCCTGCCGCGGGCGCGCCGTGTGGCCGAAGGCGCCGAACTGGCCTACCGCAAGGGCGCGCTCTCGCTGACCGACCTGCTGGACGCTCGCCGCACCCTGCGCGCCACCGTGCTGGAGGCCGTGGCCGCACGCAGCGAGCACGCCAAGACCCTAGGCGTCTGGCAGCTGCGCACAGGCCAGACGCTGACGGCCGCCGCTGGCACCCCTTGAATCAAGATCCGAAAAGTCGTCGACCATGCTGAACCGTCTGAAAACCCATCTGCCCGCACTGCTGGCGACTCTGCTGCTTACGGCCTGCAATGAGCAGCCCGCCCCCACGGCAGACGCCCCGGCCCCGATCATGCAGGGCCAGCAACTGCGCTTTGCTGCCGGGCATCCGCAACTCAAGCTCCTGACCTTGGCACCGGCCGAGCCGGCCAGCTCCATCGCCATCGAGCTGCCCGCCAAGCTGGTCTGGAACGAGGAGCGCACCCAGCGCATCTATCCATCCTTCGCCGGTCGCGTCACGGCCATCAAGGCCGATGTCGGCCAGCGCGTGGTCGCCGGCGCACCGCTGGCCGTGCTGGCCTCACCGGACTTCGGTCAGGCGCAGAGCGACACCGCCCGTGCCGAAGCCGACGCCCGTCTGGCGGCCAAAGCCCTGCAGCGCCAGCGCGAGCTGTTCGATGCCGGCATCGTCGCACGCAAGGAGCTGGAACAGGCCGAAGCCGATCAGGAGCGCGCGCGCGCCGAAGTGGACCGCGCCCAGGCCCGCACCCGTCTCTACGGTGGCAGCAGCAACGTCAACCAGCAACTGGTGCTGGCCGCCAGCATCGGCGGCATGGTGGTCGAACGCAACCTCAATCCCGGCCAGGAACTGCGACCCGAACTCACCGGACCCAGCGTGCCCGCCCTTTTCGTGGTCACCGATCCGACGTCGCTCTGGATCCAGATCGACGCCCGGGAATCGGAAGTGGGCATTGTGCGTTCGGGAACCCGTTTCGAGCTCAGCGTCGCCTCGCTACCCGGACAGAAGTTCTCGGGCCGGGTCATCACAACTTCTGACTTCATTGACCCCCTGACCCGCACCATCAAGATTCGCGGCGTGGTGGCCAACACCGATCGCCGCCTGAAAGCCGAAATGCTGGCCACGGCCCGTTTCGAGCGCACCTTCCCCGGCGGGGTGGTGACACCGGCGACAGCGGTCCTCCTGCGAGGCTCCCGCCAGTCCGCCTTTGTTCAGACGCGACCGGGTGAATTCGAGCGACGCACCGTGGAGCTGGAGTATGAAGGTCCCGGGCAAGTCGTCGTGAGCAGTGGCCTGCGGACCGGTGAGCAGGTGGTCGTCGAAAACGCGCTGCTGCTGGACAGACTGCTGCGCCTGGCCGAAGAGGAGGCTCGCTCAAGCAATGACAACGCCGCAGCCGGACCCGCCGTCAAGACGCAGAACCGCGGGGCAGACAAGAAATGAAGCGCCTGATCCAGTATGCCGTGCACCAGCCCCTGTTCATCGTGTTGGGCACGCTGCTGTTCGTCATGGCGGGCGTGATTGCCTTCAAGAACCTTTCGGTCGAAGCCTTCCCCGACGTCACGGACACACAGGTCACGGTCATTTCCCTTTTCCCGGGACGAGCCGCTGAAGAGGTCGAGAAACAGGTCACGCTTCCTGTCGAAACAGCACTGGCCGGCCTGCCCAACTCGATCCGTCTGTTCTCTCACACCCAGTTCGGCCTGTCCTATACCGTGGTCACCTACGACGACAGCGCCAACGTCAACCTGGCGCGCCAGCAGGTGATGGAGCGACTCAACGGGGTCGACCTGCCGCCCGGGGCCCAGGTGAACATTGCGCCGAATGCCACCCCTGTGGGTGAAATCATGCGTTACCGCCTGCGCGGCGACGGCAAATCCACCACCGATCTGAGAACGCAACAGGACTGGGTCGTGGAACGCGCGCTGCGTCAGGTGCCCGGCGTGGCCGACGTGGTTGCGATGGGCGGCTTCATCAAGCAGTACGAAGTGCAGCCCGACCTGGACAAGCTGCGCGCCTACAAGCTCACCTTCCAGAACCTGCTCGACGCCCTGGGCCGGGGCAACTCCAATGCCGGCGGCAGTTATGTGGCACAGGGCTCGCAGCAGTTCGCCATCCGCGGCATCGGCCTGCTGCGTTCAGCCGACGACATCGGCCGCATCGTGCTGGACTCGCGCAACGGCACGCCCATCCTGATCCGCGACGTGGCGCAGATCAAGCTGGGCTCCGTGCCCCGACTGGGCATCACCGGACAGGACCATGACGATGATGCCGTGATCGGCATCGTCATCATGCGCAAAGGCGAAAACGCCAGCGAGGTGCTGCACGGGGTGAAGGACAAGATTGAACAGCTCAACGAGCGGGGCCTGCCGCCGGGTGTGCAGATCGTGCCCTTCTACGACCGCACCTGGCTCATGGGCAAGACCCTGACCACGGTGTTCCACAACCTGGTCGAAGGCGCGCTGCTGGTGTCCCTGGTGCTCTACATCTTCCTGTCCAACCTGCGCGCCAGCCTGGCCGTGGTGGTGGTGATCCCGCTGGCGCTGCTGGCCACCTTCATGGGCCTGAAGATCATGGGCGTGCCGGCCAACCTGCTGTCACTGGGCGCCATGGACTTCGGCATCATCGTCGACGGCGCGGTGATCGTGATCGAGAACATCATGCACCGGCTCGAGAAGGACAGCGAGAACATGTCCGAGAGCGAAAGGCGCCAGACCATCATCGACGCGGCCAACGAGGTGGGCCGCCCCACCCTGTTCTCCATGCTGATCATCATCGCCGCGCACATTCCGATCTTTGCGCTGCAGCGGCACGAGGGCCGCATCTTCCAGCCCATGGCACTCTCCGTCACGACCGCCTTGATCGGTTCACTGATTTTCTCGCTCACACTGGTGCCCCTGCTGGCCTACTGGATGCTGCGCAAGAAGCTGCCGCACGGGGACAACCGCGTGGTCGCCGCCGCCAAGCGCGTCTACACGCCGGTGCTGGACTGGGCGCTGACCCACCAGCGCAAGGTGATCGCCATCGCGCTGGGCGCCTTCGTTCTGGGCCTGGGTGCGGCCGCCCGCCTCGGTTCAGAGTTCCTGCCCGAACTCAACGAAGGCACCTTCTGGGTCAACTGGGACATGCCAGCCAGCCAGTCGCAGGAACAGGCCATCAAGGTCCTGCGTACTGCCCGCGAGCTGCTTTTGACGGTCCCCGAAGTGCGCACCGTCGTCTCCAAGGCCGGCCAGCCTGAGGACGGAACCGACCCCAAAACCCTGAGCATGGCCGAGGTCTTCGTCGATGTGAAGCCGGCGGAAGAGTGGCGCAAAGGCATGACGCGGGATGCGCTGATCGAGGAAATGGACCGCAAGCTGTCGGTCATTCCCGGCGTCGATCCAGCCTTCTCGCAACCCATACGCGACAACGTGCTCGAATCGATCTCGCAGATCAAGGGCCAGATCGTCGTCAAGGTCGCCGGCGAGGATCTGGGTGAATTGCAACGCACCGTAGAAGCGATGCGGCTGGAATTTCGTCGTGTGCAAGGCGTGCAGCGCGCAGAGGTCGACCGCCTGGGTGAGCTGCCTCAGCTGCTGATTGATATCGACCGCGAACGGGCTTCGCGTTTCGGGCTGAACGTCAGCGACGTACAGGACGTGATCGAATCGGCATTGGCCGGTCGCGCCGCCACCCTCTTGTGGGAAGGCGAGAAGAAATTTGCCGTGGCGGTTCGCCTGCCCGAAGACGAGCGCACCATCGCCAATCTGCCGTCCACTCCGCTGGCCATCCCCGGCGGGGGTTATACGACCCTGGGTTCCGTCGCCAGCATCCGGCAGAGTACGGGAGCCATGAACATTGCGCGCGAAGCCGGTCGCCGCACCATGGCCATCGGCGTCTTCATCAAGGGGCGTGACATGGGCTCGGTGGTCAAGGACATGAAGGCCCGCGTGGCGGCCAATGTCCGGGTACCCGAAAACTACACCGTCAACTGGTCAGGCGAGTTCGAGAACCAGGAACGCGCCATGCAGCGCCTGTCCGTGGTGGTGCCGATCTCGCTGCTGCTGATCTTCGTGCTGCTGTTCGACGCCTTCAGCTCCTTCAAGAAGGCGGCGCTGATCCTGATCAACGTGCCGCTGGCCCTGATCGGCGGTTTCATCGCGCTGTGGGTGTTCGACATCCCGCTGTCGGTGTCGGCTGCCATCGGTTTCATCGCCCTGTCAGGCCAGGCCGTGCTCAACGGCGTGGTGATGCTCTCGGTGTTCCAGCAGCTGCGCAACGCCGGCTACAGCGTGCTGGAGGCGGCGCGCACCGGCTCCATGCAACGCCTGCGCACGGTGCTGATGACGGCCATGCTGGCCGCGCTGGGCCTGCTGCCCATGGCGTTGTCGCACGACATCGGCTCCGAAACCCAGCGCCCGCTGGCCATCGTGGTGATCGGCGGCCTGGTCACGGCCACCCTGCTCACGCTGGTGCTGCTGCCCGTGCTCTACGTCGCCTGGTTCGCGGGCAAACGTCCGGACGAGGATATCTAGTAGACCCCGGGTCAGACCGCGCGGGCTTGACACTCGTCAAGTCTTGCGCAGTCTGGCGCGGTTCAGGCCAGCAGCAGCGGGCCGCCGCGACCCTGGGCTTCCAGGCGGAACTGGCGCACGATGCCGGCCAGGCGCTCAGCCTGCTCGCGCATGGACTCGGCCGCCGCCGCCGACTGCTCGACCAGGGCGGCATTCTGCTGTGTCATGCGGTCGATCTCCTGCACCGCCTGGTTGACCTCGCCAATGCCGCTGGACTGGCTGGCGGCGGCCACCGTGATCTCGCCAATGATGTCGCGCACGCGCTGCACGCCGCTGACGATCTCCTGCATCGCGGCGCCGGCTTCTTCGACCTGGCGCACACCGCCATCCACAGCCGTCACGCTGGCGCCAATCAAGGCCTTGATCTCCTTGGCGGCCTCGGCGCTGCGACCCGCGAGCGAGCGCACCTCGCTGGCCACCACGGCAAAACCGCGGCCCTGCTCGCCGGCACGCGCGGCTTCCACGGCCGCATTGAGCGCCAGGATGTTGGTCTGGAAGGCAATACCGTCGATCACGCCGATGATGTCGTTGATCTTGCGGCTGGACTGCGAGATGCTGTGCATGCTCTGCACCGCCTGCGTCACCACCGAGCCGCCGCGCTGCGCGGCCTGGGAGGCGGTGGCCACCAGCTGGCTGGCGGTCTGCGCCGAGGCGGCGGTCTGCTGCACATTGCCGCTGAGCGCGCCGATGGAGCTCACCGTGTGCTGCACATTGCCGGCGGTCTGCTCGGTGCGGTTGGACAGGTCCTGGTTGCCGGTGGCGATCTCGCTGCTGGCGATGGAGATGCTTTCACCGGCCTCGCGCAGCTGGCCCACCATGGCAGCCAGTCCGCCACGCATCTGCTCCAGCGCACGCGACAGATCGGCCGCCTCGTCGCGCCCCTGCACCTGCAGGCCTTGCGACAGGTCGCCGCTGGCGATGGCCTGGGCCAGCTGGCGGGCCTGTTCCACCGGACGGCAGATGGCCTGCATATTGAGCAGGGTCAGCGGCACCACCACCATCAGGCTCAGCACCACGAGGCCGGCAAAAACGATCAGGGTCTGGTCCAGCACGGCGTTGCGACTGGCATTGGAAGCCTGTGCATCGGCGCGTTGCCTCTCGTCGATCTGCGTGAGCAGCTTGTCAGCCTCCTCGAACTCGGCCACGGCACGCCCGCTCATGCGGTTGGCGATGGTCGCCGTTTCATAGGCGCTGTCTTCGAGCTGGCGGGTGATGCCGCCGAACATGTTGCGATAGCTCTTGAGGTGATCCGCCGCCTTCTGCAGCTGCGGCCGGCGCGCCTCGGACAGGCTGGCCGACAGCCCTTCCACGCTCTTCTCGATCTGCTGCATGTCGGCTTCCCAGCGCGTACGGATCTGGCGGATCTGCTCGGGCTTCTCGTACTGGATGATCATGTCCTTCTCGTAACGACGCACCTGGGCCATGTCGAAGCGCAGGCGGGCCACGCGGTCCACCACGGCCAGCGACTCGTCGATCACCTCGGCGCTGAGCTGGTGGATGCGGAACATGCCGAACACGCCGGCTCCGCCGACCAGCAACAGCAGGACCATCACCACACCGATCGCTCCGAGCATGCGCAAACGGATCGTGAACTGGCGCATCAGGACAAAAATGCTGCTGACCATAGGGTTACTCCCCTCCTTGACTTGATCCGGGCATTCTAGAGCGCGGCCTCCCTATGGCCTGCCGGTAATAGCACGTATTTGTCAGCCAGTTCAGGTCTTGGCGACGATGGGGCGCGCATCTCACCCGCCCCCGGGACGCCAGCGACGCAGCAGGAGGGCATTGCTCATCACGCTGACCGAGCTCAAGGCCATGGCCGCGCCGGCGATCACCGGGTTCAGATAACCCAGGGCCGCCAGGGGAATGCCGGCCACGTTGTAGACAAAGGCCCAGAACAGGTTCTGGCGGATCTTGGCGACCGTGCGGTCCGAAACCTCCAGCGCGGCGGCCACCAGCAGCGGGTCACCGCGCATCAAAGTGATGCCGGCCGCATGCATGGCCACGTCGGTCCCATTGCCCATGGCCAGGCCCACGTCGGCCGCGGCCAGGGCCGGCGCGTCGTTGACGCCATCGCCCACCATGGCGACAGTGCGCCCGCCCGCCTTGAGTTCGGCCACTTTCGCAGCCTTGTCTCCCGGCAGCACCTCGGCCATTACTTCGCCCGCCTCGGGGCGCAGGCCCAGGCGACGCGCCATGGTCTCGGCCGCACCGCGGTTGTCACCCGAGATCATCACGGTGCGGATACCGCGCGCGCGCAAGGCGGCCAGCGCCTCCTTCGCGCCGGGCTTGGGCTCGTCGCCGAAAGCCAGCAGGGCCCGCAAGGTGAGCCCCTGCGTGCTGCGTTCCACCATGACCGAGACGGTAGCGCCCTGCGCCTGCAGCGCGGCTGCACGCACCGCCATCGGCCCCAGAGACACGTGCAACTCGTCCATCCAGCGCAGACTGCCGATCAGATAGCTCCTCACGCCCACCTCGCCCTCGCTACCGCGCCCGGGCACGGCGCGCACGTTGTCGGGGACAACCTGCGCAATCTGCCGATCCTGTGCAGCACGCACCACGGCGCGTGCCAACGGGTGCTCGCTGCCGCTTTGCAGACTGGCGGCGGCGGCCAGCAAGCGCGCCTCGTCCTGGTCCGGCGCCACCTCGAAAGCCGTCAGGCGCGGCTGGCCCAGGGTCAGCGTGCCGGTCTTGTCGAAAGCCACGGTGTCGACCTTGTGCGCCAGTTCCAGCGCCTGCGCGTCCTTGATCAGGATGCCGTGCTTCGCGGCAACACCGGTGCCGGCCATGATGGCCGCCGGCGTGGCCAGGCCCAGCGCACAGGGGCAGGCAATGACCAGCACGGCCACGGCGTGGATGATGGCGGCCTCGCCGGAAGCTCCGACCCACAGCCAGCCCAGCAGGGTCAGCAGGGCGATGAGCAGCACCACCGGCACGAACACCGCCGACACCTGGTCCACCAGGCGCTGGATCGGCGCCTTGGCGGCCTGCGCGTCCTCCACCAGGCGGATGATGTGCGCCAGCACCGTCTCGCTGCCCACGGCCGCCACCTGCATCACAAGCCGGCCCTCGCCGTTGATGGAGCCGCCGGTGAGCCTGGCGCCGGCGTCCTTGGCCACGGGCAGAGGTTCACCCGTGAGCATGGACTCGTCCACCTGGGTGTGCCCTTCCAGCAGGGTGCCGTCCACCGGGAAACGCTCGCCGGGGCGCACCACCAGTTTGTCACCGACCAGCACCTCGGCCACGGGCACGTCGAGTTCGCCGTCCACCCCGATCAGGTGCGCCAGCTCGGGTCGCAGCGCATGCAGGGCGCGGATGGCGGCCGTGGTCTGGCGCTTGGCTCTGGCCTCCAGCCACTTGCCCAGCAACACCAGCGTGACCACCACGGCCGAGGCTTCGAAGTACAGGTGCGCCATCTCCCCCTGTTCGGCCGACAGCCAGAGCCAGACCGACAGCGCCCAGCCCGCCGTGGTGCCGATGGCCACCAGCAGGTCCATATTGCCGGTCAGGGCCTTGAGCGCGAACCAGCCGGCCTTGTAGAAACGCGCGCCGAGGATGAACTGCACCGGCGTGGCCAGCGCAAACTGCACCCAGGCCGGCAGCATCCAGTGGAACCCCCCCAGGTCGCCCAGCATGGGCACGACCAGGGGCAAGGACAGGGCCAGGCCGATGGCCACCGGCGCGAAGCCGGCCCAGGGCGAGGCCCCACCCTCCTGCACCAGCGCATCGGCGGCACGCGGCTCATAGCCGGCGTCGCGCACGGCCCGGCGCAGGCGCGCCTCGACCTGTTCCGAGGGCGCGTAGCTCACACGCGCCGACTCGGTGGCCAGGTTGACGGCCGCCTCGCTCACGCCCGGGACCTTTTTCAGGGCTTTTTCGACGCGCGTCACGCAGGAGGCGCAGGTCATGCCATCGATGCCGAGGTCCAGCGTGGCCAGGGGAGAGGTGGGGTTGGAAGTATTCATGGTCTGGATGTTGAACCTTGCCATGATGGCAGGGTCAAGTCTTGTCCTGGATCAACCTTGCTGCAGAAAAGGTTGCTGGCCTGTACGATTGACCTTCCCACGGTGGCAGGGTTCAGCATATGCTTCCCACCAACCCCTGTTCTTGAGGAAAAGACCATGAACCAGACCTTCAGCGTCAGCGGCATGACCTGCGGCCATTGCGAGAAATCCGTCACCCGCGCCATCCGGCAGGTGGACCCGCAGGCCGAAGTCCAGATCGACCGCAGCCGGAACCTCGTCGAGGTGCAGTCACAACAGCCGCGCGAGGCGCTGGCCAAAGCCATCGCCGAAGAAGGCTACGCCGTCACGGCCTGAGCACCATGGACCATGTTCGCTGGCCCGTCAACATCGGCGCCGTGGCCGAACTTTCGGGTATCTCGGCCAAGATGGTGCGGCACTACGAATCGCTGGGCCTGCTGCCGCGCGTGGCACGCACGGACAGCGGCTACCGCCAGTACAACGAGGCCGATGTGCACACCTTGCGTTTCATCAAGCGCTCGCGCGACCTGGGCTTTTCCATGGCCGGAATCGCCGAGCTGGTGACGCTGTGGCAGAACCGCCGGCGCACCAGCGCCAGCGTCAAGCGCATCGCGCAAAAGCACGTGGACGAACTGGCCGCGCGCATCGAGTCCATGCAGTCCATGCAGCGCACCCTGCACCAGCTCCTGCACCACTGCCATGGCGACGAGCGCCCGGAATGTCCCATTCTCGATGACCTTGCCAAACCGCCGGACGGCATGCGTCTGGTAACAGGTTGACGCCACCCACCCCGCGTCCAATAATGGACCACCAACCCACAGGAGCACCTTCATGAAGATCAATATCGGCGGCATCGAACGCATCATCCGCATCCTTGCCGGCGCCGTCCTGGTCGCGCTGGCCGCCACCGGCACCGTGGGCTGGTGGGGCTGGCTGGGCCTGGCCCCGCTGGCCACCGGGCTGACGGGCTGGTGCCCGCCCTACGCCATGCTGGGCATCAGCACCTGCCGCGTGAAGGACAGCGGCCAGGCCTGAGCGCTTGAACACCGACCTCCAGCTGAAACTGCTGGGCTGTCTTGAAAACGGTGCCAACGGCATCGGCCTGTTCGATCCGGCCGATCGCATGCGCTACGCCAACCGCCACTTCCGCACGGCCTATGCCATCGGGCCGGATGAGATGCCAAGCTGGGAAGAGATGATGCGCCGCTGCCACCGCGAGCGCGCCGGTCTGCTGATCGAGACCGATGACATCGAAACCTGGCTGGCCCGGGTGCGGCGCAGCCATCGCCAGACCGCGCTGCGCAGCTTCGAGTCCGACCTGGTCGACGGGCGCTGGATGCGTGTGACGGAAGCGCTGCAAGCCGACGGCTGGATGCTGACCGTGACCACCGACGTCACGGAGCTCAAGGTCAACGAGTCCGCCCTGCGGCAGGCGCACGATCAGGCCGTGCACCTGTCCATCACCGACCCGCTGACCGGCCTGCACAACCGCCGCCATGTCTTCGAGCGGCTGGACGAGCTCTTTCTCAGCGCGCGCCAGCTGCGCTATCCGCTGAGCCTGGTCGTGATCGATCTGGACCATTTCAAGCAGATCAACGATAACCACGGCCATGGCACGGGCGACCAGGTGCTGGCGCACTTCGCCCGCCATCTGGAACAGACGCTGCGTCCGCAGGACCTCGTGGGCCGCATCGGCGGCGAGGAGTTCCTGCTGGCGCTGCCCAATACCGGGCCCCGGGGCGCGCGCCAGGTGCTTGCTCGTCTGCGCGGCAGCCTGGCCGCCAGCCCGCCGGTGCCGTCCCTGCCCGCGCTGCGTACGGCCTTCTCCAGTGGTGTGACCCAGGCCCTGCCCGAGGACAACGTGCAGGCTCTGTGGACACGGGCCGACCGCGCGCTGTACCGGGCCAAGAGCGCGGGGCGCGGCCTGGACCTTGACGACGACACTGTCACCGGCTTTGCGGTGTAATTCGAACATGGATCCCATCACCTCCCCCCGCCGCGTTGAACGCATCATCACCGGCCAGCCCACCACGGACGGCGCGGGCGTCAAGCTCACGCGCGTGCTCACGCACGATCTGCAACGCCGGCTCGATCCCTTCCTCATGCTGGACAACTTTGCCAGCGACGACCCGAAAGACTACGGCGCCGGTTTTCCCGACCATCCGCACCGCGGCTTCGAGACCGTCACCTACATGATCGCCGGGCGCATGCGCCACCGCGACAGCGCCGGCCATGAGGGCCTGCTGCAGAACGGCGGCGTGCAGTGGATGACCGCCGGCCGCGGCCTGGTCCACAGCGAGATGCCCGAACAGGAAGAAGGTGTGATGGAGGGCTTCCAGCTCTGGCTCAACCTGCCGGGGCGCGACAAGATGGGCCCGCCCGGTTACCGCGACATCCAGAGCGCAGAGATCCCGGAGTTCACCACACCCGAGGGCGTGACCGTGCGCGTGATCTCCGGCCGCAGTCACGGCGTGAGCGGCGCCATGGCGCGCCCGATGGAGGCCTTCCCCACCGATCCGCTCTACCTGGACCTGCATTTCCCCGCCGGCGGCGGCGTCTTCAGCCAGCCGCTGCCGCCCGAGTACAACGCCTTTCTCTACACCTACCGCGGCACGGTGCATGTGCTGGATGGCAAGGAGCAGGCCACCCCGGTGCCGCTGCACCGCATGGCCATCCTGGACAACAGCGGCGACGGCGTGCGTCTGCAGGCTGATGCCAGTGGCGCGCCGGCACGCGCCCTGCTGATCGCCGGTCGGCCCTTGAAAGAGCCCATCGCCCAGTACGGCCCCTTCGTCATGAACACGCGCGAAGAACTGATGACCGCGGTGGAAGACTTCCAGAACGGACGCCTGGGCTGACATCACCGGGGCGGCACATTCTTTACACGTGCGACGCACACCCTCATCCTAGCGATACACAGGCCGCGCAGACTGCCATCACCCTGTTACTTCACAACAGGTCTGATCTGAAAGGATGAAGAGATGAAAGCCAATTTCAAACCCGCCGTGCTCGCCGCCGGGCTGGCCACTTCCGCCCTGATGGCGCTGGCCCAGCCGGGCCCGGGTCCCGCCGCTGGCCCGGGCGCCGGTCCCGACATGCACCAGCCCGATGGCGGGCATCGTGCCCAGCGCCAGGATCGCATGAAGGAGCACATGGCCCGACGCGCCGCCGAACTCAAGGCCAAGCTCAAGCTGAACGCCGACCAGGAAGCCAGCTGGAGCGCCTATCTGGCGGCCATGAAGCCGGCGGCCCACCAACCCGTCCCGAAGCGCGAAGACCTCGCCGAACTGAGCACGCCTGAACGTCTGGACAAGATGCGCGACCTGCGCAAGCAGCACGAGGCCGAAGTCGACAAACGCGACGCCGCCACCCGCAACTTCTACGGCAGCCTGAGCGCCGAGCAGAAGAAGGTCTTTGACGACAACACCGCACGCGCCTTCCATGTAGGCCGTCAGCGTGGACCGCGCTGACGGCCTTCGCCGCCCGATGAAACCGACCACCACGCCCCCGGTACGCACCATCACCCTGCAGCAACCCCTGCGCTGGCTGGTCCTGGGGTGGCGCGACATCGCACGCTGTGGCTGGGTCAGTTTTGCCTACGGCCTGGTACTGACCGTCGTCGGCCTGGGCCTGCTGGCGCTGGCCCATCACCAGTTCTGGTGGCTGGTGGGCGCCTTTTCGGGTCTGCTGGTGGTGGGGCCGGTGCTGGCCACCGGCCTCTACGCCCTGAGCCGCGCCGTGGAACGCAACGAGGCGGTTTCCTGGCGCCTGGTGCTGCAAACCTGGCTGAGCTGGAGACGCCACGGCAGCAGCCGCGACGGCAAGGACTGGCGCCTGGTGCAGTTCGGCCTGCTGCTGGGCCTGGCGGGCACCGGCTGGGTGCTGACCTCGGCCGCCCTGATCACGCTGATGTCGCCCCTGCCCATCGAGCAGCCGCTCGACTTCCTGCGCCATGTGGTGCTGGCGGGCGACAACTGGCTGTTTGAACTCTGGCTGGCCCTGGGTGGCCTGCTGGCCGCGCCCATCTTTGCGTCCAGCGCCGTGGCCATCCCTCTGCTGCTGGACCGCCGCATCGGCGTGCTGCAGGCTGTGGTCACGAGCTGGGAGACGGTGTTGAGCAACCCCCTGCCCATGGCCTGGTGGGCCACGCTCATCATGGGCTTCACCCTGCTGGGCCTGCTGTCGGCCCTGCTCGGGCTGATCGCCGTCATGCCCATGCTGGGCCATGCCAGCTGGCATGCCTACCGCGATCTGGTGGACGCGTCGGCCTGGCCCGAGCGCACAACGGGTGCCGTGGAGGCGCGCTGATGTTCGGCTACACCGAGGAGCAGATCGTCGCCTTCGGCCTGAGCTTCGGCGTGGGGGCTTTCATGCTCTACATGCTGTTCATCATTGCCCACCTGGCCTGGGAATCCAAGGCCGGGCGTTTCGGGACCTTCGTACTCTTCCTGGGTCTGGCCTTCGGCATGGTGGGCTTTGCTGCCAAGTTCGTGATCCAGTGGGTGCTGGAAAAGTAAGCGCGTCCGGCCAAGGACATCAGCCGTAAGGCTTGATGCCGATCAGCAGGCCGTGCAGGCCGTAGGCAAAAGCGGCCCAGGCGGCCACCCCCAGCACCACGGTGATCACCGTGGCCGTCATGCCACCAGCCGCGTAACTCACGCCATCACGCCGGTCCCGCCGCCGCGAAGCACTGAAATTGGCCACGGCCCAGAGCAGGAAGGCGCCGAACAGGAGCTGCTGTGCCAGCATGCCGCTCACCAGCAGATGCGCCAGGGCCCAGGTCTTCACGCCCAGCACCATGGGGTGGTGCACCCGCGCCTTGATGGCATTGCCCGGCACATAGGCGGCGGCCAGCAGCACGAAGGCCAGCAGGGTCAGCGCCGAGGTGGCATGGCGCAAGCCCGCTGGCGGTGTCCACAACAGCACGGGCTGCTCACGCGCCAGGTCAAAGCCGTAGACGATGAGCACCAGCCCGGCCAGAGAGACCAGGGAATACAGGCCCTTCCAGGCCCCCGCTCCCATGCGCGCGCGCATGCGTGTGCGCCAGCCCCCGGCCAGCATGCGCAGCGAGTGCACGCCCAGAAAGATCACGAGTCCGGCGATCAGCATGTCCATGGCGACGCTCCTTGCGGGGATCAGGCCCCGATGACGCGGTTCTTGCCCGCGCGTTTGGCCAGGTACATGGCCTGGTCGGCGCGTTTGATGGCGTCGGCCCCGGTTTCCCCCGCAGCCAGCTGGGCCACACCGGCACTGAAGGTGATCAGGATCTTCTCGTTGCCGGCCAGAAAGAAACGCTTGGTCAGCTCGCGCTGCAGGCGTGTCATGGCCTCCACGCCCTTGTCCAGCGGTGTGTCGGGCAGCAGCACGACAAACTCCTCGCCGCCGTAACGCGCCAGCGTATCCTGCGGGCGCATGCACTCGCGCGCCACCGTGGCCAGGTGCTTGAGCGCGGCGTCGCCGGTTTCATGGCCCCGGCCATCGTTGAGCTTCTTGAAATTGTCGATGTCCAGCAACGCCACGGAGAGCGTCGTGTCCTTGCGGCGCACGCCGGACACTTCGCGGTTCATGGCCTCGTCCAGACCCTGGCGGTTCAGCGCCCCGGTCAGGGTGTCGTGGCGCGCCTGGGCGCTGACGCGGTCAAGTTCGCGGTGCAGCTTGACCAGCTCGGCCTCGGTGACCTGGGTCTTCTCGCGCATGCTGCGCAATTCGTCGCGCACATTCGTGGACTCGGTGTTCATGTGGCGCGTCGCGCTGATGACCTCCTTGAGCACGGGCGCGATGTCCTCGATCTTCTTGGCCTGCTCAAGCTGCTTGACGCTCTCTTCCATCTTGCCCTGGTAGGCGCTGCTGGACGCGCTCATCTGCGACAGGCGGCTGATGAAGGTGGTCAGCATCTGGCGCAGTTCTTCCTGCGCTTCGAGCGCCCGGCCCTTGGCGTCCTTCTGCTTGAAGATCACGTCCTTGAGGCGGCGCTCCACGTCGTCCAGGCGGCGCAGGGTCAAGGGAGGCTGGGCCGCCTCCTTGAGGGCGTCGGTCTGGCCCTTGAGCCAGTTGTCGTCCAGGCTGAGTTCGCCGATGTTCTCGATGATGAGTTGCAACAGCTTGAGCAGGGTCAGGTGGATTTCGGCCTGGTCTTCCGCGGCAAAGGACAGGCGGTGACTGAAATCCGCCAGCAGGGCCTTGACCTTGTAGACCTCGACGGCCGGATCACGCAGGGCCTGGACGACCTGCTGCACCTGCTCCTGGAAACGGACGTCGTCCGTACCCAGGGCCGGTTGCGCGTACTCGATCAGACGCGCGATCTGTTCGAAGAACTCCGGGGTCAGGGCCGGCGCGGCGGCGGGTGTGGCCGCCAGCGGCGCCGGGACCGGGTCGGGGCCGCCGGGCATCGCAAAGCCGCTGTAAGCCACCAGGGCGTTCTGCACGCCCAGCCAGTTGCGCTGGCCTATGGCGTATTCGAGCAGGCTGCGCTGCTTTTCCTGGCCAGGATTGCGCGCCGGCAGCGCCTGGGCTATCTGCCGCAGGGGCTCGTCGGGAAAGGGCTGCACGTTGGGCAGGCCCGCGATCTCGTTGTAGATGGCCTGGTAATTGACCGGCGTCGGCGCCAGCTGGCGCGCCGTGATCTGCTTGAGCGCCTCGCGCGCGATCTCAAAAGGTTTTTTGTCGCTCATGGAATGAACCGTCCGGCAGGCTTTTTTTGATTATGCGGCCAAGCCACCGCCTATGCCCGGGCATGCCGCGACAGCAGCGCGGACACCCCTTGGCGCTGGCAGTGCTGCAGGTCGATCAGCAGACCATGGTCGACGCCCGGCACCTTGTACCGGCGCTGCAAGTCCTGCTGGATCCGGATCAGCAGCTCGGCCGCCATCTCGGCATCGGCCAGCGCCCGGTGGGCGGCGCCGGTGCGCGGCAGGCGGTGGTGGTCCACCAGCGTGCCCAGTTTGTGGTTCGGCGCCTGGGGGTAGAGCCGGCGCGACAGCAGCATGGTGCAGACAAAAGGCTGCGTCGCCGGCAGGCCCTGCCGTGCGAGCTCACCGATCCAGAACTTGCGATCGAAGGAAGCGTTGTGCGCCGCCATGGGCGTGTCGCCCACGAAACGGCTGGCCTCGCGCATCACCTCCCCGGCGTCGGGCGCGGCGCGCACCATGGCATTGCTGATGCCGGTGAGCTGGGTGATGAAGGCGGGAATATGGGCGCCAGCGTTCATCAGGCTCTGGAAACGGTCGACGATGCACCCGCCTTGCACCAGCACAATCGCCACCTCGGTGGCGCGGGCGCCCTGCTCGGGCGAAATGCCCGTGGTTTCGAAGTCGATGACGGCGACGGTTTTCATGCCGCCCGGAACTGCATCAGACGTCGATGTTGCCGGCACGCAATGCGTTGGTCTCGATGAACTCGCGCCGCGGCTCGACCTCGTCACCCATGAGCATGGTGAACACACGGTCGGCCTCGATGGCATCGTCGATCTGCACACGCAGAAGGCGGCGCACGGTCGGATCCATGGTGGTTTCCCACAGCTGGGCCGGGTTCATCTCGCCCAGACCCTTGTAGCGCTGGCGGGCCGTTGCGTTTTCGGCCTGCACGATCAGCCAGGCCATGGCCTGGCGGAAATCGCTGACCTTTTCTTCCTTCTGCTTCTCGCCTTCGCCGCGCATGACACGGGCGCCCTCGCCCAGCAGGCCGCGGAAGGTATTGGCCGCCTCGGCCAGGGCCGCGTAGTCGGCGCCGTGCACAAAATCCTGGGTGATGACGCTGCTCTTGACGTTGCCGTGGTGGCGGCGACTGATGCGCAGGATGGGTTTGTCGGTGCGGACGTCGAATTCGCCGGCCACCTCGGCTCCGCTGCCCACTTCGCGCAGTTTGGCTTGCAGAGCCAGGGCCGACGTCTCGGCTTCGGCCACCGTATTGAGCTGGAGTTCCACGCCATCGGCAATGGCGCGCAGGGCCTCGGCATCCATGAAGTTGTGCAAACGGGCAATGACGCCTTCCGCCAGCTGGTGTTTGCGCGCCAGTTCGGCCAGGGTCTCGCCGGTGATCAGGCTGCCGTTCGACCCGCCCGTGTGGATGGACGCCTGCACCAGAGCGATGCGCAAGAGGTAGCCGTCCAGAGCCGAGGCATCCTTGAGGTAAAGCTCTTCCTTGCCGGACTTGACCTTGTACAGCGGCGGCTGGGCGATGTAGATGTGGCCGCGCTCGACCAGCTCGGGCATCTGGCGGTAGAAGAAGGTCAGCAGCAGGGTGCGGATGTGGGCGCCGTCCACGTCGGCGTCGGTCATGATGATGATGCGGTGGTAGCGCAGCTTGTCGATGTTGAAGTCGTCTACGCCCGACTTGCCGCTTTCGACCGCGGCCTTGCCGATGCCCGTGCCCAGGGCGGTGATCAGCGTGACGATCTCGTTGCTGGTCAGCAGCTTCTCGTAACGCGCCTTCTCCACGTTCAGGATCTTGCCGCGCAGGGGCAGGATGGCCTGGAACTTGCGGTCGCGGCCCTGCTTGGCCGAACCGCCGGCGGAGTCACCCTCGACGATGTAGATCTCGCACAGGGCCGGGTCCTTTTCCTGGCAGTCGGCCAGCTTGCCCGGCAGGCCCATGCCATCGAGCACGCCCTTGCGGCGCGTCATCTCACGCGCCTTGCGCGCCGCCTCGCGGGCCCGGGCCGCCTCGATGATCTTGCCGCAGATGATCTTGGCGTCGTTGGGGCGCTCTTCCAGGAAATCGTTGAGCGACTTGGCCACGATGTCTTCCACCGGGGCGCGCACCTCGGAGCTGACCAGCTTGTCCTTGGTCTGGCTGCTGAACTTGGGCTCGGGCACCTTGACCGAAAGCACACAGCACAGGCCTTCGCGCATGTCATCGCCCGAGATTTCGACCTTGGCCTTCTTGGCCAGTTCGTTGCTCTCGATGTATTTGCTGATCACGCGGGTCATGGCCGCGCGCAGACCCGTCAGGTGGGTGCCACCATCACGCTGCGGGATGTTGTTGGTGAAGCAGAGTACAGACTCGTTGTAACCGTCATTCCACTGCATGGCGACTTCGACGCCGATATTGGTGCCGGGAATACCGCCGTAGGTTTCGGCCGGACGCTCGCCGTTGGCATGGAAGGCATTAGGGTGCAACACCTTCTTGTTGGCGTTGATGAAGTCGACAAAACCCTTGACACCGCCGGCGCCGGAGAAATCGTCTTCCTTGTTGCTGCGCTCGTCCTTGAGACGGATGCGTACGCCGTTGTTCAGGAAACTCAGTTCGCGCAGACGCTTGGCCAGAATGTCGTAATGAAATTCGTGGTTCTGCTGGAAGATATCGACATCGGGCAGGAAATGCACTTCAGTGCCGCGCTTCTCGGTGGCGCCGATCACCTTCATCGGCGAAACTTCCACGCCACCCGCCTGTTCGATGATGCGGTTCTGCACGAAACCACGCGCGAACTCGAGCTGGTGCACCTTGCCTTCACGCCGCACCGTCAGGTGCAGCCACTTGGACAGGGCGTTGACGCAGGACACCCCCACACCATGGAGGCCCCCCGAGACCTTGTAGCTGTTCTGGTTGAATTTGCCGCCGGCATGCAATTCGGTGAGCGCAATCTCGGAAGCGCTGCGCTTGGGCTCGTGCTTGTCGTCCATCTTGACGCCGGTCGGGATGCCACGGCCGTTGTCAACCACGCTGATCGAATTGTCCAGGTGGATGGTGACCACGATGTCATCGCAGTGCCCCGCCAGGGCTTCGTCGATGGAGTTGTCGACCACCTCGAACACCAGGTGGTGCAGGCCGGTTCCGTCGGAGGTGTCACCGATGTACATGCCGGGGCGTTTGCGCACCGCTTCCAGGCCTTCCAGAATCTGGATCGATGATTCGCCATAACCTTCTGATGCACCGATCTGATGGGCATCAATGAAGGGCTGGGCGCTGAAGTTCTCGGCAGCGCTGGGCTTGTTTTCTTCGGTCATGGCTTACTTTTTCAACACTACTCAAACTCTTGAATGAACAGACCCGCGATGAACCAGATGTTCGTCGCGGGTCATGGTCTTGCGATCTGCATCAGATGCGCATGGGCATCACGACGTATTTGAAGCTGTGGTTGTCGGGAATGGTGACCAGGGCCGAACTGTTCGAATCCGACAATTCGACCTTGACCATGTCCTGTTCCATGTTTGTCAGCACGTCGATCAGGTAGGTCACGTTGAAACCGATCTCGATGCTGTCGCCGCTGTAATCGATTTCCAGCTCGTCCACGGCTTCTTCCTGCTCGGCGTTGTTGGAAGCCACACGCAGGGTGCCAGGATCGATGTTCAAGCGCACGCCCTTGAACTTGTCGCTGGTCAGGATGGCCGTGCGCTGGAGGCTGGCGAGCAGAGGTTGGCGACCCAGGATGATGGCATTCTTGTGGTTCTTCGGGATCACACGGTTGTAATCCGGGAACTTGCCTTCGACCAGCTTGGTCACGAACTCCATGCCACCAAAGCTGAACTTGGCCTGGTTGCTCGCAAACTGCATCTCGATCGCGCCCTCGGTATCACTCAGAAGGCGCTGCATTTCCAGCACCGTCTTGCGCGGCAGGATGACTTCCTGCTTGGGCACTTCCACGTCCAGTGTGGCCGACGCAAAAGCCAGACGGTGACCGTCGGTGGCCACCAGGCTCAATTGCTTGCCTTCGGCCACGAACAGGATGCCGTTGAGGTAATAGCGGATGTCATGCACCGCCATCGAAAACGAAACCTGGCCCAGCAGTTCCTTGAGGGTCTTCTGCGGCACGCTGAAAGCCGGACCGAAATTGGCAGCTTCCTGCACCAGCGGGAAATCCTCAGCGGGCAAAGTCTGCAGCGTGAACTTGCTCTTGCCGCCCTTGAGGATGAGCTTGTTCTGGCTGGATTCCAGCGACACCGTCTGATCGGCCGGCATGGTGCGCAGAATATCGATCAGCTTGCGCGCACCCACTGTGGTCGTGAAATTGCCAGCGTCCCCATCGAGCTCCGCCGTGGTCCGGATCTGGATTTCCAGATCGCTGGTCGTGAATTGCAAGGCACTGCCCGTCTTGCGAATCATCACATTGGCCAGGATGGGCAGGGTGTGGCGACGTTCCACGATGCCCGAAACGGACTGGAATACGGAGAGTACTTTGTCTTGTGTTGCCTTCAGGACGATCATGTCAACCTCTTCTTTGATTTCTCTATTTCAAATTAGTAGTAGTAGATAGAGCGGGCAGCTTTCTGTGGACAGCGCCATTTTCCCTTTTTTTATCAACGACTTGCCTGTCCTCCAACCATGTGTGCAGCAGGCCGGTTTGTCCCCGGTTCCGCTGGCATAACTTGTTGGAACCCCCTCGGTCTGTGGATAAGTACGGACTTGTGCCAGAACTATCCCCAGGGTTTGGGCGGCCGTTGCTGTCTTGGGTGATGGCTCCTTTTATCCTTTGAGTGTCTGCTCAAGCACATGCAGTTGCTGGTTCAGTTCTGTCAATTGCTGGCGTTCGCCTGAAATTTTGCGCACGGCATGCAATACGGTCGTGTGGTCGCGGCCACCAAAGAGCTCACCAATTTCGGGCAGGCTTTTCTGGGTCAATTCCTTGGCCAGGTACATGGCGATCTGGCGCGGGCGGGCGATGCTGGCCGGCCGTTTCTTGGAATACATGTCCGCGACCTTGATCTTGTAGTAGTCGGCCACGGTCTTCTGGATGTTTTCCACCGAAATCTGCCGGTTCTGGATGGACAGCAGGTCGCGCAGGGCCTCACGGGCCAGCTGGATGGATATTTCCTTCTGGTTGAAACGTGAATACGCCAGGATCTTGCGCAGGGCGCCTTCCAGTTCACGGACGTTGGAACGCACGTTCTTGGCCACGAAAAAGGCCACTTCCTCGGGCATCTCGGTCCCTTCGCTCAGGGACTTGTTGATCAGGATGGCCACCCGCATTTCCAGCTCAGGCGGCTCGATCGCCACCGTCAGGCCGGAATCGAAGCGGGAGACCAGGCGTTCGTGGATGTCCAGCAGGCCCTTGGGATAGGTGTCGCTGGTCATCACGATGTGCGACTTCTTGGCCAGCAGGGCCTCGAAGGCATTGAAAAACTCTTCCTGGGTGCGGTCCTTGTTGGCGAAGAACTGCACATCGTCGATCAGCAGCAGGTCCAGGGAGTGGTACTTGTCCTTGAACTCGTCAAAAGTCTTGCGCTGGTAGGCCTTAACCACATCCGAAACGAATTGTTCGGCATGGATGTAGAGAACCTTGGCGTTGGGGCGCTCGACGAGCAGCCGGTTGCCCACGGCATGCATCAGGTGGGTCTTGCCCAGACCGACGCCGCCGTAGATGAACAGGGGGTTGTAAAGCTGGCCAGGCGAGCTGGCCACGTGCATGGCCGCAGCACGGGCCATGCGGTTGGCCGTGCCTTCGACCAGGGTTTCAAAGGTCAGGGCGGTGTTCAGACGGGTCCGGTTGCCCGCGTTGTTTCGCTCCACGCCCGCGGCATAGGATTCCTCGGCTGGCAAAACATCGGCCTCAATGAGACCTTCTTTAATCCGAACATGATTTTCCCTGGGCGTGAGTGCTAACTCAAGTCGCATGGGCTGACCATAGACTTTTTCCAGCAGAGTGGCGATGCGATTGCTGTATTGGGCCCGGACCCAGTCCAGTTTGAAGCGGTTGACGACAAAAAGTGTGACGCGGGAGAAGTCTTCGGCCACCTGGGCTGTCAAAGGCTTGATCCAGGTATTGAACTGCTGTTCAGGCAATTCCTGGGCTAGCTGATCGACGCAGGCCTGCCACAGTCCCTGGCCACTTTCCTGGCCGATACCGATCGGCTGCCCGTTGATTTGTCCCTCGCCCATACCTGTGATTATTGTGGATAGTTATGCTGACCAGAACGCCGAATTGTAAATTATCAAGAATTTATCCACAAGAGGAAAAAGCGCCTTCCGGCTTCATGTGCAACACGCATTCAAACAGCCAAGGCCTTGCCAACATTGGAAATTTTTGCGATAATTTACGGTTTTCCCGAGGCCTGTGACGTGCCCGGAACGCGCCCTCGGGCGCGGACTGCGGTACGGACGTACGGACGGGACACGACATGGGACGAGCCGCAGCCTGTTGAGGGCTCGCCTGCATGGACAGAAAACTCCATCGCTTATCACTAGGATTTCGAGATGAAACGTACTTACCAGCCCTCCAAGATCCGCCGTGCGCGCACCCATGGCTTTCTGGTCCGCATGAAGACCCGTGGTGGCCGCGCCGTGATCAATGCACGTCGCGCCAAGGGCCGCAAGCGTCTGGCCGTCTGAGCCGTATCGTCCACCCAGCGTCCTGTACGGTAGATGCGCAGTGTTCTTGACGGCGCACCATGCTGGCGCGGCGGCTGAAAACCCGGGAACAGTTCCAGGCCATGCTGGCATGCGCCTCATTTGCCCGGACCGAGCATTTCGTCATGCATCGCATGGTCGGGGAAACCTCGGACGCGTCCGCCGTCCCGAGGGTCTTTCTTGCCGATGACGAGCTTTGGTTCGGCGCCATGGTTCCCAAGCGCTGGGCACGCCGTGCCGTGACGCGCAATCTCATCAAGCGACAGATCTACAGCATCGCGGCGCAGCATGCGCCAGTGCTGCCGGCGGCCGCCTACCTGGTGCGCCTGCGTGCAGGTTTTGAGCGCCGGCAGTTCAACAGTGCTGCTTCGGACGCCCTGCATGCGGCGGTCCGTGCCGAGATCCAGCAGTTGTTCGGCAAGGCCGCGCAGCCACGCAAGGTGGGCGCATGATCGCCAAAGTGCTCATCGGCCTGGTCAAGGCCTACCGTTTCTTTCTGAGCCCCTGGCTGGGCTCGGCCTGCCGTTTCGAACCGACCTGCTCGCGTTATGCGCTGGACGCCCTGCATCAGCATGGCGCGCTGGCCGGCAGCTATCTGACCATGGCGCGTCTGTTGCGCTGCCATCCCTGGTGTGGCGGTGGGCATGATCCCGTGCCGGCACAAAAACCGCGATTCTTCAGCGGCCTGCTTACCTCCTCCTCTGAAAAGAAGACTTCATGAACGATATTCGCCGCACCATCCTGTGGGTGATTTTTGGCTTTTCCCTGGTCCTGCTGTGGGACCAGTGGCAGATCCACAATGGCCGACCCGCGACCTTCTTCCCGAGCCCCACGGTCAAGACGGTCCCGGCGCCGCAAACTCCCGCTTCGGCGCCTGCGGCCACCGTCCCGACCGCCACGCCCGTGCTGCCGGCCGGCAACAGCAGTGATCGCATCACCAAGACCGAGACACAGGCCCCGGTGGCCCGAGAGCGGGTGGAGGTGAGCACCGATGTGCTGAAGCTGGGTTTCGACACCGAGGGTGGCTCCCTGGTCCATTCCGAATTCCTGAAGCACCACGATCAGAAGCATCCCGAAACCAACGTCGTGCTGTTCGACGAAAGCAAGGACCGTGTCTATCTTTCCCAATCCGGCCTGATCGCCGGCGCTGCGGGCGGCAATCTGCCGACGCACAAGACCGTCATGAAACTGGTGCCCGGCGAGCGCGTGCTCAAGGAGGGCGTTGATGAACTGCTGCTGAAGTTTGAGTCGCCCGAAGTCGGGGGTGTCAAGCTGGTCAAGACCTATACGATCAAGCGAGGCAGTTATACCCTGGGCGTCAAACACGAGGTGCAGAACCTGGGCGGCGCGCCGGTGACGCCGCAGCTTTACCTGCAACTGGTGCGCGACGGCAACAAGCCTGCCGGCGAGTCGTCCTTCTATTCCACCTTCACCGGCCCGGCGGTCTACACCGAAGCCAGGAAATACCACAAGATCGAGTTCAGCGATATCGAAAAAGGCAAGGCCGAATTCGACAAGCAATCGACCAATGGCTATGTCGCCATGGTGCAGCATTACTTTGCCAGCGCCTGGCTGCTGGCTGACGGCGTGCAGCGCGACATCTTCGCGCGCAAGGTGGACAGCAATTTGTACGCGGTCGGCATGATTGCCCCCCTGGAGACCCTCGCCCCGGGGACGAGCCGGGCCGTGGAGGCGCGCCTCTTCGTCGGGCCGCAGGAAGAGAAGCGACTTGAAGCCATCGCACCCGGATTGGAACTGGTCAAGGACTATGGCTGGCTGACCATCCTGGCCAAGCCCCTGTATTGGCTGCTGGACCAGCTCCACCGCCTGCTGCACAACTGGGGCTGGTCCATCGTGGCCCTGGTGGTGCTGCTGAAGATCGCCTTCTACTGGCTCAACGCCAAGGCCTACGCCAGCATGGCCAAGATGAAGGCCATCACGCCGCGCATCACCGAGCTGCGGGAGCGCCTCAAGGACAAGCCGCAGCAGATGCAGCAGGAAATGATGCGCGTCTACCGCGAGGAAAAGGTCAACCCCATGGGCGGCTGCCTGCCCATCATGATCCAGATCCCGGTTTTCATCGCCCTGTACTGGGTGCTGCTGTCCAGCGTGGAAATGCGCAACGCGCCCTGGATCCTGTGGATCAAGGACCTGTCGGCCAACGATCCCTATTACATCCTGCCCCTGCTCATGACGGCCACCACCCTGCTGCAAACGGCCCTGAACCCGGCGCCGCCGGACCCGCTGCAGGCCAAGATGATGTGGTTCATGCCCCTGATCTTCAGCGTGATGTTCTTCTTCTTCCCGGCCGGCCTGGTGCTGTACTGGCTGACGAACAACATCCTGTCGATCGCCCAGCAGTGGATCATCAACACCCGCATGGGGGTTCCGCCGCAGTTCAACCTGCCGAAGTTCAAGTAAGCAGATGAACAGGGCCGCGCAAGCGGCCCTTTCACTTGCAGCTGCCGCTGCAAAATAGAGGCCCATGCTGGCACGTCAACAGGAGCCCGTCGTCGCCGTCGCCACCGCCCCCGGACGCGGGGCGGTGGGCATCGTGCGCGTGAGCGGGCGCGGCCTGGATGCTTTCGTCGCGGCCCTGTGCGGGCGCGCCTTGCAGGCGCGCCATGCCACGTACCTGCCCTTGCGCGACGCGGCGGGCGAGGTGCTGGACCACGGCCTGGCCATTCATTTCCCGGCGCCGCACTCCTATACCGGCGAGGATGTGCTGGAGTTGCAGGTGCACGGCGGCCCGGTGGTGATGCAGCTTCTGCTGGCCCGTTGCCTCGAAGTGGCTGGGCGGGTGGATCCGGCAAGCGGCCGCACCTGTCTGCCGGGTCTGCGGCTGGCTCAGCCCGGTGAGTTCACCGAGCGAGCCTTCCTCAACGACAAGATCGACCTGACGCAGGCCGAGGCCATCGCCGACCTGATCGATGCCAGCACCGAAGCGGCAGCGCGCAGCGCCAGCCGTTCGCTGGACGGCGCGTTCTCACGGGAGATCGGCGTGCTGCGCGAGGCGCTGATCCAGCTGCGCATGCTGGTGGAAGCCACGCTCGACTTCCCGGAAGAAGAGATCGATTTCCTGAAAAAGGCCGACGCCAACGGTCAGCTGACCCGGCTGCAAGAGCAACTGGCGGCCGTGATGCAGCACGCGCGCCAGGGCAGCCTCTTGCGTGAAGGCATCAAGGTGGTCATCGCCGGCCAGCCCAATGCGGGCAAGAGCTCGCTGCTCAACGCCCTGGCAGGGGCCGAACTGGCCATCGTGACCGCCATTCCAGGCACCACACGAGACAAGGTGCAGCAGACCATCCAGATCGAGGGCGTGCCCCTGCACGTGATCGATACGGCCGGCCTGCGCGAAAGCAGCGACGAAGTGGAGCGCATCGGGATCGCTCGTGCCTGGGCCGAGATCGAGGCCGCCGATGCCGTGCTTTTCCTGCACGATCTCACGCGCCACGCCCTGTCCGAATACCGCCAGGCCGACGAGGCCATCGCGCGCACCCTGGCGCAACGCCTGCCGGCACGCGTGCCTGTGCTCGAGGTCTGGAACAAGGCCGACGCGGCGCCACCACCGTCCGAGCGCCTGAGTCTCTCGGCCAAAACCGGCGCCGGCCTGGAGCCGCTGCGCCGCCGCCTGCTGGAGACAGTGGGCTGGCAGGCGGCGTCCGAAGGCGTCTACATCGCCCGCGAACGCCATGTGCAGGCCTTGCGCCGTGTGCGGGTCCACCTGGAAATGGCGGCTGCGCATCTGGCTTCGCAGGCCCATGCGTTGGACCTGTTGGCCGAGGAGCTGCGCCTCGCGCAGAACGCGCTCAACGAGATCACGGGCGAGTTCACATCAGACGACCTGCTGGGTGTCATTTTTTCCCGTTTCTGCATCGGTAAATAAGACCCGCGGAGTTGCGGGTTTGCAGCAGGTCTTTTGCCTGTGCCTTGAAGTCGGCGTACTGTGTGGACTGACAGCCCGGGTGCGGGAGGTCTGAACCGGAAACAATTTCTTACGCCGGGCATGTCAGCAGGTATGCACGCTCCCGCATTTAGGAAGAAAATGCGAGGGACAGACAAATCTGCCTGCCCTGTGTTCTGCAAGCGGCGTCATCGGAATGAAAAATGGGACGACTGGACAACCTCTTCTCCAAAAAATCGATGGTCAAGGCCAGCCCCGCGCAGGGTGCCGGTCCGACCCATCTGCCGCCGGATGAAGAACAGGCCATGGATCGCAAGACCCTCCGGCTGGAGCGTCGTGAACTGCTGTATGCCGTGGTGCGTGAGTCCATGGCGCGTGTGGGCATGCTCTCGTCGAGCTACAAGTACAAGGTGCTCTCGCTCGACTCGCGTGGCAGCCAGTATCTGATCATGATGGATCTGCCCAGGGAAATGGCCGAACATATCGGCCAGCTGGCAGAGATCGAAGAGATCATTACCCAGAACGCCCGCATGCGTCACAGGATCGACGTGACCGCGGTGTACTGGCGTATCAATGAACTGACCAAGACCTCGACGTCGGTGCTGCGCAAGCCGCGCACCGAAAGCGAGCTGGGCGTGGCGCTCTCTGCGCCGACCGTCAACGACATGTTTCCCGAAGCGCCGCCGGCCCCAGCCGTGCCCGGCCAGAGCAAGCGCCGCTTCGAGCCCATCCGTCCTGACGAAGTCAATGCCTTCAAGCAGGCACTGGCTTCGGGCAACAAGGAACGGCCGGGCGCTCCGGGCAAGCCTTTGCCCGCAGACTTTGCGCCGACCGAGTTCCCGCCGACCGAATTCGAGGAAACCCGCATGGAGGATGAGGTCGAGCGTCTGCCACTGAGTCGGACCCAGTACGGCGACCTGATCTGAAGCCTGGCACGGGCGCCGCAGCGCGCCTCAATGTCCGGCGAAATCGAGCAGTGTGAACAAGGGCAGACCGGCCTCGCGCAGGCGGGCCGAGCCCTTGAGTTCGGGCAGGTCGACGATGGCGGCCCCCTCCATCACCTGGGCCCCCAGTTTCTCCAGCAGTTTCTTGCCCGCCATCATGGTGCCGCCGGTGGCGATCAGGTCGTCGACCAGCAGGACGCGGTCACCCGGCTTGACTGCATCGGTGTGCAGTTCCACCGTGGCGCTGCCGTATTCGAGCTCATAGGTTTCCTCCACCGTGGTGAAGGGCAGTTTGCCTTTCTTGCGGATGGGCACGAAACCCACGGCCAGCTCATAGGCGATCACCGAGCCCAGGATGAAACCACGTGCATCCAGCCCGGCCACCACATCCGGGCGCAGGGACGGGTCCATGTAGCGATGGACAAAAGCGTCGATCAGGACACGAAAGACCTTGGGATTCTGCAGCAGGGGCGTGATGTCGCGGAACTGCACACCCGGCGAGGGCCAGTCGGGCACGGTGCGGATATGGCTGCGGAGGTAGTCGTGGATGTTCCAGTCCTGCATGATGATCCTGATGGGCGTCGTGGTGTGGGCGCGTCGGCTCAGCCCCGCAGCAATTGTTCCTCGGCCAGCGCCAGTGCCTCGGCCGGCCCGCTGAGCACGAGGGTGTCCCCATCTTCCAGTGTCAGTCCGGTATCGGGAGAGAGGCTTTTGCCGTTGCGCCGGCGCAGGCTGAGTATGCGGGTGTCGGTCAGCCGCGGCAAGAGCGCGCCCAAGGTCTGTCCCAGGGCACGGGCGCCCGCCGGCAAGGTCAGGCTGTGCAGGCGCTCCTGCGCCCCGTCGTCATCGGCGCTGTCGTCGGCACCGTGGAAATAGCCGCGCAAGAGGTTGTAGCGGGCATCGCGCTGGTCCTGCACCAGCCGGATCACGCGCCGCATGGGCACACCGACCAGCGCCAGGGCGTGGCTGGCCAGCATCAGCGACCCTTCGATCGATTCGGGCACCACCTCGGTGGCGCCGGCGGCGCGCAGGCGGTCCAGGGCGTAGTCATCCTGGGTTCGCACGATCACGGGCACGCTCGGGGCGTGAGCTCGTACATTGGCCAGCACCTTGAGCGCGCCGGGCACATCCAAATAGGTGATCACCACCGCGCTGGCGCGGCCCAGGCCGGCTGCCATCAGGGCTTGCAGGCGGGCCGCGTCGCCGTAGGCGACGGCATTGCCGGCCGCTGTGGCCTGTCGCACCCGGTCGGGGTCCAGGTCCAGCGCCATATAGGGAATCTTTTCCCCCTCCAGCATGCGCGCCAGGTTCTGGCCGCAGCGTCCGTAGCCGCAGATGATGACGTGGCCGCTGGTGCCGATGGCCTGGCGTGCGATGCTGGTCATCTGCAGCGACTGCTGCAGCCATTCGCTCGCCACCAGTCGCAGCACGATGCGGTTGCTGTACATGATGATGAAGGGCGTGGCCAGCATGGACAGCACCATCGAGGCCAGGATGGGGTTGAGCGTGACAGCTTCGATCAGGCCCCGCTCATGCGTCAGCGACAACAGTACAAAGCCGAACTCGCCGGCTTGCGTCAGGTACAGGCCGGTGCGCAGCGCCACACCCATGGTGGCGTCGAGAAGCCGTGTGAGCGCGGTGATCAGCACCAGCTTGAGCAGCAATGAAGAGGCCATGAGCATCAGCACCAGGGGCCAGCGCTGCCAGACGATGCTCCAGTCCAGCATCATGCCGATCGTGATGAAGAACAGGCCCAGCAGCACGTCATGGAAGGGCCGGATGTCGGTCTCCACCTGGTGTTTGAATTCGGTCTCGGCAATCAGCATGCCGGCGACGAAAGCGCCCAGGGCCAGACTCAGGCCGGCCAGCTCGGTCAGCCAGGCCAGGCCCAGGGTGATCAGCAGCAGGTTGAGCATGAAGAGCTCGTTGCTCTTGTGGCGCGCCACCTGGGTCAGCCAGCTGCGCATCAGGCGCTGGCCACCCAGCAGCAGCAGAGACAACAGCACCACCGCCTTGAACAGGGCCAGGCCGAGCGAGCCCAGCAGTTCGTTGGCCGGGCTGCCCAGTGCCGGGATCAGCACCAGCAGCGGCACCACGGCCAGGTCCTGGAACAACAGGATGCCCATGACGCGTTTGCCGTGCTCGGACTCCAGCTCCAGCCGGTCGGCCATGAGCTTGACCACGATGGCCGTGCTGCTCATGGCCATGACCCCCGAAAGCGCCAGCGCAGCCTGCCAGCTGATGGACCACTGGTCGGGCAGGAGCAGGTTCAGCCCATAGGCGCCGGCCATGGTCAGCAGCATGGTGAACAGCACTTGCAGCAGACCCAGGCCGAAGACATGGCGACGCATGGCGCGCAGGCGCGGCAGGTTGAACTCCAGGCCGATGGCGAACATCAGGAACACCACGCCAAACTCGGCCAGGTGGGCAATACCCTCGGAGTTCTGTGCCAGCGCCAGCGCATTGGGCCCGATCAGCACGCCCACGGCCAGGTAGCCGAGCATGGGCGGAAGTTTGAGGTTGCGGAAAACGACCACACCCAGCACGGCCGCCAGCAGGTAGATCAAGGTCAGTTCAAGGCCGCTCATACCCAGGATACTAGCAAGACAGCACACCCCCGATAGAATCCGTCCATGAGCGAAAGCAAGCAGGCGCATCCGCCGCTGGATGCGAACCGGGCCATCCGGCTCGCCCACGAAACCCTCGAGATCGAAGCCGCAGCCGTGCTCGGCTTGCGCCAGCGTGTCGGCGAGCCTTTCGCGCAAGCCGTGGCCCTGGTGCTCAGGGTGCCCGGACGTGTGGTGGTGATGGGCATGGGCAAGAGCGGCCACATCGGCCGCAAGATGGCCGCCACCCTGGCCTCCACGGGCACACCGGCCATGTTCGTGCACCCGGCCGAAGCCAGCCATGGCGACCTGGGCATGATCACGGCCGCCGACCTGCTGCTGGGCATCTCCAACAGCGGCGAATCCGAGGAGCTGACCGCCATCCTGCCGGTGCTCAAGCGCCAGGGCGTGCCCCTGATCGCCATGACCGGCAACCCGCAGTCCACCCTGGGCCGCCACGCCGACCTGGTGCTCGACACCGGTGTCGAGAAAGAGGCCTGTCCCCTCAACCTGGCGCCGACCGCCAGCACCACGGCCCAGCTGGCCCTGGGCGATGCCCTGGCCGTGGCGCTGCTCGATGCCCGCGGTTTCAAGGCCGAGGACTTTGCCCGTTCACATCCCGGTGGTTCGCTCGGGCGCAAGCTGCTCACGCATGTGAGCGATGTGATGCGCCAGGGCGAGGCCGTGCCCAAGGTCAGTGCCGATGCCGGCTTCAGCGTCATCATGCGCGAGATGAGCGCCAAGGGCCTGGGGGCCACGGCCATCGTCGATGGCGCAGACCGCGTGCTGGGCATCTTCACCGACGGCGACCTGCGGCGCCTGCTGGAAAAAGGCGTGGATGTGCGCGAAGGCAGCGCGCAGCAGTTCATGCACCCCAATCCGGTGACCATCCAGCACGACGCGCTGGCGGTGGAGGCGGCCGAGATGATGGAACAGCGTCGTATCACCAGCGTGCTGGTGGTGGATGGCGGGGGCCGCCTGTGCGGGGCGCTCAACAGCAACGACCTGATGCGCGCCAAGGTCATATGAACGTCCGCCATCCGGTGCTGACCTTTGCTCCCGAGCTGCTGTTGCGGGCACAGGGCGTGCGCGTGGCCTTTTTCGACGTCGATGGCGTGCTCACCGACGGCGGCCTGTACATCGGGGAGAGCGGAGAAGGCCTCAAGCGCTTCCATACCCTGGACGGTCATGGGCTCAAGCTGCTGCAGCGCGCCGGCATCACGCCGGCCGTGATCACCGGCCGCGACAGCCCGGCGCTGCGTGTGCGCCTCCAGGCGCTGGGCATCCAGCATGTGCATTACGGCACCGAGGACAAACGACCGGCCGCCGAGCTGACCCTCCAGGCCCTGGGGCTGGACTGGGCGCAGGCGGCGGCCATCGGCGACGACTGGCCGGACCTGCCGGTGATGCAGCGTTGTGCCTTTGCCTGCGCACCGCCCAACGCGCATGCCGAGGTGCTGGCGCGGGCCCATCATGTGACAAAAACGGCGGGCGGCAGCGGCGCCGCGCGCGAGTTCAGTGATCTGTTGCTGGTGGCCAGCGGTCGTTATGCGGGTTTGCTGCAGGAGTACATGTCGTGATCCGCATCGTGCGCCTGGCCTGGGACAGGCTGTCGATCTACCTGCCGCTCATGCTCATGGGCCTGCTGGCGCTGGGCACCTACTGGCTGGTGCGCAGCACGCCGCTGCTGGCGCCAGGTGCGACGGAGCAACCCCTGCGCAAGGATCCGGATTACCTGATGGAGCGCTTTTCGATCAAGACCTTCGACAGCAGCGGGCGCCTCAAGAGCGAGGTCTATGGCGAGCAGGCGCGGCACTATCCGCACACCGATCTGCTGGAAATCGACCAGGTGCGTATCCGCAGCTTCAACAGCCTTGGTCACCTGACCGTGGCGACCGCCAAACGCGCGCTGGCCAACAACGACGCCAGCGAAGTGCAGCTCATGGGCGATGCGCAGGTGGTGCGCGAGGCCACGGTGGACCGCTCGGGCGCCATCCTGCCGCGTGTGAGCTTCAACGGCGAATTCCTGCATGCCTTTCTGGAAGAGGAGCGCATCAAGTCGCACAAGCCGGTGGCCTTGACGCGAGGCAACGACCACATCACCGCCGAGAGCATGGACTACAGCAATTTCGACCAGGTGGTGGAACTGCGGGGCCGGGTGCGCGGCACGCTGCAGGCGCCGCAGGACCGCTGAGCCGCGCCAAAACTTCGATGCGCAAGCTGGTCTTCATCACGGGCGCTTCCAGCGGCATTGGCCAGGCCCTGGCCTGGCGCTGTTACCAGGCCGGCTACGACCTGGCCCTCGTGGCGCGCCGCGTACAGGAGATGCAGCAGTGGGCCGATGCCCATCAGCTTGAGGGTGCGCGTTACCGACTTTATGCCGCCGACGTGGCAGAGGTCCAGAGCATCGTGGCCACAGGGCAGGCCTGCCTGACGCAGCAGGGTCTGCCCGATGTGGTGGTGGCCAATGCCGGCATCAGCATCGGCATGGACACCACCGAGCGCGAGGATCTGGCGGTCATGGCCCAGACCTTTGCCGTCAACAACACCGGGTTGGCCGCCACGTTCCACCCCTTCATCGTGCCCATGCGCCAGCGCGGCTCGGGTCGCCTGGTGGGCATCGCCAGCGTGGCCGGTATCCGCGGCCTGCCCGGCCACGGTGCTTATTGCGCCAGCAAGGCCGGTGTCATCAGCTATTGCGAGAGCCTGCGCGGCGAACTGCGCGGCAGCGGCGTGCGTGTGGTCACGCTCAGCCCGGGGTATATCGATACCCCGTTGACGCGGCAGAACCGCTACGCCATGCCCTTTCTCACGTCGCCCCCCGCTTTTGCCGAGCGCGCCCTGCGGGCGATCGAGGCCGGTGTCAGCTACCGTGTCATACCCTGGCAGATGGGCGTGGCCGCCAAGCTGCTGCGCCTTTTGCCCAATGCCTTGTTTGACCGCCTGCTGGCCGGGCGACCGCGCAAGCATCGCGCGCCGTCCCGCTGAAGTCAAAGAAAAAGGCCCCGATGGGGCCTTTGCCTGTGCAGTCTGGAGATCAGTAGCCACGGCGACCGCCGCCCCCACCGCCGCCGCCGCGCGGATTGCCATAGGGGCTGCGGAAACCGCCCTCGCCCCCGCCGCCTGCGTCACCGCCTTCACGGCCGCCGCCGCCGTAACCCCCACCACCACCCCCGCCGTAACCCCCGCTACGGGGGGCGCGAGGCTCCATGGGCCGGGCTTCGTTGACGACGATGCTGCGCCCGCTCAGCGGCTGGCCGTTCATGCCGTTGATGGCGGCCTGGGCTTCAGCATCACTGCCCATTTCGACGAAACCGAAACCCTTGGAGCGGCCGGTGTCGCGCTCCATCATGACCTTGGCGCTGCTGACGCTGCCGAACTGGCTGAAGGCCTGTTCCAGGTCGTTGTCACGGACGGAATAGGCCAGATTGCCGACGTAAAGTTTATTGCCCATGCAGGGACTCCTGAAAAGCCTAAAACAAGCGATGGGGTCCCAGAAACGCAATCCATTCGTGTCGACGATGCGAATTCGGCAGATCATCGCAATCCTGTGAGTGGCCTCCCAGCCCTCACCTTTTTATTATTGGCACAGAAATCCGCTTCAGACAAGGTGCTCCGGCCTAGGAAAAACCATGAAAAAAGGACCCGCACAGGGTCCTTTTTGGGGAAGCAGCAGAGCTTAGTAGCTGTTGCGGCCACCGCCGTAACCGCCGCCACCGCCTTCGCGACGGCCACCGCCGCCGCCGTATCCACCGCCACCACCACCGTAGCCGCCGCCACCGCCGCCGTATCCACCACCACCACCACCGCTACGGGGCGGGCGGGCTTCCATCGGACGGGCTTCGTTCACCACCAGGGCGCGGCCGCCCTGCTGCTGGCCGTGCAGGGCGCTGATGGCGGCCTGTGCCTCGGCATCACTGCCCATTTCGACGAAGCCGAAACCCTTGGAGCGGCCGGTGTCGCGCTCCATCATGACCTTGGCGCTGCCGACGCTGCCGAACGCGGAAAAGGCGCGTTGCAGGTCTTCGTCACGGAAGGAATAGGGCAGGTTGCCCACGTAAAGTTTGTTGCCCATGAAGGGACTCCTCAAAAAGACTCAGGTAAGGCGATGGAGTCCGATAGCCGCGAGCAACAAAGCACTGAAGACTTGAAGAAGACGCAAAACCGACGAATCACCGCAATTTAATACCACCGATTTACAGCAGTAGGTCCCATTATGCGTGATCCCGCTGAAATAGCCAGCAAGTGGATACCCGCAGACCCCGGATCTGTAAGAAAGCGGGGCCCGGATGCGACAAACCGGTCTCATGCGGAGCAAAAACATGCGCAGGATGGCCAATTTCACGCTGGCTGGGGCGCTGGTTCTTGCGCCGCTGGCGCAGGCACAGACGGACAAGCCCGCGGCCCCGGCCGCAGGGCAGCCCCGGCTGAGCGGTCAGACCTTCGAGGGCCGGCCCTTTGATCCGGGCAGTCTGCGCGGCAAGGTTTTGCTGGTCGTGTTCTGGTCCACCGCCTGCCCCGTGTGCCGCGACAAGATGGGCGAGTTGCGTGCCAATTACGAGGGCTGGCACGGCCAGCCTTTCGAGATGGTCCTGGTGAACCAGGACCGGCGCCTGCAGGATGTGCAGGCCTACGGGCAGATCCTTGCGCTGACCGTTCCGCGGGCGCAACGTTTTCCCCAACTCTGGACCGGTCAGCCGGCCTATGCCGACAGTTTCGGCGCCCAAACGGCGCTGCCGGCCACCTGCATCATCAACAAAAACGGGACAGTGGAGAAGACCTACCGCGGCCGCATTCCGCCCGAGGCCTGGGCGCGCGTTTTGCCGACCTCGGCCTGAGTGTGGTGAACGGGTGGCCGTGATCAGCCTGGCCGAGATCGCCCCGGCCACCTTGCAGCAGTACATCCTCTGGGGCGTGCTGCTGCTTGGGCTGGCTATTTACGGACCCGGGCGCTGGAGCGTCGGGTCTGGCCCTGCTTGTTGCAACGCATGGGCCAGAAGACGGGACTTACCAGTTGACCTCGCGGTCCGGTGTGGCGCCGATCTTGTGGATGGAGAGGTCGGCGCCGTCGAACTCCTCTTCCTGGCTCAGGCGCAAGCCCATGGTGAGCTTGAGCAGGCCGTAGACCGCGAAACCACCCACCAGGGCCCAGAGTATTCCCAGCCCGGTGCCGATGAGCTGGCCCGTCAGGGTCACGCCGCCCAGGCCGCCCAGGGCCTTGCTGCCGAAGATGCCGGCGGCGATGCCACCCCAGGTGCCGCACAGGCCATGCAGGGGCCAGACGCCCAGCACATCATCGATCCTCCACTTGTTCTGCGTGAGCGTGAACATGAAAACGAAGATGGCGCCGGCCACGCTGCCCACCACCAGCGCGCCCAGCGGGTGCATCAGGTCCGAGCCGGCGCAGACCGCCACCAGTCCGGCCAGAGGGCCGTTGTGCACGAAACCCGGGTCGTTCTTGCCCATCAACAGCGCGGCCAGCGTGCCGCCGGCCATGGCCATCAGCGAGTTCACGGCCACCAGGCCGGACATCCTGTCCAGGGTCTGGGCGCTCATGACGTTGAAACCGAACCAGCCTACCGTCAGGATCCAGGCGCCCAGCGCCAGGAAGGGGATGCTCGAGGGCGGGTGGGCCGAAATGCCGCCGTCCTTGCGGTAGCGGTTGTAGCGTGCGCCCAGCAGCAGCACGGCCGGCAGGGCGATCCAGCCGCCCACGGCGTGCACGACGATGCTGCCCGCGAAGTCGTGGAACTCCTCGCCGCTGAGGGACTTGATCCAGGCCTGGATGCCGAACTTCTGGTTCCAGGCGATGCCTTCGAACAAGGGATAGACCAGACCCACGATGACGGCCGTGGCGATCAGCTGCGGCCAGAACTTGGCGCGCTCGGCGATGCCGCCCGAGATGATGGCCGGAATGGCCGCGGCGAAGGTCAGCAGGAAGAAGAACTTCACCAGCTCGTAGCCGTTTTTGGCCACCAGCTCTTCGGCGCCGATCAGAAAGCCGGTGCCATAGGCCACGGTGTAGCCCACCAGGAAATAGACCACGGTGGAGACCGAGAAGTCGACCAGGATCTTGATCAGGGCATTGACCTGGTTCTTGCGCCTGACGGTGCCCAGTTCCAGGAAGGCAAAACCGGCGTGCATGGCCAGAACCATGATGGCGCCGAGCAGGATGAACAGGGCATCGGCGCCCTGTTTTAGTGCGTCCATAAGAAAATCTCCGGAAAAATGCTTTTATCTGGTGCAAAAACCAGAACTTTTAAGAAATGCACCAATGACAAGCAAAAAACAGGCCAAATTGCGCCATGAGAGTGCGAGTTGCGCACCAAGGCGGGTAGCTGCTTTCCATCTCAGACTTTGGACGCAAGGTCAAACCTGAGCCCCCGGCTCAGCGGCGGCTCAGTGCCCGTGCCCGTGTCGGTGATGGAGATCGGGATAGTGAGGGTGCTTGTGGGTCAGCACCTCGTGCCGGTGCTGGTGCAAGTGCGGCTCGCGCCCGTCCCCTGCGGCCTCGTGCGCATGCTGGTGGTGCTCATCGTGCACATGGGCATGGGCGTGTTCCAGGACCTCATGCGTGTGTTCGTGCTCGTGGTGTTCGCTCAGGTGCAGCCACACGCCCAGTGCCATGAGCGCGGCCGCGATCCAGAACAGCGGCCCCACTACCGTCTCGCCGGGCAGGGCCAGCGCCAAGGCAGCGCCCGCAAAGGGCGCGGTCGAGAAATACGCCCCCGTGCGCGCCGTGCCCAGGCTGCGCAGGGCCAGCACAAAGAGCACCAGGCTCAGGCCGTACCCTAACAGGCCCAGCAGCAGCGTCAGGCCGAACAGGCCCATCGCCGGCAGGGCTGCGCCCAGCGTCAGGGCCAGCAGGGTGTTCACGCTGCCGGCCACCAGGCCCTTGGTGCTGGCGATGAAAAGCGCATCGGCCGCCGACGCCTTGCGGGTGAGGTTGTTGTCGATGGCCCAGCACAGACAGGCCAGTGCCACGGCCAGCACGCCGCCGGTGGGCGCCACCGCGGGTCCACCCGCTCCGTTCGGCCACGCCAGCAAGACACCGCCCAGCACGATGGCCATCATGCCCAGCGCCACGCGCCGGTCCGCGTTCTCGCGAAAGATCCCCCAGGCGATCAGGGCCGTCAGCACGGCCTCAAGATTGAGCAGCAGGGAGGCCGTGGCGCCGCCCAGTTGCGTGAGGCCGACCATCAGGGCCACCGGGCCGAGCACGCCGCCGAAGAGGATGGCGCCGAGCAGCCACGGCCAGTCAGCGCGCGCCAGCGCCACCTGCGGCTGCCGGCGTCGCCGGAACAGGCGCACCAGACCCAGGCCCACACCGCTGCCCAGGTACAGCAGCCCTGCCAGCAGCACGGGCGGCATTTCCCCCACCAGCAGGCGCGCCAGCGGTGTGCTCGCACCGAATAGCAGAGCGGCCAGCAAGGCCTGTATCACGCCTGGATGCATCGTTGTCTTCCCCTGCGTTCTCGGAGGTCAGTTGTGCGATTCATACTGCTTCTGTCGACACCAAGCATTCCAAGGCTCCACATGGCACCATGATAGTGGGACGCTAAAGTGATTTCCCTCTCCTCGCCAGAAGAAATACGGCCGGCACGACAAACAAGGACAACAAGGGCGCGCTGATCATCCCGCCCACCATGGGCGCCGCAATCCTTTGCATCACCTCGCTGCCCGCCCCACCACCCCAGAAGATCGGCAGCAAGCCGGCCACGATGGTGGCAACGGTCATGGCCTTGGGCCGCACGCGCAGCACCGCCCCCTCGCGTATCGCCTCCAGCAGCGCACCCTCATCCGTGCGCCCCTGCGCCAGACGGGTCTCCCAGGATTGCCTCAGGTAGAGCAGCATGATCACGCCAAACTCAGCCGCCACTCCGGCCAGGGCGATGAAGCCAATCACGCTGGCCACGGAGACGTTGTGCCCCAGGGCCCAGAGCAGCCAGATGCCGCCGATCAAGGCGAAAGGCAAGGTGCCCATGATCAGCAAGGCGTCCCCGATGTGGCGGAAGGTGATGTAGAGCAACACGAAGATGATGAGCAGGGTGAAGGGGATCACCACCTTGAGCTTGGCCGTGGCACGCTCCAGGAACTCGAACTGGCCTGACCAGGACACCGAGTAGCCCGGTGGCAGCTGCACCTGTTCGGCGACCGCTTTCTGCATATCGAGCACGGTCCCGCGCAGATCGCGGCCGCGCACATCGACGTAAACGAAGCCCGCCAGCCGGCTGTTCTCGCTGCGCAGCATGGGCGGCCCGTCGCTGATGCGGATGTCTGCCACGTCGGACAGCAGCAGTCGCTGCCCCGTCGGCGTGACGATGGGCAAGGCCCGCAGGCGGGGCAAGGAATCCCGCATCTCACGGGGGTAGCGCAGGTTGATGCTGAACCGCTGCAGGCCTTCGACGGTCTTGCCGATCTCCATGCCACCCAGGCTGCCCTCGATGACCGCCTGAACGTCGGCGATGTTCAGGCCATAGCGGGCGGCGGCCTGCCGGTTGATGTCCACATCGACATAGCGTCCCCCGGTGAGGCGCTCGGACAAGGCGCTGCTGACACCCCGCACCGGCTTGACGGCCTGCTCGATCTGACGTGTCAGACCATCGATGGTGGCCAGATCCGGACCCGCAACTTTGACCCCCACAGGGCTCTTGATGCCCGTGGCCAGCATGTCGATCCGGTTGCGGATGGGGGGCACCCAGATATTGGACAGGCCCGGAACCCGGACGGTGCGGTCCAGCTCCTCCACCAGCTTGTCCAGGGTCATGCCGGACCGCCATTGGTCGCGCGGCTTGAACTGGATCGTGGTCTCGAACATCTCCATCGGCGCAGGGTCGGTGGCGGTATCGGCGCGTCCTGCCTTGCCGTACACGCTGAGGACCTCCGGCACGGTCTTGATGAGCCGATCCGTCTGCTGCAGCAGCTCCGAGGCCTTGGCGGCCGAGAGGCCGGGCAGGGCCGTGGGCATGTAGAGCAGGTCGCCTTCGTCCAGCGGCGGCAGGAACTCGCTGCCCAGCCGCTGCAAGGGCCAGAGGCTGAGCAGCAGCAGCAGCACCGAGCAGGCCAAGGTGAGCTTGGGCCGGCGCAGCACGCCCTCCAGCAGCGGTCGGTAGATCGCGATCAGAGCTCGATTGATCGGGTTCTGGGATTCGCCGGGAATACGGCCGCGGATCAGGTAGCCCATCAGGACGGGAATGAGGGTCACCGCCAGGCCGGCCGAGGCGGCCATGGCATAGGTCTTGGTGTAGGCCAAGGGCGAGAACAGCCGCCCCTCCTGGGCTTCCAGCGTGAAGACCGGAATGAAACTCAAGGTGATCACCAGCAGCGAGAAGAAGAGCGCAGGCCCCACCTCCGCAGCGGACTCAGCGATCAGTTGCCAGCGGCGCTCGCCCGAGAGCGCGAGTCCGGGGTTGTCATGCGCCCAGCGTTCGAGGTGCTTGTGCGCGTTCTCGATCATGACGATGGCGGCGTCCACCATGGCGCCGATGGCAATGGCGATGCCCCCCAGGGACATGATGTTCGCGTTGATGCCCTGGTGCTGCATCACGATGAAGGCCATCAGCACCCCCAGCGGCAGGGTCACGATCGCGACCAGCGCGCTGCGCAGGTGAAACAGAAACACCAGGCAGACCAGGCCGACGACGATGAATTCCTCGATCAGCTTGGTCTGCAGGTTGTCCACGGCGCGGGTGATCAGGCCCGAGCGGTCATAGACCGGCACGATCTCCACGCCAGTGGGCAGGCTGCGCTGCAGTTCGGCCAGCTTGGCCTTGACGGCCTGGATGGTGGCCAGGGCATTTTTCCCGGTGCGCATGACGATGACGCCACCGACGGCTTCGCCCTCGCCATTGAGCTCCCCGATGCCCCGACGCATCTCGGGGCCGATCTGTACATGGGCCACATCGCCCAAACGCACCGAGATGCCTGCCGCGGTGGTCCGGATGGGGATGGCCCGGAAATCGTCCAGGGATTTGAGGTAGCCACTGGCCCGGACCGCGTATTCGGCCTCACCCAGCTCGATCACGGAGCCTCCCGTCTCCTGGTTGGCGCGTCCCACGGCTTCGCTGACCATGTCCTGGCTGATGCGGTAAGCCGCCAGCTTGTCGGGATCCAGCACGATCTGGTACTGCTTGACCATGCCCCCGATGCTGGCGACCTCGGCCACATCGGCCACGGTCTTGAGCTCGAAGCGCAGGAACCAGTCCTGCAGGGCCCGCAGCTGGGCGATGTCCTGCCGGCCGCTGCGGTCGATCAAGGCGTACTGGTAGATCCAGCCCACGCCGCTGGCATCCGGCCCGATGGATGAGCGGGCCGTGGCGGGCAGGCGCGACTGCACCTGGTTGAGGTACTCCAGCACCCGCGAGCGGGCCCAGTAGAGGTCCACGTTGTCGTCGAACAAGACGTAGACGAAACTGTCGCCGAACAAGGAAAACCCGCGCACCGCCTTGGTCCCGGGCACCGAGAGCATGGTGGTCGTGAGCGGATAGGTGATCTGGTTCTCGACGATCTGGGGGGCCTGCCCAGGCCAGGTGGTACGGATGATGACCTGGGTGTCCGAGAGATCGGGCAGGGCGTCCAGCGGCGTACGCATCAGCGTCAACACGCCCCAGGCGCTGACGATGAGTGTCGCGATCAGCACCAGGATACGGTTGGTGATGCTCCAGTGGATGAGGCGGGAGATCATGGGGTACCTCCGCCGCTCAGGCGTTCCATCCGGGTGATCAGCGGCATCTCACCGTCCTGCATCCTGAATTCGATGCGGACCTTCTCGCCGGTCGCCAGCTTGGCCGCGCCTTGCTCAGCCGGCGGCAGACGGAAGTCCATCGTCATGCTTGGCCACTTCAACGCCGGAACCGGCTGGTGCGTCAGGGTCACGGCCTCGTCCTGGATCTTCTCGATCACCGCGTCGGTCGTGTAGGTCTGTGTTGCGGCTTTGGCCGCCTGCGCCGGGCCCTGATTGAGCCGGTCCACCAGACCGCGCAGGCTGGCCTCGGAATCGATCAGGAACTGGCCGGACACCACGACGTTCTGCCCCGGATCCAGGCCCGAGAGAATCTCAATCTTCCCGTCGGCTTCGCGACCGGTTTTCACCTCGACAGGCCGGTAATACCCGTTTTCCTCGGCCAGCATCACCATATTGCGCTGTCCGGTGCGGATCACGGCTTCGCTGGGAACAAGCAAAGTGGCTTTGCGCGTGGCTCCGGCGAACTGCATCTGAACCAGCATGCCCGGGACCAGCTTGGCGCCGGGGTTGCGCAGCTCCAGCCGGGCCTTGAGCGTCCGGGTGCTGGCATCCACCTGAGGCAGCAGGGCCTGTACGCGCCCCTCAAAAACCACCCCCGCAAACGCCGGGCTGCTGGCACGTACGGCCATACCCGGCCTGAGCTCGGCGATCTGGCTCTCCGGCACCTCGGCCTCGGCCCAGACGGTCTGGGTCCCTTGCAGGCGCAGCAGCAGCATGCCCGGCATGACGGTGCCTCCTTCGCGCACCATGAGTTCGGTCAGCACGCCGGCCTGGGGTGCACGCAGGGTCAGGCGGGCGTGCAAGGTTCCGCTGTCCGTCACCTGGCGTATCTGCTCCTCGGACATGCCGACCTGGCGCATGCGTTGCAAAGCAGCTTTACGCAGGACATCCAGATCCGTGCCTTGCATCCGGGTGATGGCCAGGTAGTCTTCCTGTGCCGCCACCCAGTCGGGTACATAGATGTCCAGCAGCGGCTGGTCCTTCGCCACGGCATCCAGGACGGCGCGCACATGCAGCTTCTCCACATAGCCCATGGCCCGGCTGCTCAGCGTCGTCTGAAGACGCTCGTTCCAGGCGATATCGCCCACGGCAGCAAACCCCGTCTGTAGAACGCCCTCCATCGCAGTCGCGGTGCGCAGGCCGAGGTTTTGCTGGATGCGCGGGCTGACGCTGACCAGTCCGGCATCGGCATCGCCGGCGCCAGCGTAGCGCGGCACCAGCATCATGTCCATGAAGGGGGATTTGCCCGGTGCTTCGAAGTTCTTGCCGGGCACCATGGGATCGACGTAATAGAGGATGGTGCGCCCCGTCTGGGGGTCCATGTCTCCTGCCTTCAAGCCCTCGCGCAGATGGCGGCGCGTGGCGTCCTCGCCTTGTGCCATGGACCAACTTCCCGGGTCCTCCAGGGAGGCGCTCGTTGCGCCGGAGCCTGCAGTCCCCGTGGTGGATCTGCTGTTGACCGAGGGGGGCATCCGAGCGCCGAGTTGCCAGAATCCGAGGGCCACGATGACCAGGACGAGGACAACCCAATAGACCGGAACTTGCAGTGTTTTGACTTGAATCTTCATGGCTTCACCTCATTCCCGCACCGGGGACGAATTCGGGATCAGAAACTCGAGAGCCGCCCACAGGCGTGCGGCCTGCAGCTCGATATCGATGCGCTCGATGGCCAGCATGAGAGCTGCCTGGCGGGCTTCCAGGACCGAGGTCAACGGTGTCGTGCCGGAGCGGTAGGCCGCAAGCACGGCTTCCACACGCTGTTGCGCAAGCGGGAGACGATCCCGGTCGATCAGCTGGAGTTGCGCCAGGGCGGCGCGCCAGCCCTGGCGTTGGCGCTCGATATCCAGCATCCGCTCGCGTCGGGCTTCGTTCAGTTCGGCCTCCAGCGCGTCGGCCTGGGCCAGGCTCGCGGCCAGCTCCCGGTCCTGGCGCTGGGGACGATCCCAGGTCAGCGGCACCGACAGCCCGACCGACATCATGTCGGAGTACTGCGGCCCGCGTTTGCTCAGCATCAGCTCCACACTCCAGTCCGGCTCACGCTCCAGCCGCATCACCTCGGCATTGGCACGTGCGGCCTCCACGCGGGCTTGCATGGCGCGCAAGGCAATGTGCTGATCCAGGGCCGCCGCAAGGGGCTGCGCATCCAGGCTGGAACTGGAAATCGGCAGGAGATCGTTCAGGGTGATGCCGGTGACCAGGCCCGTCCATCGCGCCAGTGTGCTGCCTGCAGACGCCTGCTCAGCTTGCATCTGCAGCAGCGCCTGCTCCAGCCGTGACTTGGCATCCCGCGCAGCGATCCAGTCGGTCTGGGCGCCACGTCCGCTGCGAAACGCTGTCTCCGTCGCCAACACCTGGCGCCCGGCCTCGTCGATCTGTGCTTTCAGCAGGCCGATCTTGAGCTCGACGGCACGCAGCTCAAACCAGGCCACAGCGGTCTCACGCTGGATCTCCGTGACCACCATGTGTCGCTGTTCGAGCGCTGCATCGGCCTCCCGCTCGAATTTCTGGCTGCGCGCCTGGCGCTTGGCCTGGCTGGGCAAGGTCTGCATGATCCCCACCGACTGCATCGTCATGAAGTCATTGCTGGTGCTCCAGCTGTCCGCGCCGTTGACCGGCACGTTGTTCAGGGACAGGCGCAACACGGGATCCGGGCGTTGTCCCGCAGCCACCGCCAACTCCCGCGCCGCTCTGGCATTGGCTGCGGGAACCGCCAAGGCCTGCGAGCGCTCCAGTGCGGCCGCAATGGCGGATCGCAGACTGAGGTCTGCCGGATCCGGGGCAGCGGCCCAGGCCGGCCAGGCTTCCAGCATGAGCAGCAGCAACCCTGCGGCAACCCAGATGGTCGACCATGGGCGAGACGAAAAGGTGCGGCGAACCGGCCTGTAGGGGCGGACGCCGTGAATCGCCCCTGCTGGGGCGTGATGGGATGAATACATACTGACCTCCGGATACGGCAGAGCCAGGCCTGGGGCTTGGCCAGCGAATGCACGGCCCCGGCCCTCAGGGACGGGGACTCAATGCAGCGGGGTCAGATTTGGGTGGGAGGTCGCCAGATGGCGCTCAGCTTGGCGGGAGGAGGGGTGGTCTGGAACCAGGTCGCCGGCTCCACATGACCGGCTGCAAGAGGGATGATCGGCGGCATAGGCAGCGCCATGCTCGCCATCCCCCCGCATTCAAGCCCGGTCTTGCATGCCTTGCCGGTTTTCTGGGCCGTGGCCAGGTCGTTGCAGCAGTCCGTGGCAGATCCCCCCAAGCCCGTGTCCGCCTCATCTGCGGTGACCGGTGACGTCATGCCATCCATCGGGCAGGGAGGCGGCAAGGCGCGCATCGTCGCACTGGCCGGCAAGGCCAGCGCGAGACTCAGCATCAGGGTCATCAGCTTGCGCATGGTCGAATTATAGGAGCCGTCCGGAAGAGTGCCAATCTGGCTGAGGCGCGTGGATGCTCAACGCCGCAGACGCAGTGCGTTGCCTATTACCGAGGCCGAGCTCAGACTCATGGCCAGGGCTGCAATCAGCGGTGACAAAAGCCAGCCCGTGAAGGGGTAGAGCACGCCGGCGGCAACAGGAATGCCCAATACGTTGTACAGGAACGCGAACATCAGATTCTGCTTCATATTGCGCACCGTGTCCTGCGACAGCGTACGCGCCGCAACGATGCCACGCAGATCGCCCTTGATCAGCGTGACCTGCGCGCTGTTCATGGCCACATCGGTGCCCGTACCCATGGCGATGCCGACATCGGCCTTGGCCAGCGCCGGCGCATCATTGATGCCGTCTCCAGCCATGGCCACCACCCGGCCTTCGCGCTGCAGCCGTGCAACGAGGTCCAGTTTGTCTGCCGGTTTGACCTCGCCATGCACTTCATCGATGCCGAGCCGCTGGCCCACGGCTCTGGCCGTGGTCAGACCGTCACCGGTCGCCATCACGATGCGCAGTCCAGCGGCCTTCAGGGCCTCCAGCGCCTCAGGGGTGCTCGTCTTGATCGGGTCGGACACCGCCAGCAAGCCGGCGAACTGTCCATTGACGGCCAAGTACATGACGCTGGCGCCTTCGGCTCGGAGTTTTTCTGTCTGGGGCATCAGACCGTCTACCTCTACACCCGCCTGCTGCATCAAGGCCGTATTACCCAGCAATACCTTTCGCCCCAAAATCAGACCACTCACACCTATGCCCGAGCTGGACTCGAACTGGCTGGGCTTGTCCAGCGACAAACCCAGCGCCCGGGCGGCCTTGACGATGGCATCGGCCAGCGGATGTTCGCTGCCCTGGTCCAGGCTGGCGGCCAGACGTAATACCTCACGCTCCGAGAAACCAGGGGCGGCAACCACCCGATCAAAGGCCGGCCGCCCTTCCGTCAGGGTCCCGGTCTTGTCGATGATCAGCGTGTCGATCTTGCGCAGGTTCTCAATCGCCGCGGCGTCCCGGAACAAGACGCCCTGCGTGGCGCCTTTTCCCGTGGCCACCATGATGGACATGGGGGTGGCCAGGCCCAAGGCGCAGGGGCAGGCAATGATCAGGACCGCCACCGCATTGATCACGCCATAGACCCAGCTGGGCTGGGGACCCCAGAACCCCCAGACCAGCAAGGTCAGAACGGCGATGGCCACGACGACCAGCACGAAACCGCCGGCGACAACGTCAGCCATGCGCTGCATGGGGGCCTTGGAGCGCTGCGCTTGGGCCACCATCTGGACGATCTGAGCCAGCATGGTGGTCGAACCGACGCGCTCCGAACGCATGATGAGCGCGCCATTGGTGTTCAGGGTGGCCCCGATCAGCTGGTCTCCGCTCCTTTTGCTCACCGGCAGGGGTTCCCCGGTGAGCATGGATTCGTCGACCGCACTGGAACCTTCCACCACAACCCCGTCGACTGGTACTTTTTCACCAGGACGCACGCGCAGGAGATCGCCGACGTGAACATGGGTAAGGAGAATGTCCTCCTCTGTGCCGTCGTCGCGGATGCGGCGGGCCGTTTTGGGGGCCAGGCCCAGCAGGGATTTGATGGCCGCGGAGGTCTGGGAGCGGGCCTTGAGTTCAAGGAGCTGCCCCAGCAGCGTCAGCGAAATGATGACGGCCGCAGCCTCGTAGTAGACCCCGACACGACCCATGGAGATGAAGGAAGCGGGAAAGATCTGAGGTGCGACGGTCGCCAGGACGCTGTAGAGAAAAGCCGCTCCCGTCCCCAGCCCGATCAGGGTCCACATATTGGGACTGCGGTTGAGGACAGACTGCCAGCCGCGCGAGAAGAAGGGCCAGCCGGCCCAGAGCACGATGGGTAGTGACAAGACCAGCTCTACCCAGGTCTGGGTGGCGATACTGAAAAGCGCCAGCTGATGGCCGAACATGGCCAAGACGGTGACGACCACGGTCAGGGGCAGGGTCCACCAGAAGCGGCGCTGGAAGTCCTTCAACTCCGGGTTCTCATCCTCATCCGCTATAGGCAGCAAAGGCTCCAGCGTCATGCCGCATTTGGGGCAGGTACCCGGCTGGTTTTGTCGAATCTCGGGGTGCATGGGGCAGGTATAGACCGTCCCCGCCGCAGGCAGCGTCACCGCTTCCGAAGAAGCACCCGTCGACTTGGGATGGTGGTGCGTGTGAGCATGCCCCTGATGATGCCGATGCTGGCCGTCTGCCGTCATGTCTCACTCCCGTTAGTCTTGTCGGGGTGGATGATATGCATGCCCACCATGCCCGTGGAAAAGATGCATCAAGGGGCAGGCCAGGAGAATCAAATAGGGCCACATCCCCAGGACATGCCCCCAATGCTCGCGCAGCAGATAGAAGGCAGCAATCACCAAAGCTGTCACAGCTGCCAGGACGGCAGGGCGTGCCCGGAACGGGCGTGGTTGCTCTGAATGAGATCCGTGATCCCTTACGTGACTCATGGTGCTTCGCCTCTCAAACAATGGGCGCGCAGAAAGCAAGGCACGGCTGGATTCTGTCCTGATCCAGCCCGTGCGCTACGGAAGGCCCAGAATCATTGCGCGGGTTGAATATCGGTGAGCAACATCTTCCCGCCTTCGTTGACGACCATGAACTTGACCTTGTCGCCAGGCTTGATGTTGCTCAGCAAGCCCTTGTCCTTGACGGTGAACACCATGGTCATGCCGGGCATGTCCATGTGCTTGATGTCACCGTGCTTGATCGTGACCTTGCCAGCGGCCGGATCGACCTTTTTCACTTCGCCATCGGTCATCATGGCCGCCCCGGGCATGCCCGCCTTGCTGTGTTCCATCATGCCCTGGGCCGAACTGAGCAGGGGCCATGCCATGCCCATGGATACAGCACTGATCATCAGAATTTTCTTGATCGCATTCATGTCTATTTCTCCAAATGGTGTTGATGGTTTGAACCGAGGCTTTGCCTTGGATCAATGCGCTTGCATGCTTACTTTTTCCCGACCCGGACGACGCCCTTCATGCCTGCTTCATAGTGGCCGGGCATCAGGCAGGCGAAATTCACCGTACCGGCCTTGGTGAACTGCCAGATGATCTCGCCCTGTTTGCCCGGAGCCAGCGTGATCTTGCTGGGTTCGTCGTGCTCCATGTCGGGAAACTTCTTCATCTGCTCCAGATGCTCCAGCAGCTCCTGCTGCGTGCCGAGGCTCAGCTCGTGCTTGACCTTCCCGACGTTCTTGACCACGAAGCGGACGGTTTCACCTTGCTTGACCTGAACGTCGGCAGGGGCATAGCGCATGTTGTCGTTCATTTCGATGGTGATGCTGCGGTTGACCCGTGCAACCACGCCGGGCTTGCCGATCGCCGTCTCCTCATCGTCGTGGCCGTGGCCACCGGCATGCTTGCCGCCGGCAAAAGCCGAGCTGGACAGGGCAATGGCCATCAGGGCCGTCACTTTGACCAGAGTGTATGTCTTGTGCGTCATGGGTATCTCCTTGGAGTAAAAAATCAGTGCCCGCTGTGGGACTGAGGTTTGCGAACCTTGACTTCGGTCGGCTGGCTGGGGGTCTGTACGCGGGGCATGGATTGGCCGCCTTCGGCCTTGAACCGCGCAGGCTCGCCGAGCGGGCCTTCGTACTCGTGAGCCACCGTGCCTTCGGGGTGCTTGAACCAGCCCGGGTCTTTGTAGTCGCCGGGTTTTTGATCGCGCCGCACCTTGAGCACGCTGAACATGCCGCCCATCTCCACCGAGCCGAACGGACCCTCGCCGGTCATCATGGGGACGGTGTTGTCCGGTATGGGCATCTCCATTTCCGTCATGTCCGCCATGCCACGCTCCCCCATGACCATGTAGTCCGGGATCAGGTTGTTGATCTTCTTGGACAGGCCGCTGTGGTCCACGCCGATCAGCGTCGGGATGTTATGTCCCATGGCGTTCATGGTGTGGTGGCTCTTGTGGCAGTGGAAGGCCCAGTCGCCTTCTTCATCCGCGAGGAACTCAATCTGGCGCATCTGGCCGACCGCGACATCGGTGGTCACCTCATACCAGCGCGTGCTCTTCGGGGTGGGGCCGCCATCGGTGCCGGTGACCAGGAACTCATGGCCATGCAGGTGGATGGGGTGATTGGTCATCGTCAGATTGCCGATCCGGATCCGGACCTTGTCGTTCAGGCGGACGTTGAGCGAGTCGATGCCGGGGAAGATGCGGCTGTTCCAGGACCACAGGTTGAAGTCCAGCATGGTCATGATCTTGGGGGTGTAGCTCCCGGGATCGATGTCGTAGGCGTTCAGCAGGAAGCAGAAATCCCTCTGCACCTCGTCGATCAGCGGGTTCTTGACCTTCGGGTGGGTCACCCAGAAGCCCATCATGCCCATGGCCATCTGTGTCATCTCGTCGGCATGCGGGTGGTACATGAAGGTGCCCGGCCGGCGCGCCACGAACTCGTAGACAAAGGTCTTGCCGGGTTGAATCGAGGGCTGGTTCAGGCCGGCGACGCCGTCCATGCCGTTGGGCAGCCGTTGGCCATGCCAGTGGATGCTGGTATGTTCCGGCAGCTTGTTGGTCACGAAGATGCGCACGCGGTCGCCCTCGACCACCTCGATGGTGGGCCCGGGACTCTGGCCGTTGTAACCCCAGAGGTGGGCCTTGAACCCGGGCGCCATCTCGCGAACCACCGGCTCGGCCACCAGGTGGAATTCCTTGACGCCCTGGTTCATGCGCCAGGGCAGGGTCCATCCGTTGAGCGTGACCACCGGGTTGTAGGGGCGGCCGCTGTTGGGGACCAGGGGGGCCATGGTGTCCGGGCTGGTCTGGATGACCGGCTCGGGCAGCGCGGCCATGGCCACGCGGCTGACCGAGGCCGCTGCAACGGCGCCGCCGGCGATGCCTGCGAACTTGAAAAAATCTCTTCTGGATGTCATTGCGGATTCCTTGGAAATCAATGGCCGGCGGCGGCAGAACCGGACGCAGGCGCCGCGGCAGATAGCGCCGTACTGGTCGGACGCCCGACGAGGGAGGCCTGCAGGGCCGCGTCCGCCAGCCAGAACTGCTGCTCCGTGTTGATGGCGGCGATGACCGTGTTGACCTGGTCGCGTGCGTCGGCCAGCAGTTCGAAAACGCCGATGATCATTCCGTTGTAGCGCAGCTGGTTCTCATCGGAGATCACCCTGCGCAGCGGGACCACCTCATCGCGGTGATGGCGCGCGACCTCGTAGGCGGTGCGGTAGGCGGAATAGCTCTCACGCAGACTCGATCCGGCCGCACGCACCGTGGCTTCCAGCTGGTTGGCCGCAGCCAGGGTACGCGCGCTCATCGCATCACGCTGCATGCCGCCCCAGTCGAAAATCGGCAGCCGCACGCCGATTTCATAGCCGCGCGGGTCCGAGCGGCTGCCCGTCGCGCTGTCGGTCTTGGTGTTATGACGCGCCGTGAGTTCGATGTCGGTGAAGCTGGTCACCGTGGTCAGGCCCTGGGATCTGGCATAAGCCTCGTAGTTCGTCTGCGCGAGCCGGATATCCAGGCGGTTGCGCGTGGCTTGCGAACCTGCGGTCCGGGGATCCATGGCCTGCCTGGGCAGATCCGGCAGGCGCTCGGGGAGCTTGAGCAGTGGGGCCTGTGCTTCATCGAGCCCCAGCCGGCGGACCAGCTCCTCGCGCGTTGCCGTGGCCTGATGGCTGGCCGTGGCCAGGCGCGTGGCGGCATCTGCGTAGAAAGCCTGCTCGCGGGCACGGCTGATGCGGCTGAAGTTGCCCGCGGCCTGCATGCGCCGGGCAATCTCGGCGGTGGCTTCTGCGCTTTCGTACACCTGACGGGCATAGCGGAGGGTTTGCTGCGCCGCGACGGCGCGCACCCAGGCCTGTCGGACCTGCGTGACCTGGTCCACCACTTCGCTGGTCAGACGCAACTGCGACTGCTCGATGCGGTAGCGGGAAATCCCCTGGCGCGTCGGCAGCGTCAGCAGGTCCAGCAGGCCGAACGACAGGGCGCGTCCAATCTCCAGCTCGTCGCCCGCGACCATGCGCTCGTAGCTGAAAATAGGGTTGGCGATCCGGCCGATCTGGGCTGCGTCGGCTGATTCCGCCCAGCCCTGGGCCAGCAAGGCCTGCAGGGAAGGGCTGTTCACCAGTGCCAGCTGAACGGCTTCGCGCTGGCCCAGAGCCTGGGCGAGGAGGGTTTGGGCGGCCTCAGCCCGCTCCTTGCGCTCCTGCTCCGTGCGCGAGAGCGTCAGTTTCTTCTCCGTGAAGCTGCTGGCCTCGTCGTTCACGCGGCTGACGTTCTGTTCAAGGCTGACGCTGGCGCAGCCGGACAGAACCGCCAGAGTCACGGCCGATATCGCCAGCTTGGCGCCGCTCGAAGGCAGGGTGCGTCTCATGGCTTGGAACCTCCGTGATGCCCTTCATGGGCCGGCGACGAAGGCGCCGCGTCCTTGGCAGGCTCAGCCGTTCTGGCCTCCCTGGCATAGGTGCGCCATCCCCCGATACGGCCGACGGTGTCGTTGGCCTCCCGCCAGGACTGGACCGGCTGGTCGGCGTAGGCCTGATAGCCGCTCAGGGGCGAGGTGTAGCTCAGGTGGATCTGGGGTTGCGGCGGTGGGGTCTGTTCGGCCGTGGTCTGTGCCATGGCTGAGCCGGCAAGCAAAGCCATCGTCCAGGGAAGCGATTTTCCGAAAGACAGGCTGTGGGTAGGGATGGTCATGGATTCCTCTTGGGTTGAGACGCTGATCTCAGGGAGAGATTCTGAAAATCCGACGCCGTCAGAAAGCTGACTTCCAGATTACATTTCTGTCATCTTGACGACAGAGGGCAGAAACTTGTCAAACTGGCGCCGATTCGGCTGTGGAGTGCATGTGTGAAGATATTGATCGTTGAGGACGAGCACAAGACCGGGGATTATCTGCGCCAGGGTCTGGGAGAGGCCGGTTTCGTGGTCGATCTGGCGCGAGACGGAACGGACGGGCTGCACCAGGCCCTGCAGGAGTCCTACGATCTGGTCATCCTGGATGTCATGCTGCCCGGCATCGATGGCTGGCAGGTCCTTCAGGGCATACGCAAACGCGGGCTGCAGATGCCGGTGCTGTTTCTCACCGCGCGCGACCAGGTGGAAGACCGCATCAAGGGCCTCGAACTTGGCGCCGACGACTACCTGGTCAAGCCCTTTTCCTTTGCCGAGCTGCTCGCCCGGGTGCGAACCATCCTGCGGCGCGGGCGCAGTGGTACGGAGCCGACCACGCTGCTGGTGGCCGACCTGGAGCTGGATCTGCTGCGTCGCCGTGTCACCCGGGGCGGCCGGAAAATCGACCTGACCGCCAAGGAATTCGGCTTGCTGGAGCTGCTGATGCGTCGCCGCGGCGAAGTCCTGCCGCGCTCCCTGATCGCCTCCCAGGTGTGGGACATGAACTTCGACGGGGACACCAATGTCATTGAAGTGGCCATGCGGCGGCTGCGGGTCAAGGTCGACGAAGGTCGTGATGTCAAGCTCATCCAGACGGTGCGGGGCATGGGCTACGTGCTGGAAGCCCCGGAGGAGTCCTGAGTGCCTCGGTCCCTGTCCCTGACCTCCCGTCTCACCCTGTTCTTCACGCTGCTCTCGGCGGTGATCGTCCTGGGCCTGGGGGTGATTTTTCTGGTGGCGTCCGAGCGTCATTTCATCGTCCTGGACGATATCGTCCTGCAAGACAAGCAGCGCCTGGTTGGTGAGCTGCTCGCCACGTCCAGCGCGACGCAGGACGTCCAAGTCCGATTGAAGGAGGCGCTGGACCATCACCACGGCCTCTATGTGCTGATCAAGGACACGGAGGGGAACGTCTTTTTCGAATCGGACGATTTCAACTGGCCTGACGCGGCAGCACTGCCCGAACCCGGTGGCGCCCCGAAATCCCTGCACTGGACCCGCCGCGGCCGCGGTTACCACGGGCTGGCCCAGTGGCTGGAAAGCGATCGCGGCGGATCGACCCGCAGGCTCATCCTGGTCGCCATCGATACCGAGCACCACACCCATTTCATGGCGCAGCTGCAGCAGACCCTGGTGCTGTATGCCGTGCTCGCCACCCTGGTCAGCGGGTTTGCAGGCTGGTTCGCCGCACACCAGGGCATGGCCCCGCTGCGCGCCATGAAATCAAGAGCCTCGGTCGTCAGTGGCCAGCAGCTCAATCCACGCATGCCGGTCGAGGCCGTGCCCGTCGAAATGGCGGATCTGGCCAATGAACTCAACCGCATGCTGGATCGGCTGCAGCAGGATTTCCAGCGCCTGTCCGATTTTTCATCCGATCTGGCGCATGAGCTGCGCACGCCCATCAGCAACCTCCTGACGCAGACACAGGTGGCCCTGTCCAACCGGCGTGATGCCGACACCTATCGCGACATCCTGGCGTCCAACGCCGAGGAGTTCCAGCGCCTGGCACGCATGGTGTCCGACATGCTCTTTCTGGCCAAGACCGAAAGAGGGATCCAGCTCCCCAGCAAAGAACTGTTCTCCGCCGCACAGGAGGTCCAGGCCTTGCTGGATTTCTACGAAGCTGTGGCCGATGAAAAAAATGTACGCATGAGCCTGCACGGCGGCGGCAACATCCTGGGCGACCGGCTGATGTTTCGCAGGGCGGTGAGCAACCTGCTGTCCAACGCACTGCGGCATACGAAGACGGCGGGTGAGGTCCGCATCGAGATCAGCGATCACGAGAGCTCGACCCAGGTCACCGTCGAAAACACGGGCGATGGCATCGACCCGAAAATCATGCCCAGGCTGTTTGACCGCTTCTATCGAGCAGATCCGTCACGGGCGCAACCGGACTCAGAAGGCGCCGGGCTGGGACTCGCCATCACGCGCGCGATTGTGGAGGCGCACGGGGGGAAGATCAACGTTTCTTCAGCTCAGGGCAGAACAAGATTTTCACTGGAGTTCACAAAAACATGAACATCCGAGGGCGTCTCCGAGCCGGCTTGGTGCACGCCACGTCCGGTAGCCGCCTGCTTGCGCAAGCCGTTGATGAAGGCGCAGACGCTCATCCGCTCCGTCTCTTCAGCCGGCGCAGCAAGACAGTTGCTTCACGTCCTTGTGGAAGGTCTGCGCCGCGAGCTTCAACCCTTCGACCATGGTCAGGTAGGGGAACAGCTGATCGGCCAGCTCCTGAACGGTCATCCGGCAGCGGATCGCCAGCGCTGCCGTCTGGATCAGCTCACCCGCTTCTGCTGCCACCACCTGCACGCCGATCAGCCGTCCCGAGCCGGCCTCGGTGACCAGTTTGATGAAGCCGCGCGTGTCGAAGTTGGCCAGCGCCCTCGGCACATTGTCGAGCGTCAGGGTCCGGCTGTCGGTCGCGATGCCATCGTCGCGCGCCTGCGCTTCACTGCAGCCCACCGTCGCCACCTGCGGATCGCTGAACACCACCGCCGGCATCGCGGTCAGGTCCAGCGCAGCGTCGCCGCCGCTCATGTTGATCGCGGCCCGCGTGCCGGCTGCCGCCGCCACATAGACAAACTGCGGCTGGTTGGTGCAGTCGCCGGCAGCAAAGATGTGCGGTGTGCTTGTTCGCAGGCGTGAGTCGATGGCGATGGCTCCTTGCGCGTCGACCTCGACGCCTGCCGCACCGAGATTCAGGCGGGACGTATTCGGTGCACGCCCGGTGGCGATCAGCAGCCGGTCGACGCGCAGCTCGCCGTGCCCGGTGGCGAGTGCGAATTCCCCATTCGCATAAGCAACTTGAAACGCCTGGGTATGGTCCAGCACCTTGATGCCCTCGGCGCGGAAGATGGCCATGATGGCTGCGCCAATGGCCGGGTCTTCGCGCAAGAGCAGTGTGCTGCGCGCCAGGATGGTGACCTGGCTGCCGAGCCGGGCAAATGCTTGCGCCAGCTCCACGGCAACCACCGACGAGCCAATCACGGCCAGGCGCTCAGGTACCGTGTCACTCGCCAGCGCCTCGGTGGAAGTCCAGTAGGGCGTGTCCTTCAAGCCGGAGATCGGTGGAATCGCCGGACTCGCACCGGTCGCAACCAGGCAGCGGTCAAAAGTCACTTCCCGGCTCCCACCGTCAGAAAGCAGGACGGTCAGCGTGTGCGCGTTCTTGAAACGAGCCTCGCCGTGCAGCACGGTGATGGCCGGGGTACTCGCCAGGATGCCTTCGTACTTGGCGCGGCGCAGCTCCTCGACACGGCTCGACTGCTGGGCCAGCAGTCGCTCGCGCAGTACGGCGGGCGCGCAGGCAGTCAGACCTTCATCGAACGGGCTTTCGCGACGCAGGTGGGCGATGTGCGCAGCGCGGATCATGATCTTGGATGGCACGCAACCGATGTTGACGCAGGTTCCGCCAATGACGCCCCGCTCGATGAGGGTCACACGCGCACCCTGCTCGACAGCTTTCAGCGCCGCCGCCATCGCCGCACCACCGCTGCCGATCACGGCCACGTGCAGCGCTGGTGCGCTGCCGACGTGCTTTGCCCCCCTGCCCGTCCAGTCGAGCGCCTTGTCGAACAGGCCGCCTGGGAGCGGGCCCTGAGAGCCGGCAACCCTTGCGCGGTAGCCGAGCGCGTTCACAGCCGCGACCAGCTGATCCGGGCTCACGCCCGCATCCGCCTCGATCTCGGCCCGTTTGCGCGGACAGGACACCGAGATCGAGCGCACGCCGGGCACGTTTTCCAAAGACTGCTGGATGTGCACGGCGCACGACGTGCAGGTCATGCCGTCGATGTGCAGGGTGATCGTTCCGGTCATGACCATGCCCTCACGGTTTTACGGCAGCGGGATAGCCCGCGCTCTCAGTAGCCTTGGCCAGCGCTGCGGCGCTGGTCTTGGTGTCATCGAAAGTCACGATGGCCTCACGTTTCTCGAGGCTGAACTCGGCTTTCTGGACACCAGCGACCTTGAACAGGGCCTTCTTGATGGTGATCGGGCACGCGGCGCAGGTCATGCCGGGCACCGATAGGGTGACGGTCCTGGTGGTAGCCCAGGCCGGGGTGCTCAGGGTGGCGATCAGGGCGATCAGGGCGGCGAGTTTCTTCATGACGCTCCTTTCCTTTCAATAGAACAGCGGCAGAACGTAGGGAAACGCGATGGCAAGCAAGACCAGGGCAACCACTGTCCAGAAAATCAGCCTGGAGACCGTCCGTACCTGCGGCACGGTGCAAAGGGCGTCCGGTTTGCAGGTTTGTGCCGGGCGGAAGATGCTGTGCCAGGCAAGGAGCAGCGCGACGAGTGCCGCGCCGATGAACAGCGGCCGGTACGGCTCCAGTACGGTCAGGTTGCCGATCCAGGCGCCCGAAAAGCCGACCGTGACCAGCACGAGGGGGCCAAGGCAGCAGGTGGATGCGAGGATGGCGGCGAGGCCGCCGGCGACCAAGGCGCCGCGACCGCTCGTGGGTTCCGACATGAGGTTCTCCTTCCGGGTTTTCGGTTGATGCTGTAACGTTACGTCCGTAGTCAAGTACGGAGTCAAGCGCGATGAAGAACGATCTGGAGAGCCTGACCATCGGCGCCTTTGCCAAGGCGGTCAGGGTCAATGTGGAGACGATCCGCTTCTATCAGCGCAAGGGCCTGCTGCCGGAACCGGCGCGGCCGTATGGGGGCATACGCCGCTATGGTCATGCGGATATGGCGCGGGTGAAGTTCGTGAAGTCAGCCCAGCGCCTGGGATTCAGCCTGGATGAAGTCGGCCAGCTCCTGAAACTCGCGGATGGCGCCCACTGCAGCGAGGCTGCCGGGTTGGCTGCCCTGCGCCTGGCCGACGTGCGCACCCGCTTGGCAGACCTCGCGCGGATGGAGGCGGCGCTGTCGACGCTGGTGAGCGAATGCAACGCGCAGCAGGGCAAAGTTTCCTGCCCGTTGATCGCGGCCTTGGATTGCTCTCGAACAGAATGCTTCGAGCACAAAGCATGAGCCGCGAAGGCGTGCGCAATGCCCGTTGCAGCCTTTCTCTTCCCGATGTATCGGATCTGACGCAAATGTAATCACCGGCACATCTTCATGTCAGGGCCGATCGACAGAATACAGGACGTGCATTCGCACAAGGTGCATCAAGTGACGTTGCACCTGTATTCAAGAAAGGAACTGATATGAACGCCCGCATCACCTCGCTCTTCGCCGCCGCTGTGCTCAGCACCCTGGCATCGACCGCTTTTGCTTCCGACTCGCTGGCGAACAATGTCGACAAAACCTACCGCCTCAAAGACGGCGGCACTGTGTACGTTTTCAAGGACGGGAAAATGGCTGCGGCCGACAAGTTCGACCGCGTTGTCCACGTCTCCAAAGGCCAAGTCCTGGAGACGGCTGATGGCCAGAAGATTTCCATGACCAGCAGCGAGAGTGCTCGCCTCGGCTTCCTGCAGCGCCAAGGGCACGAGAACTGACCTGTCATCCATTGATGTTTTCTTTACGCATGACATCTTGCCGTTCCGGCTGAGCCTGTCGGGGCCCTTCGACAGGCTCAGGGCGAACGGATGTGAGGTGCTCGCCATGACTGCCAAAGCTCCAGCCCAGCACGGCCTGTGCAAGGCATAGATTTCGTTCGATTCGCGGCGGCGGTTTCGTGCCGGCAATGCACGCTCACTGCCGCCCAACTGAGTTGCAGCGGGAGCAGGGCCAGCAGAAGAATGGAGAGCCAGCGGCGGCGCATGGGTGGCATTCTCGTAGACGCTGCATGTTGGCGCCGGAAATCGGGCGGTGCCGTGGCATGACGGGTTCTGGCGCTCGAGGTTGATAGGGGCTGTTTTCATGCGCCCCCTTCAAGTCTTGGTCTTCAGCAGGCGCAGGCCGTTGAACACCACGATCAGGCTGGCGCCCATGTCGGCGAACACGGCCATCCACATGGTGGCGCCGCCCAGAACCGACAGCACCAGGAAGACCGACTTGATGCCCAGGGCCAGCACGATGTTCTGCCAGAGCACGGACCGGGTACGACGTGAGAGCCGGATCAGCTCGGGGATGCGGCGCAGGTCGTCGTTCATGATGACCACGTCGGCCGCCTCCATGGCCGTGTCGGTGCCCGCCGCGCCCATGGCGATGCCGATGCTGGCGCGCGCCAGGGCCGGCGCATCGTTGATGCCATCTCCGGTCATCGCGGTCACCCCATAGCGCGTCTGCAGATCCTCGATGGCCGTCAGCTTGTCCTCGGGCAGCAGATTGCCGCGTGCATCGTCGATACCGGCCTGGCGGGCTATCGTTTGCGCGGTCGCCGGGTTGTCACCTGTCAGCATCACCGAGCGCACCCCCAGAGCGTGGAGCTCGCTCAGGGCCTCGCGTGAACTCTCCTTGATGGTGTCGGCCACGGCAAAGAGGGCCAGCACCTGGTTCTCCATGGCCAGCAGCGTCACGGTGCGCCCCTGCGCCTCGTGTTCTGCCAGCCGTGCCTCGATCGCCGGGGTGCACAGGCCCCGCTCCTCGATCAGGCGGTGGTTGCCCAGGATGAGCGTCTGGCCATCGGTGCGGGCCTGGGTGCCACGGCCGGGCAGGGCCGTGAACTGCTCCAGCTGTCCGTTGCTGTGACCCAGTCCCTGGACGATGGCCTTGGACACGGGATGATCGGAATGGCCCGCCAGATCGCCGGCCCAGCGCAGCACCTGTGCCTCCGGGATCGGTGAAGGCAGCACCTCGGTGGCCACCAGCCGGGGCTTGCCCTCGGTGATGGTGCCGGTCTTGTCCAGCGCGATCGCCCTGATCTTGTGAGCGTCTTCGAGGTAGACCCCGCCCTTGATGAGGATGCCGCGGCGCGCCGCCGAGGCCAGGCCGCTGACCACCGTGACCGGCGTGGCAATCACCAGGGCGCAGGGGCAGGCGATGACCAGCAGGACCAGGGCCTTGTACAGGGCCGCCATCCAGCTCAAGCCCATGAGCCAGGGCGTCAACAGCGCCACGGCCACGGCGAGCGCGAACACCGCCGGGGTGTAGATGGCAGCGAAGCGGTCCACGAACTGCTGGGTCGGCGCGCGGCTGCCCTGGGCCTGTTCCACGGCCCGGATGATGCGGGCCAGCGTGGTGTTGCCGGCGGCGGCGGTGACGCGCACTTCGAGCGCGCCGGCGCCGTTGATGGTGCCCGCGAAGACCGGATCGCCTGCGATCTTGTCCACCGGCATGCTCTCGCCCGTCACCGGTGCCTGGTTGATCGCACTGTTGCCGGTCATGACCACGCCATCGAGTGGAATGCGCGCCCCGGGCTTGACCCTGACGATGGCCTCCAGGGCAACATCGGCCGCGGCAAGCTCCTTCCATTCGCCGTCGGGTTGGCGGATTTCAGCCCTGTCCGGCGTCAGATCCAGCAGGCTCTTGATGGCGTTGCGCGCCCGGTCCACGGCCCGCGCCTCGATGAGTTCAGCGATGGCATAGAGCGCCATCACCATGGCCGCCTCCGGCCATTGGCCGATCAGGAAGGCGCCTGTGACTGCCACCGTCATCAGGGCGCTGATGTTCAGCCGGCCCTGCCGCAGCGCGGTCAAGCCCTTGCTGTAGGTGGAGAAGCCGGCCAGCCAGATCGCCGCCGCCGCCAGGGCCATGCCGGCGCCTTTGTAGACGGCCGTCTCCGGCGCGAAGAAGTCCAGCAGTTCGGCGGCAATGGCCAGCAGCAGTGAAGCACCGAGGCGCCACAGCCCTTCGGCCATGGGGGCGTGCGGTGCATCCTGTGCAAGTGGCGCGACAGGCTGGGGATCAAAGCCGGCCTGGCGGATGGCGTCCAGAGCACGTGCGATGACTTCGGCCGGGGCATCGATGCGCAGGGTGCGCGCCGACAGCTGGAAGCCGAGGCTCCGCACGCCGGCAATGTCCGCCAACGCATGCCGGATCTCGCTTTCCTCGGCAGCGCAATCCATGGCCGGGATGCGGAAAACCGCGCCTGGGGCGCCGGCGGGTCCGGTTTCGACGCGAACGGGCGCCGGCGTGACACTGCAGGCGCATCCGTGGTCCTGGTCCTGCGCTGAGCTGTTCCGTCGCTGCATTTCCACTCCTTGTTGGATTGAATTGGAAACCCTGTAGCGGCTATAGAGTCAAGCCGCTAAGATGCGATCACCCGGATCCCATAGCCACCTTGCCATGTCGGAAGCCCTGCGCGTCTCGATTCTGTACGTTCTCACCGCCGTGGCGGAGATCGTCGGCTGCTGCCTGCCCTGACGGTTTACGGTGGTGTCGATGTGGTGGCAGCGTTGCTGAGGCCTTGGCGTGTGGAGGGTGTCACGCCCACACGTCGGGATCCGGTGGGCGGGACGGTCTGTCTGCTGGGCCTGGCCCTGATCGCCGTCCAGCCTCGAACCGTCGCGGCTTGATCGTGGGGAGTTGAGTATGAAGATCGGTGATCTGTCGAAACAGACCCAAACCCGGGTCGAAACGGTCCGCTACTACGAGCGCGAAGGTCTGCTGCCCGAGCCCGCCCGTACTGAAGGCAACTACCGAATTTATGGTGAGGCCCATGCCGAGCGACTGACTTTCATCCGGCACTGTCGCAGCCTGGACATGACCCTGGATGAGATCCGGCAGCTGCTGCGCTTCAAGGATGCCCCCGGATCGGACTGCGGTGATGTGAATGCACTTCTGGATGCGCACATCGGCCATGTGGCCGACCGGATTCGGGAGTTGCGTGCGCTGGAGAAACAGCTGAAAAGCCTGCGTGAGCGTTGTGGCGAGGCTCAGGCGGCGGCGAACTGTGGGATCCTTGACGAGCTGTCACGGCCTCTGAGCAATGAAAAGTCGAGTACAGCCGCGCAGGGCCATATCCACAGAACGCATAGAGATATAGCGCGAATAAAGTGACTTTTATTTTGCATTCAAGTTAGTCGTCGCCATCAAAAATCGGCGCAAAACTCGACGGCCTCCAATGATGAGTATGCTGAAACCGGAGACTAGAATCGGCCGGTGGAAGCTTTTCTGATATCGACCGGCCTGGTCGCGCTGGCCGAAATGGGTGACAAGACCCAGTTGCTCGCCCTGCTCCTCGCCATCCGTTTTCGCAAACCCTGGCCCATCGTGGCCGGCATCCTGGTGGCCACCCTGTTCAACCATGCCCTGGCCGGGGCGGTGGGCACCTGGGTGACGACCGTTCTGGGTCCGGTCTGGCTGCGCTGGATCCTGGGCCTGTCTTTTCTGGTCATGGCGGTCTGGATGCTCATCCCGGACAAGATCGATGAAGACGCGGGCGGGGCCCGGGCGCCGCGCTGGGGGGTGTTCGGCACCACCGTGATCGCTTTCTTCCTGGCCGAGATGGGCGACAAGACGCAGATCGCCACCGTCATGCTGGCGGCGCAATACCAGGCCTGGGCCTGGGTTGTCGCCGGCACCACGCTGGGCATGATGCTGGCCAATGCGCCCGTGGTCTGGCTGGGTGAGCGCATGACCCGGCACATCCCCATACGCCTGGTCCATCTGGTTTCGGCGGTGATCTTTGCCGGTCTGGGGCTGCTCGCGCTGCTGGGCTGGGGCTGGGGCTGAGACTTGGACTTATACTCATCATCAGCGCCGATTTGAACCCGATTGCGGGCGCCGGAACCCTGGAGTTCCGAAGTTCAGCTAAAGAGGCAAGGTGTTTTCATCTTCTGAGACCCGGCCAGGCTGAATGCTATGCCGGGTTTTGTTTTGTGAGAGCCAGACCGCGATGCTGATCGCCCAGCCCCAGTCGATGCAATTCGACGCCGCCCTGTCCCTGCAGAGCGGCGCGAGCATCCGCGGCTACACCCTGGCCTACGAGACCTACGGCACGCTCAATGCCGACAAGTCCAACGCCGTGCTGATCTGCCACGCGCTCAACGCCTCGCACCATGTGGCCGGTGTCTACGAAGGCCAGCCCAAAAGCGAAGGCTGGTGGGACAACATGATCGGCCCGGGCAAGCCTGTGGACACCGACAAGTTCTTTGTCATCGGCGTCAACAACCTGGGTTCCTGCTTCGGCTCCACCGGCCCCATGCACGTCAATCCTGACACGGGCAAGGTCTACGGCGCCGATTTCCCGGTGGTGACGGTGGAGGACTGGGTCAACGCCCAGGCGCGCCTGCTCGATGCCCTGGGCATCCAGACCCTGGCCGCCGTCATGGGCGGCAGCCTGGGCGGCATGCAGGCCCTGTCCTGGACCTTGCAATACCCCGGGCGTGTGCGCCACGCTGTGGTGGTGGCCAGCGCGCCCAACCTCAACGCCGAGAACATCGCCTTCAACGAAGTGGCGCGCCGCGCCATCGTGACCGACCCCGATTTCCATGGCGGCCATTTCTACGAACATGGCGTGATCCCCAAGCGCGGCCTGCGCATCGCGCGCATGATCGGCCACATTACCTACCTGAGCGACGACGTCATGAACGAGAAGTTCGGACGCGAGCTCAGGGCGGCCGTGGACGGTGTCGTGCGCGAGGGCTACCAATACACCACGCAGGACGTCGAGTTCCAGATTGAAAGCTATCTGCGTTACCAGGGCGACAAGTTCAGCGAGTACTTCGACGCCAACACCTATCTGCTGATCACGCGCGCACTGGACTATTTCGATCCGGCGCGCGCGCATGAGGGCAACCTGACCCGCGCGTTGGCGGCTGCCCGCTGCAAGTTCCTGCTGGTGAGTTTCAGCACCGACTGGCGTTTCTCGCCCAAACGCAGCCGCGAGATCGCCCGGGCTCTGCTCGACAACCGCCGCGAGCTCACTTACGCCGAGATCGACGCCCCGCACGGGCACGACGCCTTCCTGCTCGACGATGCGCGTTACATGAAGCTGGTGCGCTCCTACTTTCAGGGTATTGCTGGGGAGGTGACCGCATGAGCGCCGCCCGGCCGCCCGAAGGCGCTCGCACCGCAGTGCGCAGCACGGAGCTTACCCAGTGAGCGACCGCCTGACCCTGGAAACCATCGCCAGCCTGGTGCCGCCCGGTGCCCGCGTGCTGGACCTGGGCTGCGGCGACGGCGCCCTGCTGGCTCATTTGCAGGCCACGCGTGGCTGCAGTGGTTACGGCATCGAGATCGCCGACGACAACGTGCTGGCCTGCGTGCAGCGCGGTGTCAACGTCATCCAGCTCAACCTGGACGAGGGCCTGTCCTTGTTTGACGACCAGAGCTTCGACGTGGTGCTGCAGATCGACACCCTGCAGCACCTGCGCAATGCCGAGACCGTGTTGCGCGAGACCGCACGGGTGGGTCGCACGGGTATCGTGGCCTTCCCCAATTTCGCCCACTGGCCCAACCGGCTCAGCGTCCTGCTCGGCCGTATGCCGGTGACGCGCCGCCTGCCCTACCAGTGGTATGACACGCCCAATATCCGCGTCGGCACGCATGCCGATCTCGAGGTGCTGGCGCAACGCAATGGCTTGCAGATCATCGACAGCTTCGGCCTGCACAACGGTCGCCTGCGGCGTTTCATGCCCAATCTGCTGGCCAGCACCGCGGTGCTGAAGTTTTCGCGCTGAACATCCCTACCCTGACCGGGACCGACCATGTCTGCCACCCCAGAACTGAGCGCCCAGGCCCACGCGACCAAGGCCCGCGCTCTGCTGGCCCAGGCCACCGAAGTCTTTGATGGCGCCGCCGTGCAAGCGGCGCTGGCCCGGATGGCCGACCAGATCAATGCCCGTTTTGACCGGGAGGGCGCTCCCGCCTTCCCCCTGGTGCTGGGCGTGATGGGCGGCGCGGTGGTGTTCGCGGGCCAGCTCCTGACGCGCCTGAGTTTCCCGCTGGAGTTCGATTACATCCACGTCACCCGCTATGGCGCCAAGGATCACGGTGGCCGTATCGAGTGGAAGGTGGAGCCGCGGGCCGATGTGCGCGGGCGCACCGTGATCGTGCTCGACGACATCCTGGACGAGGGCGAAACCCTGGCGCACGTGAAGGAGCGCCTGCTGGCCATGGGGGCGACGGAGGTGCTGCTGGCGGTGTTTGCCGACAAGGCCATCGGCAAGTCCAAACCGGCCCGACCCGATGTCGTGGGCCTGGTGGTGCCGAACAGGTTTCTGGTGGGTTACGGCATGGACGCCTACGGCTACTGGCGCAACCTACCGGGCATCTGGGCGCTCGATATTTGAACGGGCTCCGCTCTCAAGGGGCGGGGGTATCAACTTCCGTAGCCCATGGTCCGGGGCAGCCAGAGCACGATCTCGGGGAACAGGGTCATGGCCACCAGCAGCCCCAGCAGCATGACCAGGAAGAGCCAGCCTTCGCGCATCATCTCGCCGATCGGGATGCCGGTCAGCGCCTTGGTGACGAAGAGCAGCATGCCGAAAGGCGGGTGGATCAGGCCAATCATCATGTTGAGCACCACCAGCACGCCGAAGTGGACCAGGTCCACACCCAGCATTTTCGCCGCAGGCAGCAGCATGGGCACGAAGACCAGCAGCAGGACCGAGACGTCGAGGAAACAGCCCAGGACCAGGAACAGGGCGTTCACCATGAACAGGAATTGCAGGCGGCTCAGCTGCAGGCCCTCGACCCAGGCGGCCATGGCCTGGGGCACGCCCTCGGCCGTGAAGGCATAGTTCAGCATGAAGGAGCCGGCCAGGATGATGGTGATCACGGCGCTGGAACGCGTGGATTCGAGCACCACACCCCAGAAGGAACGCCAGCTGAGCGCGCGGAACACCAGGGCGGCCAGGATCAGCGCATGCAGGGCCGCAACGGCCGCCGCCTCGGTGGGCGTGAAGGCGCCCGAGTAGATGCCGCCCAGCAGCACGATGGGCATGGACAGCGGCAAGGCGCCGCGAAACAGGATGCCCGGCCAGTCCTTGAGCGGTACCGGGGCTTCACGTGGCATCTGGCGCTTGTGGGCGATGTAGTGCACCACGCCCATCATGAGCAGGGTCATGCACACCCCGGGTACGACACCGCCCAGGAACAGCGCCCCGACCGAGGCGCCCGACACCAGGGCGTAGATCACCATGGGGATCGACGGCGGAATGATGGGCCCCAGGGTGGCGCTGGCCACCACCACGGCGCCGGCGAAGCCCCGGCTGTAGCCGGGTTTCTTCAGCATTTGCTTGATCGTGACAAGGCCCGGCCCGGCGGCGTCGGCAATGGCGCTGCCGCTCATGCCCGAGAAGATCACGCTGACCAGGATGTCCACCTGCGCCAGGCCGCCGCGCATGCGGCCCACCAGGATGCGGCAGAAATCGAAGATGCGTTCGCTGACCGTGCCTGCGTTCATGATGTTGGCGGCGAACACGAACAGCGGCACCGCCAGCAGCACATAGCTGTTGTACAGGCCGTTGCTGACCTGCTCGGCCACCAGGCCCAGGTCCTGGCCCTTGACGAGCAGGTAGGCCACGCCAGCCATCAGCATGGAAAAACCGATGGGCATGCGCAGCAGCATGCCGGCCAGCACCACGCCCACCAGGGCCCACAGGGCCAGGCTCATGATCTGTGCTCCAGGTCTTCGAGGTCCTGGCCCCGACAGGTCCGCCAGAGGCCATGCAGGCTGCGCCCCACCAGGGCCAGCAGCAGCAGCACGAAAGGCAGGAAAACCCATTCAAAGGACAGGCCCAGAACGGGCGTGCCCTCGCGCCCCATGAAATGCACATAGTCCCAGCTGGCCGGGATGGCCACTGCCGCCAGGCCGCCCATCAGCAGGTGGCCCGTGATGCGCATCCCGCGGCGGACAGGCCGGCTGGCGCTGTTCCACAGCAGGTCGAACACCACGTGCTCGCGCTCGGGCACCATGAAGGCGCAGGCCCAGAGGATGACCCACAGGTAGAGCACCACCGCCAGCTCGTCGGTCCAGGGCAGGGGCCGGTTGAAGCCGAAGCGGGCCGTGATCTGCACCAGGAAGACCCCGAACAGACACAGGAACATCAGCCCACCCAGTGTCCGGGCAGCCTTGCGCAGCAGGCCCATGGATCAGCGGGTGCTGTTGATGCGTTCGAGCAGGCCGGTCGGCCAGACCTTGGCGTAGTCCGAGCGGGCGTAGGTGTCCTGGACTGATTTGCGGAAGGCCTCGACATCGGGTGTGCTGATCTGCAAGCCCTGCTGCCGGAAGAAGTCCACGAGCTGGCCTTCTTCCTTGATCCGGTTCTCGTTGTTGAACTTCGCCGCAGCCTGTGCCGCGGCCATCACGTTCTGTTTCTGCGCCGGCGTCAGGACGTTCCAGGCCTTGTTGGAGATGGTGATGAAGAGGCTGTCGACCAGGTGCTGGGTCAGCACCAGCTGTTGGGTCACCTCGTAGAACTTGGCGGCCCGCGCCGTGGGCAGCGGGTTGTCCTGGCCGTCGATGGTGCCGGTTTTCAGGCCCAGATAGACCTCGCCGAAGGCCAGCGGCGTGGCGGTGGCGCCCAGCGCATCGCCCAGGAACAGCCACTCCCTGGTGCCGGGCATGCGCAGCTTCACGCCCTTGAGGTCGGCCGGTGTGCGTACGTTGCGCACCTCGCGCAGATTGAGCTGGCGCGTGCCCAGGTAGACCGTGGAGAGCACGGTCAGGTCCATCTTGTCGGACACGGCCTTGAACAGCTCGGCGCCGATCGGGCCGTTGAAGACCTTCTGCTGGTGCTGCGGGTCCCGGACCACATACCCGGCCGTGAAGATCGAGAAGGCGGGCACCAGCTTGGCGATGTCGAAGGCCGAGATCGAGGCCAGTTCCAGGTTGCCGCGGGCCATGGCGGCCGGCTCGGCGCCCTGCTTGAACAGGGAGGCGTTGAGGTTGATCTGGACGTCGAACTGCTTGGGCGCGGACTTTTCCAGCGACTCCTTGAACACGCTCCACATCTTGGCGTGCCAGTCGTCGGGCACGGCGGGGGAGGAGATGCGCAGGGGAATCCTGGCCTGCGCCAGGGCGGCTTGGGCCAGGCCGCCCAGGGCCAGGGCCGAGACGCAGGCCGCCAGCAGGCGGCGGCGCAGGGGGGAGGCTGTATTCACGGGGGTCTCCTGATAGTTTGATGTCGAGAGTGTAAGCAGGCGGGGCACGACAGATGGCCGGGGATGAATATACTGGCAGTGGCCCAGCATTTCGACAAGGATGCGCATGAACACCCGTGCCCCCCGAACCGTGCTCGATACCGCCCAGGCGCTGGAGGAGATCAGCCGCGCCTGGGACGGGGACATCGTGCGCCAGCTCAGCGATTACATCGCCATCCCGGCCAAGTCGCCCATGTTCGACCCGCAGTGGGCCCGGCATGGCCATATCGACACCGTGGTGCGCCAGGCGGCCGCCTGGGTGGAGGCGCAGAAGGTCGAGGGCCTGACGCTGGAAGTCATCCGCCTGGAAGGCCGCACGCCCGTGCTGTTTTTCGAGCTGCCGGCCAGCCGCGGCGAACGCGACGCCCCGGTGTCGGCGCAGACCGTGCTCATGTACGGCCATCTGGACAAACAACCCGAGTTCAACGGCTGGCGCAAGGACCTGGGCCCCTGGACGCCCAAATACGAAGGCGGCAAGCTCTACGGCCGTGGCGGCGCCGACGACGGCTACGCCGTCTACGCCAGCATCGCGGCCATCCAGGCCCTCAAGAGCCAGAAGCTGGCGCATCCGCGCATCGTCGGGCTGATCGAGACCTGCGAGGAAAGCGGCTCCTACGATCTGCTGCCCTATGTGGATGCGCTGCGCGCGCGCCTGGGCGATGTGGGCCTGGTCGTCTGCCTGGACTCGGGCGCGGGCAACTACGAGCAGCTCTGGCTCACCACCAGCCTGCGCGGCATGGCCAGCGGTGTGCTGAAAGTCGAGATCCTGACCGAAGGCGTGCATTCGGGCGACGCCAGTGGTGTCGTTCCCTCAAGCTTTCGCATCCTGCGCCAGGTGCTGGACCGGCTGGAAGACAGCAAGACCGGCCGGCTGTTGCCGCAGAGTTTCCATTGCGAGGTGCCCCCCGAGCGGCTGGACCAGGCGCGCGCCACGGCCGCCATCCTGGGCGAGGAACTCTACAAACGTTTCCCCTGGGTGCACTACGACTGCGAGGGCGACACACGTTTCGCCCTGCCCATGACCACCGACCCGCTGCAGGCCCTGCTCAATCGCACCTGGACGCCGACGCTCAGTGTCACCGGCGCCGAAGGCCTGCCGGACCTGCAGAACGCCGGCAACGTGCTGCGCCCCCATACCGCCTTCAAGCTCTCGCTGCGCCTGCCGCCCCTGGTCGAGGCGGCCGCGGCCGTGCAGGAACTCAAGACCCTGCTGGAGGACAACGCGCCCTACCAGGCGCGCGTGACCTTCGAGGGTCTGAGCTCGGCCACGGGCTGGAACGCGCCCGAGACCGCGCCCTGGTTCAGCCGGGCCCTGGATGAGGCTTCGCGCAACTTCTATGGCGCCCCCTGCGGCTACATCGGCCAGGGTGGCACCATTCCGCTCATGAACATGCTCTCGCGGGGTTTCCCGAAAGCCCAGATGATGGTCTGCGGCGTGCTCGGCCCTCAAAGCAATGCGCATGGCCCCAATGAATTCCTGCACGTACCCTACGCCCGCAGGCTGACGGCGGCGGTGGCGCAGGTCATCGCCCGGATGGCCTGAGGGCGCGCCGATGCCGGAATCCACCCTGACCACCTTTGTTGCCGCCGACGGCGACAACCTGGCCATCCAGGACTGGCCGCTCGATCCCGGCACCCGCCTGCGCGGCGTGGTGGTGCTGGTGCATGGCCTGGGCGAGCACGCTGGCCGCTACGATGAACTGGCCCGGCGCCTGAACGGCTGGGGTTTTGCGGTGCGCGGCTACGACCACTACGGTCACGGTGAGTCCGGCGGCGTACGCGGCGGCCTGCCCTCGGACCATCGCCTGGTCGAGGACCTGGCCGATGTGCTGGGCAGCACGCGCAAGCGCATGCAGGCTGTCACCCCCCTGATTCTGCTGGGGCACAGCATGGGCGGTCTGGTGGCGGCGCGCCTGGTCGCGCTGGGACTGACGCGGGTCGATGGCCTGGTGCTGTCCTCGCCGGCCTTTGACCCGGGGCTCAATGCTTTCCAGAAGTTGCTGCTGGCCGTGCTGCCAGCGATCGCGCCCGATCTGCGCGTGGGCAATGGCCTCGACCCGAAATGGATCTCACACGATCCGCAGGTGGTGCAGGCCTACCAGCAGGACAGGCTGGTCCACGACCGCATCTCGGGGCGTCTGGCGCGTTTCATTGCCGAGGGGGGTGCGGCAACGCTGGCGGCGGCCCCGCGCTGGCAGGTGCCCACCCTGCTGATGTACGCGGGGTCCGACAAGCTGGTCAGCCCGCGCGGCAGCGCGGCGTTTGCCCAGGCCGCGCCAGCCCGGGTGCTGACGGCCCACTGCTTCGAGGGCCTCTACCACGAGATCTTCAACGAGCTCGAGCGCGGGCCGGTGTATGAGCGGCTGCAGGCGTGGCTGGACAAGTGGTTTGCGTGAGGGTGCGGTAGAACTGGCTTATTCAGTTCGGCTGGGAACGTCAGCCGCGCCCTTCGCTTGAACCGCAGGCATGAGGAAAAGCCCCGATGCCTCAGAAGCTGGCATCGCGGCACAGCTGTTGAAGGCCGCATCATTGAACGGCTAAGAGGTACGTCAAACAGGGGCAGGTTCATGCGCCGCTCACGTGGGCCCATTCCTCAGCTCAAGGGCGCTCCGACCAGCCGTCCGACCAGGGCGGTCACTGCCATCGCCGAGGCGCCCCATCCCACGATCCTGAGTGCGGCCCTTGAAACGGAGGCGCCCCCCGCGTAGGCTGCGAGCGAGCCGAGTCCGGCAAGAAACACCAGCGACGAAAGGCTCACGCCCACCATCAAACCGGACGCGGGCAGCAGCACGACCACCAGGATCGGAAGAGCCGCGCCGGCTGCGAACGAACCCGCAGACGCCAGCGACGCGACGGCGGGTCTGGCTGCGGTCGCTTCGGCATGTCCGAGTTCATCCCGGGCATGCGCCCCGAGCGCGTCGTTGGCCGTGAGCTGGCGCGCCACCTCCGCGGCGAGCCCTGGCTCCACTCCGCGCGCGACATAGATGGCTGCCAGTTCGGCGAGTTCGCGCTCGGGCACGCTCGCCAGTTCAAATCTTTCCTTGGCCAGGTCGGCCCGTTCCGTGTCGGCCTGCGAACTGACGGAGACATACTCGCCGGCAGCCATGGCCATGGCCCCGGCCACCAGCGCCGCTACACCCGAGACGAGCACTTCGCTCTTGCCGGCTTGCGTCGCCGCAATGCCGACGATCAGACTCGCCGTGGAGACAATGCCGTCGTTGGCGCCCAGCACAGCAGCGCGCAGCCACCCGATGTGGCCGAAGCGATGCGTTTCGCGATGCCTATCCATGAGCAGGTCAGCGGCCCTGCCGGCTGCTGTCGACGGGCCACATGCGCCAGAACACGCCGTCCCGGTCGAGCAGAAGGTGCTTCAGCGCTCCGAGGGCGTGCAGCGACACCACGGCGACCAGGAGCCAGGCGACGAAGGAGTGCACCCCGAAAAGCTGCTCTTTCAGGGAGTCGTTGCGCGCCGACCACTGCGGGAGCGCCATGCCGAAGAAAGCCACTCCGTCCCCGCCGAAGGACGCTCCGAGGAACCCGGTCAGCGGCATCAGGACCAACAGCAGATAGAGCAGCCAATGGGTCAGTCGCGCTGCCCGCGCCTGCCAGCGTGGCCCGGTTTCCGTCGACCGGGGTGGATTGCCGAACCGCCAGGCCAGACGCAGAGCGATCAGGAAGGCCACAGTCAGCCCGAGCGAGATGTGCAAGGCGAAGAGCGGTGCGCTTCCCGGATCCTCTTCCACGCTCATCATGTACCAACCTAGACCAAGAAGGACTGCGACGAGCAGGGCAATGACCCAATGCAGGAAGATCGCCAGCCGGCCGTACCGCCAGTCTTCGCCCGGCGCGGAGGTTCGTTCCATCTTCAACCTTTCGAGCAAATCAGAAGATGACGCGCAGGCCCGCGCGCAGCGTGGTGACCGGGCGCGAGCCGTCGGATTGCGCGAGAGGATAGAAGGTGCGCGAGACGTCGACGAAGGGTGCCACGCGCCTGTTGAACTCGTAGCGCGCCTGCATCCCCAGATCCGTCTGGTACGGGCCGCCACGGACAGTGGAGTCCTGGTTGGAACCCGCCCACTCCACGCCAAGATACGGGCGCGCGATGAACCGGTTCGTCAGCAGCACGTCGCGCTCGAACCGGGTGCGGCCGAACAGCTCACCGTCGTCGCGCACGAAGAGCTTCAAGTCCACGTCGAACAGGTAAGGGGCCAGCCCCCGTACACCCGCCGCAAGGTAGTCCCGCCCGCGAGGGCTGCTGTCATGCCGCAGGCCGATCTGCGCGTCCCAGAACGGGGCGACATACCTGCCGTAGAGCAGCTGGGTCTCGGCCGCTTCCGTGCGTCCGTTCACCCTTTCGCCGTCGAATTGGTACCAGAGGCGGTTGAAGTCTCCGCCCACCCAGCCATCAACGACAAGCGTCTGGCTTGATCCTGGCTGCTCAGGCACCTTGCCCGCGGCAGCCTCCACCCTGGTGTAGGAGTAGATCGATTCATCTTCCATGGCCTGCGCGGCGCCGGTCCAGAATCCCAAGGCAGCCACCGCCAACGAGGCGCTTGCTACGACGTTTCTTTGCAGCAACATTTTTACTTGATCCCTCAGGCGACTTTGACCAGCCGCATCATGCCGGTGGCGGCGTGGTAGAAAAGGTGGCAATGGAACGCCCACGTTCCTTCGTCCTCGTAGGTGACGTCCAGTTCGACCGTCTGGGCGGGAGGAACGATGATGGTGTGCTTGCGGGGCGCGTACCGGCCATTGCCGTTGACGAGTTCCATGAAGACTCCGTGCAGGTGCATGGGGTGCTCCATCATGGTTTCGTTCACCATCTTGATGCGCACCCGTTCTCCAACGCCGACTTCGAATGGCTGCGACTCGGACAGCTTCTTGCCGTTGATGGACCAGAAGTAGCGCGCCATGTCACCCGTGAGTCGAACGAGCAGCTCCTTCTCCGGCGCGCGGCTGTCGGCATTGCGTGTCTCTGCCCGAAGGTGCGCGTACTTCAGCCGGCGCAGACCATCCGCGTCGGCCTGCACCTTCGGAGCCGCGGCCTCGCCGCTGTCCGGCATGCCTGCCATCCCGGGCATGCCGCCCATGTCCGCGCTGCCGCCGCCCCCGGGTGATGCCGGCATTGCCATGCCCGCATGCGGGTCCGGGGGTTTTGCCGCCATCCCGGCCTGCCCGCCCCCATCGAGTGTTTGTCCCATATCCATGCCTGGCATAGCGGCCGAATTGCCGCCCATGTCCATGCCCCCCATGCCCATGTCAGCCATCGTGCGTACCGGCCTGGGCCCCATATCGGGTACCGGGCCGCTCATGCCGATTTCGGGCGCCAGTGTGCCTCGCGCGTAGCCCACGCGGGCGATCGTCGGCGCGAAGATGGTATAGGCACGCGCTTCCTTGGGCTGTACGATCACGTCGTAGGTTTCACCATTGCCGATTCGGAACTCGTCGACCTCGACCGGCCGTACGTTTTGGCCGTCAGCCTGTACCACGGTCATCGGCAAGCCCGGTATGCGCACGTCGTACAAGTTCATCGGCGAAGCGTTGATGAAGCGCAGCCGCACACGCTCCCCCGGCCGGAACAGGCCCGTCCAGTTCTCGTCCGGCCGCTTGCCTTGCAGCAGGGAGGTCCATTCCTCGCCACCGTCACTGAAGTCAGTGGGGTCCATGCGCATCTTCGCCCATTCACTTCGCTCTGCGCGGAGCGCGTCACGTGCCTTCGCGTCAGGTGCATTGCGCAGCTGTGCCAGGAATTGTGGCGTGGTGATGCGGCGGTAGTTGTAATAGCCGTCGACCTTCTTCAAATTGGCCAGCACCTGTGCTGGTGGCGTGTCGATCCAGTCAGAGATCATCACGATGTACTCGCGGTCATACTGGAACGGGTCTGGTTTGGCCGGATCGATGATCAACGGCGCGAAATAGCCGGCAGCCTCCTGCAGCGCCGCATGGCTGTGATACCAGTAGGTGCCGCTTTGGCGCAGCTTGAAGCGGTAGGTGAAGGTTTCGCCCGGCCGAATGCCCGGGTAAGTGACACCGGGAACACCATCCTGGTCATTCGGTACGAGCAGGCCGTGCCAGTGGATGCCGGTGATCTCCTGCAGCCGGTTCGTCACGCGCACCACGACCTCGTCGCCTTCGCGGAAGCGCAGGACCGGGCCGGGCATCGTACCGTTGATCGTGATGCCGACGGCAGGCTCGCCGGTGACATTAAGGGCCGTCTCGGCAACTGTCAGGTCATAGGAGCGCGACACCGGTACCGCGCCGAGTTCGACCGCGCGCACCTGAGCCCAGCCACGGGGCAGCGCCGCCAGACTTCCGAGACCCAGCAGGGCCTGAAGCGATTTTCGCCTGGATGTATTCATGTGGGCATCTCCAATGCAAGCAGTGAATGGGCGGTTGCTTGCGGTCTTAGCGGGCGACTTCGATCGAGGTGACGATGATCGCGCCGTCCGCCTTTTCGGCCGAGAACTTGACCCTGTCGCCGGCCTTCACTTTGTCCAGCAGGGCCGCGTCCCTGACCTGGAACACCATCGTCATGCCGGGCATGTCCAAGTTCTTGATGTCGCTGTGCTTCAGCGTGATCTTCCTGGCCGCCTTGTCCACTTTGCGCACCTCACCCTCGGTCATCGAGCCTGCCATGCTGTCGGCATTCTTGGCCGACATGTCCATTCCGTCCATCTTGGCACCAGGCATGTTCATGCCATCCATCTTGCCGTGATTCATGGCCTGGGCGTAAGCGGTAATCGCAACAGGTGCGGTGGCGGCGAAAGCCAGCGCAATAAGAAAAGCTTTGGTATTTTTCATGAGGTTGCTCCAGTGGGTTGATTCGGATAGTTGCTAAACATGCCGACGCAACAAGTGTGTCGCGTCGGCGGTGACGATCATCGTTAGGGAAATGCTGAACAAGTTCCTCCGTTCGGGCCGAACTTGTCGAAGTTCTCAACGCGAATTGTGCAAAATCCCGACAGTCGCCAGGATGACGGGAAGATGACGAATCTGTTATCTACGGGATCCATCGACGAGACTAACCGTAGTCTTCGTTTGCCGCCCCTTCGGCACAATTGACCGACTGGTGGAAGCCCTTGATCGAGTGGGAAAGGTGGTTCTTATCCCGATCACCGAAGAGAGCTTTCGTGCGCTGTCCAGACCAGCGACCTCACGAGACCGGTCCTTCTTTTCGGGTGGCAAGCCTGCAGCGAAAGCGTGGTGCGGCCCGCGCCTGCAGACGACAAGCCGATCACGGCGGCAGCCAAAAGACCGACCCTGATGCGCAACCCCTGAGTCCGAAGCAGCTACAAGCCATGGTTCCGATGAAGGCGCTACGTGGCCGGCCCAAGTCGGAGAACCAGAAGCTGCTGGTGTCCGTGCGCTACAGCCCGGGAGTGGTGGCGTATTTCAGATCCGCCGGCGAGGGCTGGCCGTCGCGGATGGACGGCGTGCTTCAGCCGTACGTCGCGCGCCACTCGCGGCGCGCGTGAGGCGGACCCGCTGATCGGGCCGCGGTCCTAGACCGCCTTGCGCTTCACCGCCAGCCACACCAGGGCCAAGCCCGTCAGGGCTACCGGCAGCAGCGAGCCGATGTTGAGCAGCCACCAGCCCTGCGTTGTCACCAGCGCGCCGGAGGCGAAGGACGTCAGCGCCATCACGGCGAAGACGCAGAAATTGATGGTGGCCTGGGCACGGTCCTTTTCCTCCGGGCGGTAGGACTGCAGGGCCAGTGTGGTGCTGCCCGTGAAGAGGAAGTTCCAGCCCACGCCCAGCAGGAACAGGGCAATGAGGAACTGGTGCAGGTCCACGCCGGTGAGCGCGATGGCGATGCACAGGAAGTTCAGCAGCACGCCCACGCCCATGATGGCCAGCGTCCCGTAACGCTTGATCAGGTGGCCCGTGAAGAAGCCCGGCGCGAACATGCCGATCACATGCCACTCCAGTACCAGGGCTGCGTCGTCAAAGGGGTAAGCGCAGACCTGCATGGCCAGCGGCGTGGCTGCCATCAACAGGTTCATGACGCCAAAACCCAGGGCGGCGCCGACGATGGCTACGAAAAACTGGGGCTGACCCGTGATCTCCCAGATCGAACGCCCGGCTGGCGCGCCCGCAACGGCCGGCGGCGCCGGCGGGAACTTCACGAAGGCCATGACCAGCAGGCCCAGCAAGGCCACGACGGCCAGGGCCAGGTAGGCGCCGGCAAAAGGCGTGGCCAGCAGATCTCGGGTGTACTTGGCAAGGTTGGGGCCGACGATGGCGCCGATCAGGCCACCCGCCATCACCAGGGACACGGCCTTCTCGCGGTCATTCGGAACCACCAGCTCGGCCGCCGCAAACCGGTAGAGCTGGCCATTGGCGCTGTAATAACCCGCGATCAAGGTGGCGACCACCAGCAACCAGAAGTTGCGGCTCCAGGCGGCATAGGCGCAAAGCAGGGCCGAGAGCAGCGCCACCATCAGCCCGATCTGGAAGGAGGCTTGCCGGCCCCGGCGTGCCTGCGTGCGTGCCACCAGGCCGGTGCTCAGGGCGCCGCCCACCACATAACCCATGACGGGCAGCGTGGCCATCCAGCCCAGCGGCGCCAGGCTCAGACCCACCAGGCCATTGATGGCGATGAAGACGATGTTGTTGGTGAAGAACAGGCCCTGGCAGACGGCCAGCAGCAGCAGGCGTGGGTTCATCGAGCCAGTGTAAGGGCAAGCAGGGCGGCTAGCGGTGCGGTCTCGGCGCGCAGGGTGCGCGCGCCGAGACTGACGGGCACAAAGCCCTGCTTGCGGGCCGCCTGCTCCTCGGCCGCGCTCAGCCCGCCCTCGGGGCCGGAGAGGAAAAGCACCGGCCCGGCGTCCAGGCTGGCGAGGTGTTGTGGCAGCGGCACGCTGTCGGATTGCAGGGACAACAAGAGGCGATGGCCCGTCGGAGCGGACGACAGCCAGGCCGGCAGCGCCTGGATGGGATGCACGGGCGGCACGGAGTTGCGCCCGCACTGCTCGCAGGCGGCGATGGCCACGCTCTGCCAGTGGCTGCGTTTCTTCTCGGCGCGCTCGCCGGCCAGGCGCAGCACGCTGCGCTCGGCCTGCAGCGGCTGCAGGCTGGCCGCACCCAGTTCGGTGGCTTTCTCGACCAGCCAGTCCATGCGCTCGTTGGCGGGCATGCCCAGGGCCAGGTGCACGGCGCGCGGCGCTTCACGCTCGATGGCTGCGTGCGAGACGACTTGCACTTCGACGTCGCTGCGGCCCATGCGCGTGACGGTGGCCGAACATTCGCCGCCTTCGCCGTTGAAGAGCGTGATCGCATCCCCGGGTTGCAGGCGCAGGACCTGCACGTGGCGTGCGGCCCCGGCAGGCAGCATCAGCGTGGCGCCGATGGCCAGCGGGCCGAGGCAGTAAAAGCGGGGCATGGTTGAGCGAGGTATGGGGGAACAGCTAGGCGCGAGTGCCCAGGCATCCGTTCGCCCTGAGCCTGTCGAAGGGCTGCGCGGGGGCTTCGACAGGCTCAGCCCGGGCGCAGGGGTAGCAAGCCATAGGGTTTCAGACGCGGCCGTAGGCGTAGCCGCTGACCGCGGTGATGCCCTCGACCTCATCCACCAGGCGCAGCAGGGGCTTGAGCTCGACGTAGCGCGCGCAGGTGGCGCGGATGTAGGAGATGAAGCGTGGCGCATCGGCCAGGTACTGCGGCTTGCCGTCGCGCAGCGTCAGCCGCGCAAAGATGCCGGCCACCTTGAGGTGACGCTGCAGGCCCATCCACTCGACACCCCGATAGAATTCGCCAAAGTCATCCCCCACGGGCAGGCCGGCCTTGCGGGCTTTTTGCCAGTAGCGGATGGTGACGTCGAGCACAAAATCCTCTTCCCAGCTCAGGAAGGCGTCGCGCATGAGGCTGGCGATGTCGTAGGTGACGGGGCCGTGAACGGCGTCCTGGAAATCGAGCACGCCCAGGCGATCCTCACCCGCATCACCGGGGATCATCAGATTGCGCGGCATGAAGTCACGGTGCACGTAGACGCAAGGCCAGGTCAGGTTGCGCTCGATGATGAGCGCGAACATCTTGTCCAGCGTCTCGCGCAGCCTGCCCTCGACCGCGACGCCGCGGTATTTGGCCAGGTACCAGTCAGGAAACAGCTCCAGCTCGCGGCGCAGCAGGGCCGTGTCGTAGGCCGGCAGCACATCCGGGCGAGATGCCGTCTGCCATTCGACCAGGGCATCGACCGCCTTCAGGTACAGGGGCAGATTGGTTGCGGCGTTGTCCTTGTCGATGACCTGCATCATGGTCTGGCCGCCCAGATCGGACAGGAGCATGAAACCCTGAAGCTCATCCCAGGCCAGAATCTGCGGCACGTTCAGCCCGGCCTGCGCCATGAGGCCGGCGACCTGCACGAAGGGGTGGCAGTTCTCCTTGTCCGGCGGGGCGTCCATGATGATGCGGCTGCCCAGGCCGCTGTCGATGCGCAGGTAGCGCCGGAAACTGGCGTCGGCCGAAGCCGGCCGCAGACTGGCGGCCTGGAGTTGCTGGGGGCCGGCCAATTCGCCCAGCCAGCGGTCAAACGCGGCGGCGCGCTCCGGATCAGACCAGGACACAAAAGGCGCGGCCGGGCCCGCAGCAGAGGGAACGAGAGGGCTGGAAGTGGGTAGGCTCATGGATAATCCATTCTACAAACCCTGCTTCCCCTGGGCCCTTCTGTTTTGTCCATCCCTTTGCGTCCCGTGTTGAAACCACTGGCACTGCTGGCCTGTGTGCTGTGGCAGGGCAGCGGGGCGCACGCCCAGCAGTCGGCGTCGGCCGCTGCGGCGCCCTTGCAGTTGCGCATGAGCCCGCAATTGCAGGAGCGCATCGGGGAGGAGCAGCGCAGCGGCGCCCCTACTTTCCTGTCGGGCCAGCGTCTTTCGGCTGAAACCGACAGCGAAGTGGCGCTCGAGGGTCAGGTCGAATTGCGCCGGACCGATCTGGTGATCCGCGCCGAACACCTCGACTACGACCAGGCGCGCGATCTGGCGCGGGCCCGGGGCCATGTGCGCATCAATCAGGCCGGCAATATCTTTGAAGGCCCGGCGCTGGAGCTCAAGGTGGACGCCTTCGAGGGCTACTTCGAGCAGCCGAGTTACCAGCTGCTGGCCAACGATGCCCATGGCGAGGCCGAGCGCATCGACTTCCTGGACGACAAGCGCGCCGTGGTGCGCAATGCCACCTTCACGACCTGCCAGCGCCAGCCCGGACCGGACTGGATGCCGGACTGGATCCTGCGCGCGGCCACGCTGCGTTTCGACAGCGAAGAGGAGACGGCGCAGGCAGAAGACGCCGCACTGACTTTCAAGGACGTGCGCCTGGTCGGTGTGTCCTCAGTGAGTTTCCCCCTGACGGACAAGCGCAAGTCGGGCCTGCTGGCGCCGACTTTCGGGGTGGACAGCATCAGCGGCACCGAGGTGACGGTGCCGTATTACTGGAACATCGCACCCAACCGGGATGCGACCTTCTATCCGACCGCCATGAGCAAGCGCGGCATCAATTACGGCGGCGAGTTCCGTTATCTTGAGCAGGCTTACCAGGGTCGCTTGCGTGCCGACTACATGCCGGGTGACCTGCTGCGTGACCGCGACCGTTGGGGCGGCTCCTACCAGCACACTGGCGTGATCGACACCGGGAGCCGCAGTGTTGGCGGTCTGGGTCTCAACCTGAACCTCAACCGGGTCAGCGATGACGACTACTGGCGGGATTTCCCGCGCGCAACGACTTCCCTGACATCGCGCCTGTTGGCCAATGACGCCTCGCTGAACTGGAATAAGAACTTTTACTCAGCTTCGCTGCGCACGCTCAAGTGGCAGACCCTGCAGGATCCGCTGGCGCCCATCATCCCCCCCTACGATCGCATGCCGCAGATCACAGGGCGCTATCTGCAGCCCGATGCGGGTGGTTTTGATGTGGGGCTGGAAGCCGATTACACCGATTTCCAGGCCGACCGCCGCCTGACCGGTCAGCCCAATACCCAACGCAGCGTGATGCGCAGCCAGCTGAGCTACCCCCTGCTGGGCGCGGCCGGTTTCATCGTGCCCAAGGTGCAGCTGCATTCGGCCACCTATAACTTCGACGCCCCACTGGCGAACGGCCAGTGGCAGGCGACGCGCAATGTGCCCACCTACAGCCTGGACAGCGGCCTGATCTTCGAGCGGGAAACCAGCTATTTCGACAACCGTTTCCGCCAGACCCTGGAGCCGCGTCTTTTCTACGTCAACACGCCCTACGTCGACCAGAACTATCTGCCCAACTACGACTCCGGCGCCACCGACTTCAACTTCGCCAGCATCTATGCGGAAAACGCCTTTGTCGGCAATGACCGCATCGCCGACAACGACCTGCTGACGGCCGGCCTGTCCAGCCGCCTGCTCGATCCCGACAGCGGCGCCGAAATCGTGCGCCTGGGCATCGCCCAGCGCTTCCGTCTGGCGGACCAGCGGGTGACGCTGCCCGGCGGCACCCCGGCCGCCAAGGGCATCAGCGACATCCTGCTGGGCGCCGGCCTGACGCTCGATCCGCGCTGGTACCTGGACAGCACGGTGCAGTACAACCCGGCGACGGAAAAATCCGTCCGCTCCACGGTTTCTGCCCGTTACAACCCGGGGCACTACCGTGTCCTCAACATGGCTTACCGATTCCAGCGCGACCTGAGCGAACTGGTGGACATCGGCTGGCAATGGCCGATCAATGACCTGTGGGGTGACCGCGGGCAGGATCTGGGGCCGGGCCGTGGCCAGGGCTCGGGGCGCTGGTACAGCGTCGGGCGCCTGAACTACAGCCTGCAGGACAACAAGCTGGTCGATTCCATCATCGGGTTTGAGTACGATGCGGGGTGCTGGCTGGGACGTGTCGTGCTGGAGCGCCTGCAGACGGGCCTGGTGTCGACCAACCAGCGCATCATGTTCCAGTTGGAGCTCGTCGGTTTCTCGCGCCTGGGCATCGATCCCCTGCAGACCCTCAAGAGCAATATCCCGCGGTACCAGTACCTGCGTGAGCAGGTCACCGCGCCCAGCCGATTCAGCAATTACGATTGATCCCATGACGTGCTACCGATATCTGGTCCTGACCCTGACGGCCATGGCCTGTCTGCCTGCCTGGTCCCAGGGCCTGCGTGCCCCGGCAACACCGGCAACTTCTGCGCCGCTGGCCCCGCTGCCGGCGCCCGGCGTGCAGGCGGGTGACTACATCGTCGCCGTGGTCAATGCCGAGCCCATCACCAATCAGCAGGTCCGTGCCGAGGTTGAACGCATCCGGCGCCAGCTCGCGGCCCAGCGCCGTCCCCTGCCGGAGGCGCGGGAGATGGCCAGGCAGGTGCTGGACCAGATGATCAGCGAGCGTGTCCAGCTGCAGCTTGCCCGTGAGCAGGGCATCAAGGTCGACGAGCCTTCGATTGACCAGGCCGAGCAGTCCGTGGCCAGCCAGAACCAGCTGTCCGTCGCGCAGCTGCGTCAGCAGCTGCAGCGTGAGGGCATCGATCTCCAGCACTTTCGCGACCAGCTGCGCGACCAGCTCCTGCTGACCCGTCTGCGTGAGCGGGAAGTGGAAGCGCGCGTGCGTGTCAGTGATGCCGAGGTGGAGCAGTACCTGACCGAACAGCAGGAACGCAGCGCTGACCCGGCCAACCAGCAGATCCAGATGGCGCACCTGCTGGTTGCCGTGCCAGAGGGGGCCGGCGAGCAGCAGGTGGCCGAGCTGGAGGCCAAGGCCCAGCGCGCACTGCAGCGTGCGCGAGCCGGCGAAGACTTTGCCACGCTGGTGCGTGAATTCTCCGATGCGGCCGATCGTGCCAATGGCGGCCAGCTGGGCCTGCGCACGGCGGACCGCTATCCGCCCCTGTTCCTGGAGGCTACGCGCACGCTGGCGCCTGGCGGGGTGGTTGGGCCGGTGCGTTCAGGGGCAGGTTTTCACGTGATCAAGCTGCTGGAACGCCGCGTGAGCGGTCTGCCGCCGGCGACCGTGACACAAAGCCATGCGCGCCATATCCTGCTGGTGCCCAGCACCCAGCTCAGCGAGGCCCAGGCCCGTGACAAGCTCAACGATTTCCGCCGTCGCATCGTGGCCGGCGAGGCCGATTTTGCAACACTGGCACGCCAGCAGTCCCAGGATGGCAGCGCGTCCCAGGGCGGCGATCTGGGCTGGGCCACCCCCGGCATGTTCGTGCCTGAATTCGAGCGGGTCATGGACCAGCTGGCGCCGGGCGAGATCAGCCAGCCGCTGATCTCGCGTTTCGGCGTGCACCTGATCCAGCTGCTGGAACGTCGCAACGCTCCGCTCAGTGCGCGCGACCAGCGTGCGCTGGTGCGCAATATGCTGCGCGAGAAGAAGTACGAAGAGGCCTATGGCAACTGGGTGCGCGATACGCGCGCGCGCGCCTACGTCGAGCTGCGCGAAGCGCCCCAATGAAGCATATTCCGCGCAAACGTTTCGGCCAGCATTTTCTGTCCGACGACGGCATCATCGACGGCATCGTGCGCGCCATCGATCCGCGCCCGGGACAGGTCATGGTCGAGATCGGCCCGGGCCTGGCGGCGCTCACCCAGCCCCTTGTCGAACGCCTGGGGCGACTCGTCGTCATTGAACTCGACCGCGATCTGGCGGCGCGCCTGCGTGCCCATGCCCAGCTGGAAGTGGTCGAGTCGGACGTGCTCAAGGTCGATTTCACGCAATTGGCCCGGGTGCAAAATGCGCAGAAGCTGCGGGTGGTCGGCAACCTGCCTTACAACATCTCCACACCCATCCTCTTCCATCTGCTGGACCATGTGGGCGTGGTCGAAGACCAGCACTTCATGCTGCAAAAAGAGGTGATCGACCGCATGGTCGCTGCGCCGGCCACGGCCGACTATGGTCGCCTGAGCGTGATGCTGCAGTGGCGCTACGCCATGGAAAACGTGCTGTTCGTGCCGCCCGAGAGCTTCGACCCGCCGCCGCGCGTGGACAGCGCCGTGGTGCGCATGGTGCCGCATGCCCAGCCGGCGCCCTTGGACGTGAGGCGCCTGGAAAAGCTCGTGCAGGTGGCCTTTAGCCAGCGGCGCAAGCTGCTACGCCATACCCTGGGGCGCTGGTTGGAGGAAAAAGGCGTGACCGTCGATTTCGACCTGCAACGCCGCGCGGAAGAGGTGCCCGTGCAGGAGTACGTGGCCCTAGCCCAAGCCCCGGCGCTATGAAGTGAAAAGCCACCGACTAGCGGTGGCTTTTGTTCGTGGGCACCCGCGGAACTGGCTTTGCCAGGCCGCTGGGTGCGTCCCCCTCTTCAGAGGGGGAAGGCGCGAAGCGACTCAGGGGGTGCTTCGGCTGGCTATTGGCTACGCTGCAGCGAGCCAATAGCCAGCATTAAACGGGCTGCTCATGCGCAGCGCCAACGGTGACACGTCGAGCAGCTTGTCGGTCGGCATCTTTTCGCCGCCTTCCTCCCCTGGCTCTATCCCTGCCGGGGCGGCTTCGCTTGCGACGCCTTCCACCTTCGCCTCGTTCGCCCGTTCTGCTTGGCTGGTTTGTGCAGAACGGGCTACAGAAAAGAATAGAAACACCGGAACGGGACCTTGCGGTCGCTCCAGTAATCCGCCGCGTCTCGGAAGATGTCGAGCAGCTGCTCGCGGGCTTCCTTGTCGAACTTGGCATTGGCCGGGATGTGTTCCAGCACAGCGATGAAACCCGGCTGCGGGCCCGACTTGTGCAGCGGGTCGGTCATGCAGTCGTAGAGGGCATCGAAGTTCTTGCCGACGTTGGCCGGCAGCATGAACTGCTGGGCGATCAGGTCGAGCACCTCCTGCCGCGACTGGGCCTGAGCCAGGTTGGCGTACAGGAAGTGGTGACCCAGGCCCTGGGCAGCCTCCTGCAGATCCGGTACCCGGAAGGCACGGATCGACTGAACGATATTGGTTCTCACAGTACGAAGTGGTGTATCCATCCCCGCGTCACTTTCTTGGCTATAACACTGATTCGATTCAGGGCACGATCCGGCGAAAACTCGCATAGTGATCGGCCGTGTAATAACAGGCATCCGGCGTCTTCGGCGCTCCACCACACACAATCCGCTGCGTACCCCGGTTGCGGGCACCAGGTGTCGCCACGGTGTATTCACGGTAGTAACCGCGTTTCTGGGCCGGGAGCAAGCGCTCGCGGTTGCCAAACACCGAACCATCCTTTTCGTACGCGAACGGCCCGCCCTGAAGGATCAGGTGATAGGTTTGCGCACCCTGGCGTGGCAGTTCTGCCACCGACACCGTCATGGACGCGTCCGTCGGTGCCGGGCCGCGGGCCTCCACACCGGTGGACACACAAGCCAGCCCCAGCAAAAAGCCAGTGAGTACCAACTTGATGCCTGAGCTGCGTGCCATGAGTCGACCTTGTCATTACTCCCCGGGTAAACCCGAAGGATTCAAGCCCGAGAGTGTCGCCGATCTGGCCCAAAAAAGCAAGGGCCTGCCCAATTATTGGGCAGGCCCTTGCGTCAGGAATGAAAATAAGTTGGTGCTTGCTGTCTTGCGGATTCAGCGCGACGCGTTGGCGTCGGCCACGGTCAGCGCCGTCATGTTGACGATGCGGCGAACGGTGGTGCTGGCTGTAAGGATATGGACAGGTTGGGCGGCGCCCAGCAGCACCGGGCCGATGGCGATGTTGCCGCCGGCCGCCGTCTTGAGCAGGTTGTAGGCGATGTTGGCCGCGTCGATATTGGGCATGACCAGCAGGTTGGCCGGTCCGTTGAGCGTGCTGTTGGGCATGATGGCCTGGCGGGCCACGGCGTCCAGGGCCACGTCGCCGTGCATCTCGCCGTCCACCTCCAGCCAGGGCGCCTGCACGCGCAGCAGGTCCAGGGTCTGGCGCATCTTGACCGCGCTGGGCTGGTTGCTGCTGCCGAAGTTGGAGTGGCTCAGCAGGGCGGCCTTGGGGCGCAGGCCGAAGCGCATCATCTCCTCGGCGGCCATGGTGGTGATTTCGGCCAGCTGCTCGGCGCTGGGGTCGTAGTTGACGTGGGTGTCGAGGATGAAAAGCTGGCGGTCCGGCAGCAGCAGGCCGTTCATGCAGGCATAGGTGTGAACACCCGCGCGCTTGCCGATGACCTGGTCGATGTACTGCAGGTGCATGGGGTTGGTGCCCCAGGTGCCGCAGATCAGGCCGTCCACATGGCCCTTGTGCAGCAGCATGGCGCCGATCAGCGAGAGGCGGCGTCGCAGTTCGATCTTGGCGATGGCCACGGTCACGCCCTTGCGCTCGGTCATGCGGTGGTAGGTCTGCCAGAAGTCGCGGTAGCGCTCGTCGTGCTCGACGTTGACCACGTCGTAGTCCTGGCCCTCCTTGAGGCGCAGGCCGAACTTCTCGATGCGCTGGGCGATGATGGCCGGGCGGCCGATCAGCGTGGGGCGGGCGATGCCTTCGTCCACCACGATCTGCGCGGCGCGCAGCACGCGTTCCTCTTCGCCCTCGGCATAGGCCACGCGCTTCTTGGCGGCCTTCTTGGCGGCCTGGAAGATGGGTTTCATGGTCGTGCCCGAGGCGTAGACGAAGGCCTGCAGCTTCTCGCGGTAGGCCTCCATGTCGGTGATCGGGTTCTGCGCCACGCCGCTGTCCATGGCCGCCTGGGCCACGGCCGGCGCGATCTTGATCATCAGGCGCGGGTCGAAGGGCTTGGGGATCAGGTAGTTGGGGCCGAAGGACAGCTGCTCACCGGCATAGGCGGCGGCCACCACCTCGCTCTGTTCGGCCTGGGCCAGTTCGGCCATGGCGCGCACCGCGGCGATCTCCATCTCGTCCGTGATGGTGGACGCGCGTGCATCCAGGGCGCCGCGGAAGATGTAGGGGAAACAGAGAACGTTGTTGATCTGGTTCGGGTAGTCCGTGCGGCCCGTGGCCATGATGACGTCGTCACGCGCGGCCTTGGCTTCGGCCGGGTCGATTTCCGGATTCGGGTTGGCCAGCGCGAAGATGATGGGCTTGGGCGCCATGCGTTTGACCATGTCGGCCTTGAGCACGCCACCGGCCGACAGGCCGAGGAAGATGTCGGCGTCAGCGATCACATCGCCCAGCTTGCGGGCATCGGTCTTCTGTGCGAACTGCCGCTTGTCGTCGTCCATCAGCTCAGTGCGGCCCTCAAAGACCACGCCGGCCAGGTCGGTTACCCAGATGTTCTTGCGCGGCATGCCCATCTTGAGCAGCAGGCCCAGGCAGGCCAGCGCGGCGGCGCCGGCGCCCGAGGTGACGAGCTTGACATCCTTGATGTCCTTGCCGGCGACCTTCAAGCCGTTGATCAGGCCGGCGGCCACCACGATGGCGGTGCCGTGCTGGTCGTCGTGGAAGACCGGGATCTTCATGCGCTCGCGCAGCTTGCGCTCGACGTAGAAGCAGTCCGGCGCCTTGATGTCTTCGAGATTGATGCCGCCGAAGGTGGGCTCCAGCGCGGCGATGATGTCGACCAGCTTGTCCAGGTCCTTCTTTTCGTCGATCTCGATGTCGAAGACGTCGATGCCGGCGAACTTCTTGAACAGCACGCCCTTGCCTTCCATCACCGGCTTGGAGGCCAGCGGGCCGATATCGCCCAGGCCCAGCACGGCCGTGCCGTTGGTGATCACGCCCACCAGGTTGCCGCGGCTGGTGTACTTGAAGGCGTTGTTGGGGTTCTTGACGATCTCCTCGCACGGGGCGGCCACACCAGGGGTGTAAGCGAGGGACAGATCGTGCTGGTTGACCAGCTGCTTGGTGGCAGCGATGGCGATCTTGCCGGGGGTGGGGAACTCGTGGTACTCGAGGGCGGCGCTGCGCAGTTGCTCGCGCTTGTCGTTGGACGACGGGGTGCTGGACATCAATCAACTCCTGCTGCAGGCCTGATTTGTGATGGGGCCGAGCAGTGCGGTGATCCGCACCCCCCGTCCCAACGGTCTGCTTCTATGGGGAATCGGATTGTAGACCTCGAAAGCCACGGTTCTGGTCGGGCCACCTGGAAAAGGACTCTCGGTTTTTACGTACAGGCAAAACCGGCGAGTCCGGTCGGGCTCAAGTTCCTGCAGGCTCGGCGTTCGTCAAAGAGGCGGGCCGATCCGGCAGGGGGCACGCTTCCAGGCTTTCTCATGCAGGAAGAAAGCCACGGCCTGCACCGTCGGCTTCAGCAGGCTCGGCTTGAAGGCCGTCAGCAGATCGCCGGTCACGGCATAAGCCGCAGCACCGGCCACGGTGATGTGGGCCCGGTAATAGTTCGCGGTTTTCTTGCGTGTGAGCAGATTGGCGCGGGCGAAGCTGCTCAGGACACCATCATCAAAAAAGAATGAGACTGGCCATCATGGTAGTTTTTATCTATTCTCCAGGCCGGCTGCTTTTCCCGAAAGGGCATAGGGACGGCTTACTTCTCAAGCCAAGCCAGCAGTGATCTCATGCGTTCTTCCGCGCCGGTATCAAAAGCCGCGATGCCGATGCGCTGCAGGATTTCGGGGCCCCCGGGCTTTTCCGACAGCGAGGCCAGCGACAGCTGTATCGCCTTGAGCTGCTCGGGCTTGAACCTGGCATGGGCCACCAGCGGGAAATAGGGTTGAGTGACGCTGCTGTGCAGGATGCGAAATCCGTCCTTGTCGAGTCTTTTCGCGGGGCCGGAGTAGGAGGCGATGGCGCCGACGTCGGCAAACCTGTTCTCCATGTAGAAGGTGACCGCAGCCTGCTCGCGGACGTATTGCACGTTCACCTTGGCCAGATCGATGCCGTGGTCACGCAGCGCGGCGCGGCAGAAGCGCGACATGTAGGAAACCTGCTCGGGCATGACGAAGCGCTTGCCGCGGGCATCGGCCAGCGTCTGGAGAGGCGAGTTCTTGGGCACGACGATGAGGCACTGGCCATCCGGCTTGGCATTGGCCAGATAGTGGTAACCGTAGTCGCGCATGCCGCGTGCCGGGTAGTCGCTCGGGCGTGCCATGACGAAGTCAAACTTGCCCTCCTTCATGCCGTTTTCCAGCGTTGCGAACTCGCGGATAAACACCACGCTGACCTTGGTCTTCAGCACGTCTCCGATGAAGTTGGCCAAGTCCTGGTACTTGGCAATGACGCGGGCATGGTCGAGGCCGCCAGAGGTGCCTTCGCTGATGGCCAGCACCCGTTGAGACTGGGCGCGCGCCGGCCCGCCCAACGCCAGCAAGACCGTCAGACACAAACCCCCGAGCAGATGCAAAAGTTTCACGCGCAGACTCCCAACGGAATACAAAATCCTGGTGACTCAGACCGCTGAATTGGCCCATGAAAAAAGCCCTCTTGCTGCAACGAGAGGGCTTGACGCCGGCTTGCTTTTACTGGTTGACGGGCGACTTCGGATCAAGCAGATAGGCCACCAGATCCTTGAGTTGCTGTTCGGTCAGCCCTTTGAGGTGGCCGAAGCGGGGCATGTTGGTGCAGGCGTTGTAGGCCTTTGCGTTATAGAGCTTGCCCCAGGTGTACTCGACCATGGCCTTGGCCGCAGGACTGTTGGGGTCGGTCACACCGCGAATCTTGCCGAAGTTGTACAGGCTCGGGCCCAGGGTGCCGAAGGAGATCTCCTTCTTGGTCAGCTGGTGACAGGCATAGCAGTTACCACCATTGACCGTGGTGGCCGTATTGTTCCAGGCCATGCCGACCCCGCTCTGGGCAATACCTTCGGCCCGGGTCCAGTCACCCAGGTACTTGCCGTCCGACGGCGGCTTGATGGTTGCCATTTCGGCAGCCTCCAGGCGGGTACGCTGTTTCTCATCCAAGTCCTTGCCGGAGAGCTCCGCTTCAGAGCAGGCAGACTGCAGTTCGTCCTGGTTCAGCCGGTCGATCGAGGCAATGCCCTTGGTCTCGAAGGATTTGATCAGCATCTCTTTGGTGGCCTGCTTGTTGTCACTACCGGCAAAGGTGGCGCAACCAGCCAGAACCACGGCCGTGAGGGAGGCAAAAACAAATGTGGATTTTTTCATATTGGATTCTCCTGCCCCGGATCAACGCTTGATGGTGGGAGCCAGCGAAGGCACGCCCTTGCCGGTGACACCCATGAACACCGACAGGGCGACGGTGGCTTCGGAACCGAATTCCGGATGCGGGAAGCGCTGCAGGCGCAGGCAGTCGTTCAGGCGTTGCTGCATGGGCCAGAGCTGGCTGTTGCTCACGCGATAGGCGGGCCAGGACGTGAAGGCGCGGCCGGCCGGGCCATTCTGGGTCAGGTTGGGCAGTCCCTGCAGGCGGATGCGCTTGTCATCGGCGTTGTGGCAGGTGGCGCAGGAAAAGTCATAGGGGCCGGCGCGGTAGAAGAAGGCCTGTTTGCCCAGGTCGTACATGCGCTTTTCCTCGGCGTGCGACTGCGGCACGTTGACGGGCATGCCCTTGGACTGGGTCACCACGTAGGTGGCCAGGGCGATGATGTCCTTGTGATCATCCTTGTTGTAGGCGGCGTCCTTGACGTCCTTGCCTTGCAGCGTACGCATGCAGTAAGACAGGCGCATTTCAACGTCCATGACCCGGCCGGCATCGGCAAAGTAGCGCGGCAGCTGCACATAGGCGCCCTTGACGACACCCGCGCCCAGGCCCAGATCGCACTGTTCGAGCGAGGCGTTCTTCGGACCCGCCTTCTTCTTCCACAGATCTTCGCCCTTGGCTTCCCAGAGCTCGGCAGGATTGCCGTCGGCGATCATCGCGCGGTACTCGTCGATCGCCTTTTCAGCGTCGGACTGGGCCAGTGCCGGGCCCGCCATCAACAGGCCGGCAGCCAGGGCACAGCCGAGAGATTTGAATTTCGCAGTCATCGCTTTGTCTCCTTGTCGGGGTCAGGAGACCGTGGCTTCGTCGGTGCGGCTGTCGCCCTTGTTGTCCTTCCAGCTCACGCTGACCTTGTCACCGGCCTTGGCGCCCTTGACAACGAACTGCATGAACGGGTTCTTGGACACGGCC
>NZ_BAAGWN010000047.1:0-197370 GCF_054780335.1 Curvibacter fontanus
CAGGCTGACGTTGCCGCGCTGCACGGGCAAGCAGTGTTCGATGCGTTTGAATTGCTCGGGTGTGATCTCCATGCCTGCAGTTTCGCATTCGATGACTCTCGACACAATTAGTGTTAACACGCCCTAGTCCATTCGCGATACAACGACTGGATCAACATCGAAGGAAGACGGGGTCTTCTGCGAACGAACTCGCGGCTTAGCGCGAAAAAGGGGGAACGCGAGGAGCTGGAAGAAGAACTTCAACCGGAAGCGTTTGACAGCGATTTGCAGCGCCTCGGATCGGCTGCCATGGAACTGGAACGGTTTAGGCTGCAGGTAATCGATTGGTTGTATCCAGATGATGGGACCTAACGTCACCCACAAACTCTACGCATGCAACGGCTCCTGGCGTCTCTTCTTCTGCTCACTCAGTTCGCCATCGCTGGCGAGAGTCAGTGCTATGGTACGGTCAGCAATGGGCGCATCGAAGACAGCGTCAAGCTCCCCACGAGCGGCCCCAACTTCACTGCGTACAGCGGCCTCGCTGCTGCTGCCGGCAGAACACACGTGCACTCCAAGGTTGCCGCGGTCATCACTGCTGCGTATGGCGCACTTCATGCAGCGCATCCTTCAACGGTCTACGTGTACGGCGAGACCGGATGGCCCTCGGGCGGTCGCTTTCGGCCGCATCGCACCCACCAGAATGGCCTGTCGATCGACTTCTTTGTCCCCGTACGCAATACCGCTGCGGTTTCCGTCCCGCTGCCAACCAGCCCCCTCACCCGCTTCGGCTACGACATCGAGTTCGACAGTTCCGCCAAGTACGGCGACTACACCATCGACTTCATCGCAACCGCAGAACACCTGTACCACCTGCATCAAGCTGCCAAGGCTCAAGGTGTGGGCATCGCACTGGTCATCTTCGACACGCAGTACCTCCCCAAGCTGTTCGCCACGCCACGCGGTGCTTACTTGCAGCAGAACCTGCCTTTCATGAAAGGTAAGCCGTGGGTACGTCATGATGAGCACTACCACGTTGATTTCGCTATCCCCTGCAAGCCCAAAGCGGGTTGAACGCCTACTCATCCAATTTCCTGCAACCGATACAAGAAGGGCACGCGATAGCGTGCCCTTCTTGTATTTGCATTTGGTTTTCGGTATGCCCACCCTTGTGTCTGTGCCGAGGAGCGCAGACTTGGACGGGTCAAGGGCTGCGCATGTTTGAGCGTAGCGAGTTTGCGCAGACCCCGGCCAAGTTGAGCACCGCAGGTTGCCCCGGCATCGCCGGGGTCACAGACACCAGGGTCGCCTTTCTTTCGGTTACCTTGCTTTGGCGAGACAAAGAAAGGTAACTCGCCCGCCGGGGCGAGACCCGGCTTGCCACTCAAGAGAAAATCAAGCCAAAACACCAAGGCCTTCGACAAGCTCAGGCCGAACGGCAGGGCTTGCTCACTGAAGCTTCGAACAGAAAGAAGCTAAGCCGCCGCCCGCAACTTAGGCCCAGCCAACTCCGGCTGCAACACCAACCTCTGCGCCGCCGTGTAGCAATAGAAATGCCGGCCAGTAGCCCGCCCAATCGCACAAAGCCCCACGCGTTCAGCAACAGCATGCCCCATCTGCGTAATCCCGCTACGCGACACGACAATCGGCACCCCCATCTGCGCCGACTTGATCACCATCTCGCTGGTCAAGCGCCCGGTGGTGTAGAACACCTTGTCCCCGCCCTCCATCACAGCCGCATCCTGCAGCCACATCCAGCCGGCGATGGTGTCGATGGCGTTGTGGCGGCCCACGTCCTCGACGAAGAGCAGCATCTCCTCGCCCCGGAACAGCGCGCAGCCGTGCACCGAGCCGGCCGACTTGTAGGTGCTCTCCTGCAGGCGGATGGCGTTGACGATGCCGTAGAGCTGGGCCTGGGTGAGCGTGGCCTGGGGCAGCTGGATCTGGTCCACCTCATCCATCATGTCGCCGAACACGCTGCCCTGGCCGCAGCCCGTGGTGACCACGCGCTTGGCGGTGCGCTCTTCCACATTGGCAATGCCCGCGCGGGTCTTGACGGCAGCCGCGCCCACGTCCCAGTCCACGGTGATGGATTCGATCTCGTCCACCGAGCGCACCAAGCGCTGGTTGCGCAGGAAACCCAGCACCAGCAACTCGGGATAACCGCCCAGGGTCATCAGTGTGACCAGCTCACGCTTGTCCACGTAGACGGTCAGCGCCCGCTCCGCCGGGATGGACAGGGGCGTGGCCTCACCGTGCTCGTTGATGGCCGTGACTTCGCGCGTGAGCGGGGCCTGGGCCCGGGTGAGGTGAGGGGACATGGATGGCAGCGTACAACAAAACGGGCCGGGCTTTGCAGCCCGGCCCGTGAGACCTCAACGCTTGCGCGGATCAGGACTTCTTGGCTTTTTTCTTGTCGCCAGCCGGTGCGGCGGCGGCAGGCGCCGCTGCGGGTGCCGGACTGGCAGCCGTATAGACAAAGGGGCCCGGGTTCGTGCAGGGCGTCGTCGTCACGGGTTTGGCGTCCTTGCCGACCTTGCCCGACTTGCGGTAATGCGCGGCCACCCTGTCCTGCGATTTGCACAGCAGATAGCCGTCGACCTTGCCGGCGTGCGCGGTCTTGGCCGCAGCCTCGGCGGCCTTGGCCTTGGCATCGTCACTCGGTGCGGGCAGCTTGGCCAGGGCGGAAATGCTCAGGGCGCAGGCGGTGATGAACAGGGCGATGGATTTCATGTGAGCCTCTCTTCTTTCTTGTCAGGCTTTGACGGGGGCGCCGGGCGCAGCCGGCTGGGTGCGCTGGGCCGGGATCTTGCCGGCCTTGACGTCGTCGTACCAGAGCTCGTGGTGTTCCTTGGCCCAGGTTTCGTCGACATAACCGGTCTTCATGGCCTTGTAGGCGCCGTCCATGCCGATGGTGCCCAGGTAGATATGGCCGATGAACATGGCCATCATGAGCACGGTGGCCACGGCGTGGACCATGTGCGCGATCTGCATGCTGCCGCGCTCGTAGACGAAACCAGGCAGCAGCTTGTCCAGAAACAGGCCGGAGGCCACGACGATGATGCCGAGCAGGAACACGCCGCCCCAGAAAATGACTTTCTCACCCGCGTTGAAGCGGTGCGAAGGCACCTCCTGCCCGGAGAACAGGCCGCCGCCCTTGAGCAGCCAGGTGATGTCTTCCTTGCGCGGCAGGTTGTCGCGCAAGAAGGTGATGAAGACCACCACCAGAGAGACGGCAAACACCGGGCCGGCGAAGTTGTGCAGGTTCTTCAGCACATAGGTCAGCCAGCCGTAGAGGGTGCCGCCGATGACGGGGTGCAGGAAGAACTTGCCGAAGGCCATGACCAGGCCCGAGATGGCCAGGATGCAGAAGGCGATGGCATTGGCCCAGTGGGCCGAACGCTCGAAGGCGGTGAAACGTTCGATCTTGCGGCCGGTTTCCGAGCCGTGCAGCCGGATGCTGCCCTTGCGCCAGTAGAAGATGCCCACCGCGCCCAGCGCGATCAGGATCAGCGCGCCACCGTAGGGGATGATCCACTGGTTGCGCACCTGGCGCCAGGCTTCGCCGGCGTTGGTGAGCAGGGAGCCCGGGTATTGCACGAAGGGCTGGATCAGGTTGCCGGCTTCCGGCGCCTGATCTTTCGGCAGGCTGCTGTAGCCCGTCACCCCGGCGCCGACCTGGCGCCATACGGGCGCATTGTTGCCGGGCTGCACCCGGGCGCGCTCGGCATTGGTCTGCGTCGCGTAGCCCGGCTCCTCGCTGGCGTCGGGCTTGACGTCGAAGATGTTCTGACCCTTGATACCGCCAGCCTGGGCCGGCGCCGCCTTGGCAGGCGGTGTATCAAGCTTGAGTTTGTCCTGCTGGGCCAGGGCCGGTGCGGCCCAGCCCAGGGCCAGGCACAGGGCCAGGGCAAGAACTTTTTTCATGCGGAATCCCCGTTCTTCTTAGTTGACCCGGTTGTACTCGTTCTGGCCGTACTGGCCGCGCGCCTTCAGCTTGGACTCCCAGCTGGCCTTGTCACCGGACTTCCAGCCCGGGTCGGTGTAGGCCTTGCCGGTGCCGGTGTAGGCGCCCGCGTCATGCTTGGCGCCGCCGATGGTCTGCTGGGCTTCGCCGCAGGCGGCCAGCAGCAGCGTGGCGGAAATGATGGTCAGTGCTTTTTTCATGACTTGGCTCCTGCGGGTGCGGCGGGTTTGCCGGCCTGGCGCGAGCCGTAGGCGGTGCCCCAGCCCCAGACCTCGGCGCCCTTGCCGCGTTGCAGCACACGGGTGCGGAAGATGTCGGCCACCATGTCGCCGTCACCGGCGAGCAGGGCCTTGGTCGAGCACATCTCGGCGCAGGCCGGCAGCTTGCCCTCGGCCAGGCGGTTGCGCCCGTATTTCTCGAACTCGGCCTGGCTGCCATTGGTCTCGGGGCCGCCGGCGCAGAAGGTGCACTTGTCCATCTTGCCGCGCACGCCGAAGGTGCCCTGCGAGGGGAACTGCGGTGCGCCGAAGGGGCAGGCGTAGGAGCAGTAGCCGCAGCCGATGCAGATGTCCTTGTCGTGCAGCACCACACCCTCATCGGTGCGGTAAAAGCAGTTGACCGGACAGACGGCCATGCAGGGCGCGTCGCTGCAGTGCATGCAGGCCACCGAGATGGATTTCTCGCCGGGCACGCCATCGTTGAGGGTGACCACACGGCGGCGGTTCACGCCCCAGGGGACTTCGTGTTCGTTCTTGCAGGCGGTGACGCAGCCGTTGCACTCGATGCAGCGCTCGGCGTCACAGACAAATTTCATACGTGCCATGACGTGTCTCCTTATGCTTTCTCGATCTGGCAGATCGTGGTCTTGGTTTCCTGCATCATGGTCACGCTGTCATAACCATAAGTAGTCGCCGTGTTGACCGCTTCGCCGCGCACGATGGGTGCCGCGCCCTTGGGGTAATAGGCCAGCATGTCCGCACCCTGCCAGCGTCCGGAGAAGTGGAAGGGCATCCAGACCGTGTCGGGCGCGACGCGCTCCGTCACCAGGGCCTGCACGTTGAGCTTCGCGCCGGTCGGACTGTGCAGCCAGACGCGCTCGCCGTCGCGGACGCCGCGCTCGGCTGCCGTCTTCGGGTTGATCTCCACGAAGGCTTCCTGCTGCAGCTCGGCCAGCCAGGGGTTGGAGCGGGTTTCCTCGCCGCCGCCCTCGTACTCGACCAGACGGCCCGAGGACATGATGAGCGGGAACTTCTCGTGCAGCTTGTCGGCAATGTTCTTGGTCTGCAGCGTCTTGTACAACGTGGGCAGGCGCCAGAAAGCCTTTTTGTCGTCATGCGTCGGGTACTTGGCCATGAGCTCGGGCTTGGTGCCGTACAGCGGCTCGCGGTGCTGGGGCACGGGATCGGGGAAGTTCCAGACCACCGCGCGCGCCTTGGCGTTGCCGAAGGGGTGGCAGCCGTGGTTCTTCATGAACACGCGGATCATGCCGCCCGAAGGGTCGGTCTTCCAGTTCTTGCCCTCGGCCGCCTTGGCCTCGGCCTCGGTGAGTTCACCCCACCAGCCCAGTTTCTTGAGCAGCACGTGGTCGAGTTCCGGGTAGCCCGTGGTGATGTCGGCGCCCTTGGAATAGGAGCCGTCCTCGGCCAGCAGGCTCTTGCCCTCGCGCTCCACGCCGAAGTTGGCGCGGAAGTTGCCGCCGCCGTCCATGACGTGCTTGGAGGTGTCGTACAGATTGGGCGAGCCCGGGTGCTTGAGTTCGGGCGTGCCGTAGCAGGGCCAGGGCAGGCCGAAGTAGTCACCCGACATGTCGTAGCCGGTTTCCTTGTCCACCACCTTGCCCTTGCACTTGAGCGTCTTCACGTCGAAGGCGTCCATGTGGCGCATGTGGGCCTTGAGGCGCTCCGGGCTCTGGCCGGTGTAGCCGATGGTCCAGACGCACTTGTTGATCTCGCGCAGGATGTCCTCGGGCATGGGCTCGTCCATGCCCTTGACCTTCTGCATCTTGTAGTTCTTGGACAGCTCCTTGGCGAAGCCGAGCTTCTCGGCGAACTGGTGCATGATCATGTGGTCGCTGCGGCTCTCCCACAGCGGCTCGATGACCTTGTCGCGCCACTGGATGGAGCGGTTGGAGGCGGTGCAGGAACCGCTGGTCTCGAACTGGGTGGCTGCCGGCAGCAGGTAGACCGCACGGTTGGGGTTGAGGTCCTCGGGCTTGCCGGGCATGGCCGCCATGGCGGCGGTGGCCGACGGATAGGGATCCACCACCACCAGCAGGTCCAGCTTGTCCATGGCGCGCTTCATTTCCAGGCCACGGGTCTGCGAGTTGGGCGCATGGCCCCAGTAGAAGACGCCGCGCAGGTTGCTGTCCTGGTCGATCAGCTCGTTCTTCTCGAGCACGCCGTCGATCCAGCGCGACACGGTGATGCCGGGCTTGCTCATCATGGCGGGCGAGGCGAACTGCTTCTTGATCCACTCGAAGTCCACGCCCCAGGCGTTGGCGAAATGTTTCCAGGCGCCTTCGATGATGCCGTAGTAGCCCGGCAGCGAATCCGGGTTGGGGCCCACGTCGGTCGCGCCCTGCACGTTGTCGTGGCCGCGGAAGATGTTGGTGCCGCCGCCGGACTTGCCGACGTTGCCCAGGGCCAACTGCAGGATGCAGGAGGCGCGCACCATGGCGTTGCCGATGGTGTGCTGGGTCTGGCCCATGCACCAGACGATGGTGCCCGGACGGCTCTCGTGCAGCATCTTCGCGACCTTGGCCATCTGGGCCTCGGGCACACCGCAGGCCTCTTCCACGGCGGCCGGGGTCCACTTGGCCAGCACGTCCTTCCTGACCTCTTCCATGCCGTAGACACGGTCGTTGATGTACTTCTTGTCTTCCCAGCCGTTCTTGAAGATGTGGTGCAGCAGGCCGAAGAGGAAGGGGATGTCGGAGCCGGAGCGGATGCGCACGAACTCGTCGGCCTTGGCCGCCGTGCGCGTGAAGCGCGGGTCGACCACGATCATCTTGCAGCCCGTCTCCTTGGCGTGCAGCATGTGCAGCAGGCTGACCGGGTGGGCTTCGGCGGCGTTGGAGCCGATGTACAGGGCGACCTTGCTGTTCTGCATGTCGTTGTACGAATTGGTCATCGCGCCGTAGCCCCAGGTGTTGGCCACGCCGGCCACCGTGGTGGAGTGGCAGATGCGCGCCTGGTGGTCGCAGTTGTTGGTGCCCCAGAAGCTCACGAACTTGCGCATCAGGTAGGCCTGCTCGTTGCTGTGCTTGGAGGAGCCGACGAAGTAGACGCTGTCCGGTCCGCTGGCCTTGCGCAGCTCCATCATGCGGGCGGTGATCTCGTTCAGGGCCGTGTCCCAGCTGATGCGCTCGTACTTGCCGTTGACCAGCTTCATCGGGTAACGCAGGCGGTACTCGCCGTGGCCGTGCTCGCGGATCGAAGCACCCTTGGCGCAGTGCGCGCCCAGGTTGATCGGGGAATCGAACACCGGCTCCTGGCGTGTCCACACGCCGTTTTCCACCACGGCATCGATGGCGCAACCCACCGAGCAGTGCGTGCAGACGGTGCGCCTGACTTCGATCTTGCCGTCGCCGACGGCGACACTGCTGGCGGCGTTCGCCTTCTTCACCAGCGTGAGCTGCGAGGCGGCCAGGCCGACACCCAGGCCCAGGCCCGATCGGCGCAGGAAGGCGCGGCGGTCCATGGTGGGCAGGGCCTGCGACAGGCCGCGGCGCAGGCTGTGCACAAAGGGCGAGCGGGCCGTGGTCTCGGTCGCCGGGGATTTCTTGGTGAGCAACATGTCTCTCTCCAACGTTGTTCTTGGATTACAGGCGGGTGGTCTGGTAGTACTGCTTGACGTGATCCGTCAGCTGGTAGCCGCCGCCCTTGGCAGGAGCGGGCTTGAGTTCGGGGGCGGCCTGCGCGGCCGGCTTGGGGGCCGACATCAGGCCGGCCACCGCAGCCACGGCGCCCGCGGTGCCTGCACCTGCGAAGAGGGTGCGTCGTGACAATTTGCCTTGGGGTTGACTCATGCGGGATCTCCTGGATGGTTCCACATAGGAACAGAACTACATAACAAACCTGCGCTGAATTTAGCAACGTGTTCTGGTTTCAGCAAGCGAGTCTTCCCCCGGTCACCGCGACACGCCGCCCTCTTCGTCTCCGGGAGAAATCATTAATTCATCCAGCGCTGATATACAACCCGACACTTCAGGCATCGCCTCGGGCAGGCGTTGCCCCATGGATCATGGGCTTGCATCATTGCTGCTCCGCAATAGGTCGTGCGATCCAGACAGCTTGACGCCACACTTGCGACAAGTTGTCGGAAAAATCGCCCACTCAAACAAGAATGCGTCCCAATACGACAGGGCCGGGTCTGTTGTGCCGGCGTCATACCCAGTATTCCCGAGAAAATCACTCAAGCGCGATCGATAGAATCGGCCCAACATTGGACAGCACACCGTGACGCAGACGCCGCACACCCCCGACAGCACCAGGACGGCCGAGGGCTGGCCCTACTGGTCCATCCTGGTGGTCGACGACGAGCCCGGCATGCGCAACTTCCTGGTCAAGACCCTGGCGCCGCGTTGCCAGACCGTGATGGAAGCCGGCAGCGCCGAGGACGGCGCCGAACTGCTGCGCAGCCACCACGTCGACCTCATCATCCTGGACATCGCCCTGCCCGGACGCAACGGCGTGGCCTGGCTCAAGGAGTTGCGCGAGCACGGCTACACCGGCCAGGTGATCCTGATCACCGCCTTCGCCGACCTGGACACCGCCATCGAGGCGCTGCGCGCGGGCGCCTCGGACTTCATCCTCAAGCCCTTTCGCGTGCCGCAGATCCTCAACGCAGTGCGTCGCTGCTTCGAGAGCGCGCGCCTGTCGCGCGAGAACTTCGTGCTGCGCCACGCGCTCTCGCGCAGCCAGTTCGCCGACAACGGCCTGGTCGGCAGCTCGGCGCAGATGACCGAACTCTCCGCTTCGGTGCGGCGCGTGGCCCCGGTCAACAGCACGGTGCTGCTGCAGGGCGAGTCCGGCACCGGCAAGGAGCTGGTGGCGCGCGCCCTGCACGCCCTGAGCCCGCGCGCGCAGGGGCCTTTCGTGCCGGTGAACTGCGCTTCGGTCTCGCCCGAACACATGGAGAGCGAACTCTTCGGCCACGCCAAGGGTGCGTTTGCCGGCGCCACGCGCGCGCGCGACGGCCTCTTTTATTACGCCCAGGGCGGCACGCTGTTCCTAGACGAAGTGGCCGAGCTGCCGCTGGCGCTGCAGGCCACGCTGCTGCGCGCGCTGGAAGACCTCAAGATCCGCCCCGTGGGCAGCCAGCAGCTGCTGCCGGTCAATGTGCGCATCATCGCCGCCACCAACCGCTCACTGCAGCAGGAGGTGACGGAGGGGCGTTTCCGCAAGGACCTGTACTACCGCCTGCAGGTGGTGGAGATGACACTGCCGCCGCTGCGCGAGCACAAGCAGGACATTCCCGAACTGGTGCAGCATTTCATCGAGCGCCTGGCCCCGGTGCTGGGCGCCGCCCCGCTGGACATCACGCCCACCGAGATGGACTACCTGATGCAGTACGACTGGCCCGGCAATGTGCGTGAGCTGCGCAACCTGGTCGAACGCTCGCTGATCCTGGGCACGCTCAACGTCTCGGCCCTCTACGCCATGGACAAGCGGCGCAGCGCTGCCAGCACAGCCGCCCTGCCGACCGACCTGCACACGCTGGAGAAGCAGCACATCCTCACCGTGCTGGACTCGGTGCAGGGTGACAAGACCCAGGCCGCCCAGTTGCTGGGCATCTCGCGCCGCACGCTGGAACGACGCTGCGCCGAGTGGGCCCTGTCGTGAACCTGCCGCGCGTGTCCCCAGCGGCGCTCGCGCCGCGCTGGCTCACGCATTCCATCCGCAACAAGCTGCTGGCCATGGCGCTGCTGCCGCTGCTGGTGGTGCTGCCGCTGCTGGTCGGCGCGCTGGTCATCTGGGGCAATGCCGCCTACGACCGCCTGCTCATCACCAAGGTGCGCAGCGACCTGGCCGTGGCGCGCGGTTATTTCGAGCAGGTGCTGGCCGAGATCGGCTCCGGCACGCATGCCGTGGCCGGTTCCCTGAGCCTGCACCAGGCCTTGCAGCGGCGCGACCTGGCGTCGGTGCAGAACCTGCTCGCGCGCGAACGCCAGCGCCTGGGTTTCGATTTCTTCAACCTCTACCAGCTCGACGGCCGTCTGCTCACCGCCGGCTGGCTCTCGCCCGGGACGCCCACCACGGCCCTGCACGCGCCGGCCAGCGGCCCGGCCGCCATCCATGCACGCGTCAGCACCGACCAGGCCCACCTGGCGCGGCTCGACGCGGCCGAGCTGCTGGCCCTGGCCCCGCACCTGGCGCCGCGCATCCACATCCCGCTGATCGACACACGTGGTGCAGCCCCCACCCAACGCAGCGTGGAAGACCGCGCCCTCGTGATGCTGGCCACCACGCCGGTGCGCGGCGCCGACGGCAGCATCGTGGCCCTGCTGCGCGGCGGCGTGCTGCTCAACCAGAACCTGCCTTTCATCGACCACATCAACCGCATCGTCTACCCCGAGGGCTCCCTGCCCTTCGGCAGCCACGGCACGGCCACGCTCTTCATGGACGACGTGCGCATCACCACCAATGTGCGCCTGTTCCAGGACGAGCGTGCCATCGGCACCCGCGTCTCGCAGGCCGTGCGCGAGGCCGTGCTCACGCGCGGCGAGACCTGGCTGGACCGCGCCTTCGTGGTCAACGACTGGTACGTCTCGGCCTACGAGCCGCTGCTGGACGCCGCCGGCGAGCGCACCGGCATGCTCTACGTGGGTTATCTGGAACAGCCTTTCCGCTACGTCAAGTACGGCATGCTGGCGCTCATCGTCGGCATCTTCATGGTGGTGATGGTGCTGGCCGCACTGTTTTCGCTGCGCTGGGCACGCAGCATCTTCCGCCCCCTGGAGCAGATGAACCTGACCATGCAGCGCGTGGAAGACGGCAACACCGGCGCGCGTGTGGGGCCGGTGAGCGCGCGCGACGAGATCGGCGCCCTGGCCGGCCACCTGGACCAGCTGCTGAACGTGATCGACGACAAGACCCGCGCCCTGCAGCGCTGGGCCGAGGAGCTCGACGCCAAGGTGATCGCGCGCACGCAGGAACTGGCGCAGAGCAATGCCTCACTGCAGCAGGCGCAGCAGCAACTGGTCAAGTCGGAAAAACTCGCCGCCATCGGCCAGCTCACCGCCAGCGTGGCGCACGAGATCAACAACCCCATCGCCGTGATCCAGGGCAACCTGGACCTGATGCGCGAGACCCTGGGCGCGCAGGCCATGCCGGTGCAGGCCGAACTCACGCTGCTGGACCAGCAGGTCGAGCGCATGCGCCTGATCGTCACGCAGCTGCTGCAGTACGCACGCCCCACCGAATACGCGGGTTATGTGGAAGCGGTGGACATCAACCAGACGCTGGAGAACTCCCTGGTGCTGGTGGCCCACCTGCTGGCGCGCACGCGCATCGAGGTGGAGCGGGACCTGCAGACCACGGCGCGCGCCGGCGTGAACCGCCAGGAGCTGCAGCAGGTGGTGATCAACCTCATGATCAACGCCATCCAGGCCATGCCCGAGGGCGGTCGCCTGCGCCTGCGCACGCGCAACCGTGAGGACGGCAAGACCGGCGTGCTGCTGGAGATCAGCGACAGCGGGCCGGGCCTGAGTGAACGCGTCAAGGAACGCCTGTTCCGCCCCTTCTTCACCACCAAGAACGACGGCAACGGCCTGGGCCTGTGGATCAGCGTGGGCCTGGTGGAGCGCTACGGCGGCAGCATCGAGGGCCGCAACCGCCGCGACCTGGGCGAGGACGTGACGGGCGCGACATTCCGCGTCTGGCTGCTGACGGAGCCCATGGCGCCGCAGGATGGGCCGACAGGGCCGATGGAAGCACGCCGGGCCTGAGCAAGCCCCTCACCCCTGCCCTCTCCCCAAAGGGGCGAGGAAGCAGGCCTGTTCAAGCGAGCATGTCGAAGCCCTGCATCTCGACGCTGAGGAAAGCGCGCGTGAAACCGGCCAGCGCCGCGTAGAAGCGCGCCGAGGGGTTGCCCTCGATCGCATCGCACATGGGGTTGACCCAGGGTTGCAGATGCGCAGCGAAAAACTCGCGCTGTTTCGTCAGGTTGGCCACGGCCACGTCGTCACCGGCAATCAGGTAACGCATGACCTCGCAGAGGTAGGCGATGTGGTCCTCCGTCTCGGGCATGGTCTCGTCGCGCGCCAGGCCCAGCGCGGCCAGGTCATCGCGCAGCTTGGCCAGGGGTTTCTCGTTGAGAAAACCGCTGAGGTAGTGCGAGCCGAAGAGGTAGATCTCGGGTTTGCCGACGCCGCCGAAGAGCGTGTTGTATTCCGTCGTGACGGTCTGCAGGTCCAGATCACGCGCCGCGCTCACCAGACCGCGCCAGGGCTCCTCCAGGAAACCGCCTTCGGCCGGCGCCTCGGTGGCGGCCACGCGCAGCTGCTCCAGCAGTTCGGCGCCCGGGGGGGCGTAGTAGAGCGCGGCCAGCAGGCCATAGACCTCGGCGCGGGCGGTTTCCTCGTCGAGCGTGCCGCCCTGGGCCAGCAGGACGTCGTTGGATTCGGGTGGATGGCTCATGGGCGGCTCAGAGGTCGGTGATTTTGGATTCGTTCGGGTTGCTGTAGATGTCGATCACGCGGCAGTCGCCGCACATCTTCAGGCGTTCCAGGGCCTCGCCCTGGAACATGGCGTGTCCTGCCAGCTTGCCCAGCATGCCCTCGATGGCCTTGAGCGTGCCGAAGGGTTTGCCGCAGCGCACGCAGGCATAGGGCTGCATCTCGTTGAGCACCACGGCCTCCTTGCGCTGCGGGGTCAGGCGCAGCTGGGGGATCAGGGACAAGGCCTGCTCCGGGCAGGTCTTCACGCACAGGCCGCACTGCACGCAGTTTTTCTCGATGAATTTCAGCTGCGGCGCGTTCGGGTTGTCCTGCAGCGCGCTGGCCGGGCAGGCGTTCACGCAGCTCAGGCACAGGGTGCAGCTGTCTTTGTTGATGGCCAGCGCGCCCAGGGGCGAGCCCTGGGCGGGCAAGGCGATCACTTCCGGTTTGGGCTCGGCCAGGGGCGCGTGGGTCAGCAGATGGTCCAGCGCCAGTTCCAGCGTGGCGCGCTTGTCGGCCTGCACGGCAAAACCGGCGGGCTTGGCCACGCCTTGCGCGGCGGGGGCCTGCAGGTCGGCGTCCAGCTCGGACAGGTCACGCGCATCGCGCGCGCTCAGGATGCGGAAGTGCTGGCCCGTGTACCCCAGCCCGTTCAGGATGGCCTGCGCCACATCCATCTGCGCGCGCACCGCTTCCCGGTACTGCGGCGCTTCCTCGCCCGTCATCAGCACCCAGACATTGGCCGCGCCATAGGCCACGGCCGATAGCCAGACGTCCAGACCCAGCGAAGCCGTGTGCCAGACCGCCACCGGCAGCACACGGGCCGGCACGCCCAGCACATCCCGGTCCACACGCGCAGCGCGACCCAGATCGCCGATCAACCGGGCGCCGGCCTGCTGGCTGTGCAGCAGCAGCGCGGGCTGCTTGCCGCCGGCGCGCAGGTAGGTGGAGACCAGGGTCTTGAACTTCACGCCCTGCTCGCCGGCCCGCGGGTAGGCGAAAGTCAATGCGCCGCTGGGGCAGACCGTGGTGCAGGCGCCGCAGCCCACGCAGAGACTGGGATTGACCTTGATCTGCTGGTGCTTGTAGTCAGAAGCGATGGCCGAGGCCGAGCAGACCTCGATACAGGCATTGCAGCCCGTCTTCTCATTGCGGCTGTGCGCGCAAAGCTTCTGCTTGTAGACAAAGAACTTGGGTTTTTCGAACTCGCCGACCAGGCCCCGCAGCTGAATGATGGCGCTCATCAGATCCGTTCGCCCTGAGCCTGTCGAAGGGCTCTGCGGGGCTTCGACAGACTCAGCCCGAACGGAGAAATAACCCTGGGGTTTGGCATGCTGCGTGAAAGCCGGTGTGGCACGCAAATCCAGCACCAGATCGTAGGTCTCGCTGTCGGGCTGCGGCTCGCGCGTGAAGTCGATCGCCCCGGCCACGCCGCAGGCCTTGACGCAGGCGCGGTGCGATTTGCACAAATTGCTGTCAATTTGATAGTCGAAGCCGATGGCGCTTTCGGGGCAGGCGTCGATGCAGGCATTGCAGCGCGTGCACAGGTCCAGGTCGATGGGATTGGTGCGCTGCCACTTGAGCTCGAAGGCGCCCAGCCAGCCGCTCAAGGCCTCGATCCTGCCGGTCATCACAGGATAACGGCGCTCCTGCATGCCACCGTCCGTACCCGCGCCCGTGCTGAAGAGGCTCACGTCCAGGGTGTCGGCCAGCAGATCGGCGGCGCGCTCGGCCGCGTCCAGCGGACCGATGACGAGCAGGCGCCCGGCACTCTTGTAGGTCACGGTGGGCACGGGCTCGGGATCGGGCAGGCGCGCGGCGGCCAGCAGCGCGGCCATCTTCGGGCCCGCCTTGGCCGCGTCCTTGCTCCAGCCTCCGGTCTCGCGGATATTGACGAAGCGGATGGGCACCGCCTGCGCGCCCGCTGTCTGCTCGGCAATCTCGCTGAAGAGGCGGGCCTCCTGCGTGCAGGCCACCACCACGTCATCACCCTGCCCCAGCGCCTGCTGGAAGGCGCCGGCCTCGCGCCGGCACAGGGTGCTGTGCTGCGTCAGCGTTTCGTCAAGCACCGCCCCCAGACCTTTGGGGTCCAGCGGCATGGTCTTGTTGCAGTCGCAAATCAGGGTCGGCATGGTCTTGATCGTTCAGGTTGGCAGCGGTGGGTGGCGGTTCGGAAATCGCCTTCAGCACGGCCGGATTATCGGTTTGCACGGCAGGTGCCGGGCTAGGGGTCAGCCCTGCCCCGGCCTTTTTGTCTTTTTCTTCCTCATCCTCAAACAGGTTCAGGAATTTCGCGCTGGCCATCTGGCGCAGCATGGACTGCGGCAGCGGGTCGGGGAGGGAGTAGTCGTCGATGTAGATGTCCAGACGGTCCATCACATTGAAGTGCGGATCGGTGAAGAGCTTCTTCATGGCCGCGTTCTTGACCTCGGGGTCCACGTCGGCGGCGACAAAACGTTTGAAGTCGGACTGCGGCGTCAAGGACTGCGTATCCTGCAGCGTGGGTGGCGGTAGTGGTGCTTCCGACTGCATAGAGGGCGATACGATCTCAGTCCGTTCGGGCTGAGCTTGTCGAAGCCCTCGCTCAGACTGAGGCACAAGCCCTTCGACGGGCTCAGGGCGAACGGCAACCGTCGCCGGCTCTTCAATAGGCTTGCCCTCGCGCACCGCCTGCTTGCGCTGCGCCCAGCGGCCCAGGAAGCCGTCAGCCATGTTCACCCCCGCCGAATTTCTTCTCCGTGCTCACCGAGGCCGGGTTGCCGAAACGGTCCGTCAGCGGCTTGAAGCTGTCAGGCCGCTTGCGGCGCTTGGGCTCGATCACACGGTGTTCATCGGCATAGGCCTGGAACCAGGCCACGACCTCGGGCGGTGCGGGCACCTGCTCCACGGTTTCCTGCGCGTCGAGCCAGCGGCCGGCGTCGTGGTAACTCACCGAAACGGCCGCCGGGCGGGGAATGGGCTCGTCCGCCACGCTGGCTTCCTCCTCCATGCGCCAGAGCACGAACCAGCAGGGCGCCGGCGTGGTGGCGTTGAGGTAATAGCCCTCGGCATCGTCGCGGAACAACTCCACCGTGAAGTTCGGGTGCAACCAATGTTCGCCGTTCTCGTCCTTGCGCAGCAGGCGCGCTTGATCACCGAAGGCCGGTTCGTGCGCCACCACATCGGCGAGCTCCCAGCGCCAGGTCTGCCAGCGGCTCATGGGCCCATCGATGCGCACCTTGCGCATGATGACGGCGACCTGCAGGGTAGGCTGATTGCTATTCATACAGCCGCCACTGTAGCGGATAGGAAAGACCCTGCCTAAGAGGCCGTTGCGACAATTTGTCGCACGGCCACCCTTGCGCACCGAATAAAAAAGGGCCTTGCAGCATGCCGCAAGGCCCTTGTCTTGTCCCGTTGGCAGTGGTCAGCCCAGCATGGCCTCCGCCGCGCCGAAGCCCTGCGTCTTGGCCGGCGTGCCGCCGCGGCGGATGGCCACCGCGCAGTACTTGAACTCCGGGATCTTGCCGACCGGGTCCAGCGCGGCGTTGGTGATCAGGTTGGCCGCCGCCTCGTAGTAGGCGAAGGGGATGAAGACCGCGCCGCGCGGCGTGCCGTCGTCGCGGCGCAGGTGGATGGCCACCTGGCCACGGCGCGAGGCCACGGTCACCACGTCGCCGGGTTTCAGGCCCAGTTCGTTCATGTCGTCACCGCACATGGAAGCGGTGGCGATGGGCTCGATGGCGTCGAGCACACCCGAACGGCGCGTCATGCTGCCGGTGTGCCAGTGTTCGAGCTGGCGGCCCGTGATGAGCACGAAGGGGAACTCGGCATCGGGGCGTTCGTTGGCCGGGATGATGTCGGCCGGCACCAGCCTGACCTTGCCGTCCTTGGTGTCGAACCTGTCGATGAAGACGGTGGGCTGGCCCGGGTCGTCGGCGCTCAGGCAGGGATAGGTCACGCTGGATTCCCTCTCCAGGCGCTCCCAGGTGATGCCCGAGATGACGGCGTGCATGGCCTGGCGCATCTCCTCGTAGACCGCAGCCACGCCGGCGTGCTCGCCAGGGTAGTTCCAGTTCTGGCCCATGCGCTTGGCGATCTGCTGGATGATCCAGAGGTCGGGCTTGGCCTCGCCGGGCGGCGTGACGGCCTGCTTGCCCATCTGCACCATGCGGTCGGTGTTGCTGACGGTGCCGGTCTTCTCTGGCCAGGCGGTGGCGGGCAGGATCACGTCGGCCAGCCAGGCGGTCTCGGTCATGAAGATGTCCTGCACCACCAGATGCTTGAGCTCGGCCAGCGCGTGGCGGGCGTGGTTCAGGTCCGGGTCGCTCATGGCGGGGTTCTCACCCTCGACGTACATGCCGTGGATCTTGTGCGGATCGCTGTCGTCCACCAGGGCCTTGTGCATGATCTCCACCACGGTGTAACCGGGGCGGTTGTCGAGCTTGGTGTTCCAGAACTTCTCGAACCACTGGTGCGCGTCATGGTTGTCCACGCGCTGGTAGTTCGGGAACATCATGGGGATCAGGCCGGCATCGCTGGCGCCCTGCACATTGTTCTGGCCGCGCAGCGGGTGCAGGCCGGAACCGGGCTTGCCGATCTGGCCGGTCACCGCACACAGGGCGATCAGGCAACGCGCGTTGTCGGTGCCGTGCACGTGCTGGCTCACGCCCATGCCCCACAGGATCATGGAGGCCTTGGAGGTGGCGAACTCGCGCGCCACTTCGCGCAGCTGCTGCGCGGGAATGCCGCAGATGGGCTCCATGGCCTCGGGGCTGTAGCCCTTGACGTTGGCCTTGAGGGCTTCGAAGTTGTTCGCGCGCTTCTTGAGGAACTCCTTGTCGACCAGGCCTTCCTCGATCACCGTGTAGATCATGGCGTTGAGCATGGCCACGTCGGTGTCGGGCTTGAACTGCAGGGTGCGCCAGGCGTGTTTTCCGATGTCCGTGATGCGCGGGTCGGCCAGCACGATCTTGGTACCGTTCTTGGCAGCGTTCTTGAACCAGGTGGCCGCCACCGGGTGGTTGGCCGTGGGGTTGGAGCCGATCAGCATGATCAGGCCCGAGTTCTCCACGTCATTGACCTGGTTGGACACGGCACCGGAGCCCACGCCCTCGAGCAGGGCCGCCACGCTGGAGGCATGGCACAGGCGCGTGCAATGGTCCACGTTGTTGCTGCCGAAACCCGTGCGCACCAGCTTCTGGAAAAGGTAGGCCTCTTCGTTGCTGCCCTTGGCCGAGCCGAAACCGGCCAGGGCCTTGAGGCCGTATTTGTCGCGCAGGCCCTTGAGGCCGCCACCGGCCAGGTCCAGCGCCTCGTCCCAGGTGGCTTCGCGGAACATGCTCAAGATGACCGAGGGATCCTCGCTCATCTGGCGGTTCAGCTCGTCGATGGCTTCCGGGTCCTTGGGCACGCCGGCCTTGCGGATCAGGGGTTGGGTCAGGCGCTGCGGGTTGTGCGCGTAGTCGAAACCGAAACGGCCCTTGACGCACAGGCGGCTGTGGTTGGCCGGGCCGTCGCGCCCGTCCACGCTGATGATCTTGTTGTCCTTGACGTTGTAGGTCAGCAGGCAACCGACGCCGCAGAAGGGACAGACCGAGTCGACCTTCTTGTCGACCTGCTGCGAACCGACGCGTGTCTTGGGCATGAGGGCGCCCGTGGGGCAGGCCTGAACGCATTCGCCGCAGGCCACGCAGGTGCTGTCGCCCATGGCGTCGCCCAGGTCGAACACGATCTCGCTGTGGCTGCCGCGCATGGCGTAGCCGATCACGTCGTTGACCTGTTCTTCGCGGCAGGCGCGCACGCAACGGTTGCACTGGATACAGGCGTCGAGGTTGACGGCCATGGCCGGGTGCGAAATGTCGGCCACAGGCTGCTCGCGGCGCAGGGCCTTGAGTGCGGGGCGCACGCTGACGTTCGTCTTCTTGGCCCACATCGAGAGTTCACCGTGCTGACCTACACCCTCACCCCCACCCTCTCCCGGAGGGAGAGGGAGTGAAGACGGCCCAACACCGGGACTTGTCCCCTCTCCCCCTGGGAGAGGGTTAGGGTGAGGGTGGCTGTCGTCATTCCACTTGTAGCCGACATCCGGCATGTCGGACAGCAGCATTTCGAGCACCATTTTCTGGCTCTTGACGGCGCGTTCGCTCTGGCTCTGCACCTCCATGCCGGCGGTGGCGCTGCGGCAGCAGCTGGGGGCCAGCGTGCGCTCGCCCTTGACTTCGACCACGCAGGCGCGGCAGTTGCCGTCTGCTCGCATGCCCTCCTTGTAGCAAAGGTGCGGGATCTCCATGCCCATGCGCTTGGCCACGGTCAGGATGGTTTCGCCGCCATAGGCCTGGGCCTTTTTGCCGTCGAGCGTGAACTCGACGACCTGGGGGGCGAGTTCGTTGAGTTTGGCGGGTGCGTTCATGCTTGGGCTCCCAGTTCTTGCGGGAAGTATTTCTGGACAGAGCGGATGGGGTTGGGTGCGGCCTGACCCAGGCCGCAGATGGAGGCGTCGGCCATGACCTGGCACAGGTCTTCCAGCGTCTCCTTGTCCCAGGTCGTGGCTTCCATGAGCTTGACCGCCTTGACCGTGCCCACGCGGCAGGGTGTGCACTGGCCGCAGCTCTCGTCGGCGAAGAAACGCATCATGTTCACGGCGGCTTCACGCGCCGTGTCCTTCTGGCTCAGCACGATGACGGCGGCCGAGCCGATGAAACAGCCGTAGGGCTGCAGGGTGTCGAAGTCCAGCGGGATGTCGCCCATGCTGGCCGGCAGGATGCCGCCCGAGGCGCCACCCGGCAGGTAGGCGTAGAGCTCATGCCCGTCGAGCATGCCGCCGCAATACTGGTCCACCAGCTCGCGGATGGTGATGCCGGCCGGCGCCAGCTTGACGCCCGGGTGCTTGACCCGGCCGCTGACGCTGAAGGAACGCAGGCCCTTGCGGCCGTTGGCGCCGAAGCTGCTGAACCACTGCGGGCCCTTCTGCACGATGTCGCGCACCCAGTAGAGCGTCTCGAAGTTGTGCTCCAGCGTGGGCCGGCCGAAGAGGCCGACCTGGGCGATGTAGGGCGGACGCATGCGGGGTTCGCCACGCTTGCCTTCGATGCTCTCGATCATCGCGGACTCTTCGCCGCAGATGTAGGCGCCGGCGCCGCGGCGCAGCTCGATCAGCGGCAGCGGGCAGGGCGGGTTGGCCTGCAGGGCGGCCAGTTCGGCCTCCAGCAGGGCGCGGGCGCCGTGGTATTCGTCGCGCAGGTAGATATAACAGGCGCCCACGCCCACGGCGTAGGCGGCCACCAGCAGGCCTTCCAGGAAACGGTGCGGATCACGCTCCAGATAGGTGCGGTCCTTGAAGGTGCCGGGTTCGCCCTCGTCGATGTTCACGGCCATCAGCTTGGGCGCGGGCTGGTCGCGCACGATGCGCCACTTGCGGCCGGCCGGAAAACCGGCGCCGCCCAGGCCGCGCAGGCCCGAGTCCTCCATGGCCTTGATGACGGTTTCCACTTCCTGCCGGCCACTGAGCAGGTCGGCCGCCAGCTTGTAGCCACCCTTGGCCTTGTAGGCTTCGTAGCCGACGTAGTCAGGCGAAACCTGCTGCTGGCTCGGTGCGGGGGAAATGGATTTGAGCGCCAGGGCCGCCGGATCGAAGGCGGCCTTGCCGGAGGACTTGGGCTGGGTACTGGTGCCGGACTTCACGGCCTTGGCCACGGACTCGGGCGTGGCGCGCAGCACCGGGTTCTGGTGCACCACGGCCACCGGGGCCTGCTCGCAGCGGCCCACGCAGGGCGCATGGAGCACGCGCACATCACCGCCCAGGGTGGTCTGCAGCTTGCTCATGAGGCTCTGGGCGCCATGCATCTCGCAGCTCAGGCCGTCGCAGACGCGCACGGTCAGGCCGGGGGCCTTGTCCTCGCCCTTGACCACTTCGAAGTGGTGATAGAAGGTGGCCACTTCATAGACCTCGGCCATGGGAATGTTCATTTCCCTGGCCAGCGCCACCAGGTGCCGGTCGTGCAGACAGCGGTAGGCGTCGTTGAGCTTGTGCAGATGCTCGATCAGCAGATCGCGGCGGTGGCCGTTGACCGGCCTGGCGCCGATCAGGGTCACGACTTCGGCCAGCGACCTGTCGTCGGCCTGGCGGCCCTTGAGCTTGCTCTTGCGGCGGATGCGCTCCCGCAGGTCGTCGACGGTGGCGACGACCACGGCCTGGATTTCGCCTTTGCGGCCGGGATGGTTCATGGGGTTGTCCCTCGGTTCATAACTATGCGCGCAGTGTCGGCCCGGGGCCTGCCCCGGTCAAATTGGATCGCGACATGTCACCATTCAAAAAATAAATGATGCCCTGCGATAAATAGCATTAATTCTTATTGAACTGGACCGGATGCCGGCCCCGGCCGGAGGCTCAGGCGTGCAACAAACCGCTGTGGGCAGCTGCGTGGCGCAGCCAGGCCGCGTCCTGTGCCAGGGTCAGGGCGGCCTCCAGGGGGCGGGAATGGCGCTCGGCCGTTTGCACCATGAAACCGATGGGAGTGCGCACTTCGGGACTGTTCAAAGGCCGGGCTTCGAGCTCGCGGTAGGCCCGCACGGCGCCGACCAGGGCGCCGGGCATGACACAGCAGACCGCACCGCCCACGGCGCTGAGCGCCAGGGTCAGCAGGGAATTGGTTTCCAGCACGGGCTGCACCTTGACGCCCGCCTCGATGAAGGCGCCGTCCACGATGTGGCGGTTGTACATCTCCGAGGTCATCAGGCACAAAGGCAGCGTGGCCGCCTCCAACCAGGGCATGGGCGGCCCGAAGCGCATGCCCGGCCCCTGCGGATCCGGCGGCACAGCGGCCTTGCGCACCAGGAAGTAGTGTTCGGTGTACTGCGGCAGGGACTGCAGCCCGCCGGCACCCGGACGCACCCGCTCGATGAAACCCAGGCCCATGTCCAGCGTGAGCTCCTCCAGCCCGGCCTCGATTTCCTGCGAACTCATGGAACGCACCACGGGCGTGATGCCCGGGTGGCGCCCCTGCAGCATGGCGGCAAAACGCGCGGCCACCGGCTCGGCCGAGGGCACGACGCCGATGCCCAGGCGCCCCTGCGGCTGGCCGCCCACGCTGCTCAAGTCCTGCCTGAGCAGCTGTTCCTCGCGCAGCATGAGGCGCGCGCTCTCCAGCAGGCGCTCCCCCTCGGGTGTGAAACCCACGAAGGTGCGCCCACGCTTGACGATGGAGGAGCCGAACTCTTCTTCCAGTGCGCGCAGGGCGTTGGAAAGCGCGGGCTGGGTGACGAAGCAGGCCTGGGCCGCGCGCGCGAAGTGCTTGTGCTCGTCCAGAGCTACCAGGTAGCGCATGGAGACGAGCAGGTTCATCAGGTTTCCTTCGAGATCTTGATGCTCGGGAATTTGCCGGAGAAGTCCTTGTTCTTGGCGGCGATGGACACGGCCACCTGGCGCGCCACGGCCCTGTAGATGCCGGCCACTTCGCCGTCGGGATCGGCCACCACGGTGGGTTTGCCGTTGTCGGCCTGCACGCGGATCTGCATGTTCAGCGGCAACGCGCCGAGGTAATCCATGCCGTACTCGGCCGCCATCTTCTTGCCGCCGTCGGCGCCGAAGATGTGCTCGATGTGGCCGCAGTTGCCGCACACATGCACCGCCATGTTTTCCACGATGCCCAGGATGGGCACGCCCACCTTCTCGAACATCTTGATGCCCTTCTTGGCGTCCAGCAGGGCGATGTCCTGCGGGGTGGTCACGATCACCGCGCCCGTCATGGGAACACGCTGGGACAGCGTGAGCTGGATGTCGCCGGTACCCGGGGGCATGTCGACGATCAGGTAGTCCAGGTCCTTCCAGTTGGTCTGACGCAGCAGCTGCTCCAGCGCCTGCGTGGCCATGGGGCCGCGCCAGATCATGGCCTCGTCCTGGGCCACCAGGAAGCCGATGGACATGACCTGCACGCCGTAGTTCTCCAGCGGCTCCATGGTCTTGCCGTCGTCGCTCTCGGGGCGGCCGTCGATGCCCATCATCATGGGCTGGCTGGGGCCGTAGATGTCGGCGTCCAGGATGCCGACACTGGCGCCCTCGGCCGCCAGGGCCAGGGCCAGGTTCACGGCCGTGGTGCTCTTGCCCACGCCGCCCTTGCCCGAGGCCACGGCCACGATGTTCTTCACCTTGGGCAGCAGGGCCACGCCGCGCTGCACGGCGTGCGCGACGATCCTGGTGGTGATGTTGATCGAAACGTTGTTGACACCGGCCGCGCCCTTGGCGGCGGCGATCAGCGCCTTGCGAAAACCGGGGATCTGGCTCTTGGCCGGGTAGCCGAGCTCGACGTCGAAAGACACGTCGCCATCCTGGATGACCAAGCTTTTGACGGACTTGGTACTCACGAAATCCTTGCCCGTGTTCGGGTCCACCACTGCCTTGAGCGCCTCCATCAAGGCCTGTTCTGTCACTGCCATTCATAACTCCTGAAGTGCGCATAGTCTAGCCGTGGCGGCGATTTCCCCGCAGGTGTGGGCAAATTGCATAAGTACCGGGCTTTTCCGCGCCGTTCCCGGGTGACGCGGGTGCGGACCCCGCCGCATAATGGCCACATGGTCAACGATGCCCCCGCCGACACGAGCCCGCCGCGCATCGGCCTGCTGCTGACCGGCGGCGGCGCACGCGCGGCCTACCAGGTGGGTGTGCTGCAGGCCCTGGCCGAACTGCGCCGCTCCCGCGCGCCCGGGGCGCCACCCTCCAGCCCCTTCACCATCATCACCGGCACCTCGGCCGGCGCCATCAACGCGGCCTCGCTGGCCTGCGGCGCCGACGACTTCGATCTCGCGGTGCAGCGCATCGTCTCGGTCTGGCAGGACATCGAGGCGGGTCAGGTCTACGAGGCCGACCTGCTCAGCGTGCTGCGCAGCGGCGCGCGCTGGATGAGCCTCTTGTCACTGGGCTGGCTGATCGCGCGCTGGCGCCGTATCAAGCCACGCTCGCTGCTGGACAACTCGCCGCTCGAGGAGTTGCTGCATGAGATGGTGCCGCTCGAACGCCTGCCGACCCTGATCGCTCAGGGCCATCTGCACGCACTGGCCATCACGGCTTCAAGCTACAGCTCGGGACGCCACGTCACCTTCTTTCAGGGCAACGAGCAGTTGCAGCCCTGGGTGCGCTCGCAACGCCTGGCCGTGCGCGACCGCATCACCCACGAACACCTGCTGGCCTCCTCGGCCATTCCCTTCGTCTTCCCGGCCAAGGCACTGCCCATCAACGAGGGCATCGAGTACTTCGGCGACGGCTCCATGCGCCAGACCGCGCCGGTAGCGCCCGCCATCCACCTGGGGGCCGAGCGCATCGTGGTGGTGGGCGCCGGCCGCATGAGCGAGCCGCGCGACACCCTGCTGCGCAGCGCCCCGACCAGCTACCCCTCGCTGGCGCAGATCGCCGGCCACGCCATGTCCAGCATCTTCCTGGACGCGCTGGCCGTGGACATCGAGCGCATCCGCCGCATCAACCAGACGCTCAACCTGATCCCGCGCGAAGCCCGCCAGGCCAGCGCCCTGCGCCCGGTGGAACTGCTGGTGATCTCGCCCTCCGAGCGCATCGACCAGATCGCCGCCAAACATGCCAGCGCCCTGCCGCACGCGGTGCGCAGCCTGCTGGGTGGCCTGGGCGTTTCGTCCAGCAAGGCCGACATCAAGGGCGGCGCGCTGGCCAGCTACCTGCTGTTCGAAGCCGCCTACACCCGCGAACTCATGGCCATGGGCCACGCCGACACCCTGCGCCAGGAAGACGAGGTCTGCCGTTTCTTCGGCTGGGACCTGGCGCCCGCACAACCGAGGGAAGAGCGCCGGCGCGACCCGCTGCGCATCTGAATCTGCGCTCCGGGGCGCAGGCCGACTAAAATTGCGGGTTGCCCTGCGAAAAAAGCCTTTTCATGACCCGCAAGCTCTTCGTCACCACCGCCCTGCCCTACGCCAACGGCAACTTCCACATCGGCCACATCATGGAGTACATCCAGGCCGACATCTGGGTGCGGTTCCAGCGCATGCTGGGCCACGAGGTGAACTTCGTCGGGGCCGACGACACGCACGGCGCGCCCATCATGATCGCCGCCGAGAAGGCCGGAAAAACGCCCGAGCAGTTCGTGGCCGACATTGCCGCAGGCCGCAAACAGTACCTGGATGGCTTTCATATCAGCTTTGACAACTGGCACAGCACCCACTCGCCCGAGAACACCGAACTGGCGCGCCAGATCTACCGCGACCTGCGTGACCGTGCCGATGGCAGCCTGATCGAGGTGCGCACCATCGAACAGTTCTTCGACCCCGCGAAGAACATGTTCCTGCCCGACCGCTACATCAAGGGCGAGTGCCCCAAATGCCACGCCAAGGACCAGTACGGCGACAACTGCGAAGTGTGCGGCTCGGTCTACGCGCCCACCGACCTGATCAATCCGTTCTCGGCCCTGTCCGGCGCCAAGCCTGAACTCAAAAACTCCGAACACTTTTTCTTCAAACTGTCCGACCCACGCTGCGTAGAGTTTCTGGAGAACTGGACACAAGACGGCAAACTGCAGCCCGAGGTGGCGAACAAGATCAAGGAATGGTTCACGGTACGCAGCAACCCGGACGGCAGCAAGAGCGAAGGCCTGGGCGACTGGGACATCTCGCGCGATGCGCCCTACTTCGGCATCGAGATTCCCGATGCGCCGGGCAAGTACTTCTATGTGTGGCTGGACGCGCCGGTGGGCTACCTGGCGTCCCTCAAGAACCTGCTGGAAAAGCGCGGCGAGAATTTTGATGCCTATATGGCCAACCCCGATCTGGAGCAGTACCACTTCATCGGCAAGGACATCGTCACCTTCCACACCCTGTTCTGGCCCGCGATGCTGCATTTCAGCGGCCGCAAGACGCCCAACAATGTCTTTGTTCACGGTTTTTTGACCGTGAACAACGGCGAGAAAATGAGCAAGAGCCGCGGCACCGGCCTGGATCCGCTCAAATACCTCTCGCTGGGCATGAACCCCGAGTGGCTGCGGTATTACCTGGCCGCCAAGCTCAGCGGGCGCAACGAGGACATCGACTTCAACGCCGACGACTTCATGGCGCGGGTGAATTCGGACTTGATTGGCAAGTACGTCAACATCGCCAGCCGTGCGGCGAAGTTTCTATCCGAGTCTTTTGACGGAAAAATCAGTCAAGGTACTGAAATGTTTTTGATTCAAGGAAACAATCGAATTCCGTTCTCCGCATACGCAGGAGAAGGGAATCTATTGCTTGAGCGTGGAATGACTTACGCTGGATCGATACGACAGTATTTTGAAGACAGAGAATACGGTCTTGCAGTCAGACTAATAACAAAGTACGCAGATGAAATTAATGCTTACTTTGACTCCCATAAACCATGGGATTTGGCTAAAAAATTGAAGGTCGAACCATCCGAACTAACTCAGCAGGTCCTCCATGAAGTTTGTTCTGTTGCTGTTATAGCCTTTCGACATTTAAGTATTTTTCTCTCGCCAATACTGCCATCCCTCACAACCAGAGTTGCTTTAGAACTATTTAAACAAGATCATTCATTTACTTGGGATGATTTGGGTGTCTTCCCAACCGCGCTGGCACCATACCAGCATCTGATGCAGCGCGTTGACATCAAGCAGCTTGATGCACTTTTTGAGCCACCGGCGCAGCCAAAGCCTGTGGCAGAAAGAACCACACCGGGCGGTGAAGAAATTGCCCCCGCGATCAGCATCGACGACTTCGCCAAGATCGACCTGCGCATTGCCCAGATCGTCAAATGCGAAGCGGTGGAAGGCTCGACCAAGCTGCTGCGCCTCACGCTCGACGTGGGCGAAGGCAAGACCCGGAACGTCTTCTCTGGCATCGCCAGCGCCTACAAACCCGAAGAGCTGGTCGGCAAACTCACCGTGATGGTGGCCAACCTGGCCCCGCGCAAGATGAAGTTCGGTGTATCGGAAGGCATGGTGCTCGCCGCCAGCCACGCCGACGAGAAGGCTGAACCCGGCATCTATGTGCTCAACCCCTGGCCAGGCGCGCAGCCGGGCATGCGGGTGCGCTGAAGATCAAGCTGGACAGGGCGCCACAATATAGTGGGCTCTGCCGCTGCTCTTGACCCGGTACAGCGCCTCATCAGCGCAGCGCACCAGGCTCTCGGCCACCAGGTCCTGCGTGGCGACGACGGTGGCTATGCCGATGCTGCAGGTCAGGTACTCGGCCACAGGTGAATCCTCGTGCGGGATACGGGCCTGGGCGATCTCGTCCATGCAGCGCTGCGCCACTGTCATCGCCACATCGCCGTCAGCGGCCGGCAGCAGCAGCGCAAACTCCTCGCCGCCGTAACGGGCCACCAGTTCGCCCGAGCGTTGCGCGCAGTCATAGAGGATGGAAGCCACCTGACGCAGGCAGGCGTCACCGGCCAGATGACCATAACGGTCGTTGTAGCGCTTGAAGTGGTCGATGTCGAGCAGCAGCAGGGAAATCGGCTGGCGGCTGCGCATGCTGCGCTGCCACTCGGTGTAGAGATGCTGGTCGAACTGGCGGCGGTTGGCCAGGCCGGTCAGGCCGTCGGTGGCGGACAGCCGCTCCAGTTGCTGGTTGCTGCGTTCCAGCGCCATGCTCTTCTGCACCAGCTCGGTCACATCCAGCCGCGCCATGACCAGGCAACCCGAAGACGTGCTGATTTCGTAGAGGTGCATCCAGCGCCCATCGGGACGCGGGCGCAGCAGGGGCCGGTTGAGCTTGCCGCGCCCGGTCATGCGCTCGCGCAGCCAGTCCTCTTCGCGGCCCAGGGCGTCGGGGATGGCGCCGTGCGCCAGTGCGCGGCGGATGATGGTTTCGAAGGTCTGCCCGATGAGTTCACCACCGTAGCGGTAAGGCGCCATTTCGGCCGCCGATCGGTTGTAGAGCACCAGCCGGTCGTGCTGGTCATAAACCGCCACACCCAGAGGCAGGGCCTCGATGGCCTCCTGCAAACACTGGTAGCTCATTTCCAGGGCCTGGCGCTCGTACTCGCCGTCGAGCACATGGCGCACGACCGCCCGGCCCAGCAGCACCAGCCCCAGAATCAAGACCAGGCCCAGGACGATGGCCATCGCGGTCGGGAGGCCGGGTGGAGCCAGCAGCATCAGGCTGCCGGTCAGCCCTGCCGCAGCCAGCAGGACGAGCACAGCCAATGACGTCAGCCAGCGATGGCCCGTCATGCCCACGAAATCCGCCAGATGCTTCACCGGGAGCCTGATGAGTGGAGTAACAGGGGTTTGTCACCCCAAAAAAACCTGCAGGGCACACCGACCGACTCCTTGCCGGTGTGCCCCTTACCTGATGGCTGTGACAGCAGCCCCTCCAATATAGGCAGGCGTAGCCGGTCTGCCTATCCCCCAAAAGGGTCATAGGACAACACATTCCATCTCGCCAGGCGAAAAAGAGGCCCCCGAGGCTGCCGCTAAACTGGACACATGCCCCGCCCCCGGCCTGCATTCCACCCCCATTGGTGGACCGATGTCCACCGCTCCCCGCTCGCCAACCTGCGGCTAGGGATCTGCCTGAGCTTCGTCGCCGGCGCGACCAACGCCGGCGGCTTCCTGGCCATCGGCCAGTACACCTCCCACATGACCGGCCTGCTGTCATCGGTGGCCGACCACCTGGTGCTGGGCCAGTTCGCCCTGGTGGCGGCCAGCCTGGCGGCCATGGCCGCCTTTGTGGGCGGGGCCATGACCACCGCCCTGATGGTCAACTGGGGCCTGCGCCGCCAGCTGCGCAGCGCCTTTGCCCGGCCCTTGTTGCTGGAAACCAGCCTGCTGCTGGTCTTCGGCCTCTTCGGCGCGGCCATCAACCGGCATGCCGAGCTGTTCGCGCCGCTGACCGTGCTGCTGCTCTGTTACATCATGGGCCTGCAGAACGCGGTGATCACCAAGGTCTCCAACGCCGAGATCCGCACCACCCACGTGACGGGCCTGGTCACCGACATCGGTATCGAGTTGGGCAAGCTGGTCTACTTCAACCGGTCCCCAGCCCCAACCAAGGTGCTGGCCAACCGGCGCAAGCTGTCCATTCACCTCTCGCTGGTGACGGCCTTTTTCGTGGGCGGCGTGCTGGGCGCCCTGGGCTTCAAGTTCTGGGGCTACCTCACCACCCTGCCGCTGGCCGCTTTGCTGGGCCTGCTGGTTTCGGGACCGCTGCTGTACGACCTGCGCCACGGTCGGCTGGCGCCGCCCGCCACTCCCGGCCGAGAAAGCGCCGAAGCCGGCAGGCCGGGCGTACACTGATCTGCCATGCCTGCAGCCGAATCCGCCCGAACACTGGCCGCCTTCCGCCCCAAGCTGTTCGACACCCTGCCCGGTTACACACGCACGCATTTCGCCCGCGACCTGGGCGCCGGCCTCACGGTGGGCGTGGTGGCCCTGCCGCTGGCCATGGCCTTTGCCATCGCCTCCGGGCTCAAGCCCGAGGCCGGCCTGTTCACCGCCATCATCGCCGGCTTCATCATCTCCGCCCTGGGCGGCAGCCGCGTGCAGATCGGCGGGCCGGCCGGCGCCTTCATCGTCATCGTCTACGGCATCCTGGAGCGCTACGGCCTGGCCAACCTGATCATCGCCACGGCCATGTCGGGGGTGCTGCTCTTCCTCATGGGCCTGTTCCGCCTGGGCACGCTGATCCGCTTCATCCCCGTGGCCGTGGTGATCGGCTTCACCAATGGCATCGCCGTGCTCATCATGCTGTCCCAGGTCAAGGACTTCCTGGGCCTGGCGCTGGCCAGCGTGCCGGCCAGCTTCTTCGCCATGCTGCAGGCGCTGGGCGGCGCGCTGCACACCGCCAATCTGGCCGCCTTGGCCCTGGCCCTGGGCTCGCTGGGGCTGGTGGTGGTCTGGCAGCAGGTCATGCCGCGCCTGGGCCCGGCCGGGCTGCCTTTCACGGGCAGGCTCACCGTGGTGCCTGGCAGCATCGTGGCCCTGGCACTGGCCACGGGGGTCAGCTGGACGCTGGAGTTGCCAGTGGAGACCATCGGCAGCAAGTTCGGCGGCATCCCGGCCGCCCTGCCGGCCTTCGTCTGGCCCGAATTCAGCTGGAGCACGGTGCAGTTCCTGCTCATGCCCGCCCTGACCCTGGCCCTGCTGGGCGCCATCGAGTCCCTGCTGTGCGCGCGCATCGCCGACGGCCTGACCGAAGACCGCCACAACCCCAACCAGGAGCTCATGGCCCAGGGCGTGGCCAACTTCATCACGCCCTTCTTCGGCGGCATGCCCGCCACCGGCACCATCGCGCGCACCGTCACCAACGCCAAGAGCGGGGCCTGTAGCCCGGTGGCCGGCATGGTGCATGCGCTCACTTTGCTGCTTGTGGTCCTGCTGGCCGCGCCCCTGGCCAGCCACATCCCGCTGGCCGCGCTGGCCGGCATCCTGGTCTACGTGGCCTGGAACATGGGTGAATGGCGCGCCTTCCTGCAACTGCGCCAGTACCGCCTGCCCTATCGGCTGACCCTGCTCGCGGTCTTCGGCCTGACCGTGATCGTGGACCTGACGGTGGCGGTGGAGGTGGGGCTGCTCGCGGCCTGCCTGACCTTCATCTACCGCATCTCCAGCCTGACGCGGGCCGAGGCCGTCAGCCTCCCCGGCCAGGACGGGCGGGTGCAGGCCTGGCGGCTTTACGGCGCCCTGTTCTTCGGCGCCGTCAAGCTGGTCGAGACCATGGAGCACCAGCTGCCGGGCCAGGCCCTGGTGCTGGACCTGAAGAACCTGATCTATGTGGATTCCTCGGGCGCCGACACCCTGATGGACCTGGCGCACGGCTGCCAGCGCCGCGGCGTGCGCCTGATCCTGTGCGGCCTGGCGCACCAGCCCCTGGACATCGCCCGGCGCAGCGGCCTGCTGGAGCTGCTGCCGGCACAGGACATCTGCCCGGACCTGGCCACCGGGCTGGCCGCCGCCATCACCCCGGCTTCAGTTCCCTGAATACCCCACCGCCCCTGGCGACAGGGCGCCCTGGGGCAAGTGGCTAAAATGGCCGGTTCCTGTCGACAAGGTTTAGCCCCATGCATCTCTTCCGCCGCCCTGACTACCAGTCCGACGCCACCCAGTTCATCAACCAGCTCAAGACGACCCAACCCGACCTGGAAGCCCGCCAGCGCCAGGGCCGCGAGCTGCTCTGGGACAAGGCGGTGGACCGCCAGGCGCAGGAGGGCTACCAGTCCGCCCGCGTGGCGCAGACACCCTACGTCTACCAGACCAGCGGCACCAAGTGATCGCCGGGCCGCGCCCGCGACGAAGCACTCGATGAGCGATCCCCACGACAGCGCCGGCCTGCAAGCCGCCGGGGCCCCGCACGCCGCGGTCATGCCCGAGGTGGTGGACCACGTGGCCGTGGCACGCCTGTATGGCGAGCCGCTGTTCACGATGCCGCAGGACCTGTACATCCCGCCGGACGCGCTGGAGGTTTTCCTCGAAGCCTTCGAAGGCCCGCTGGACCTGCTGCTCTACCTGATCCGCAAGCAGAACTTCAACATCCTCGACATCCCCATGGCCGCGGTCACGCGCCAGTACCTCACCTATGTGGACCAGGTCCGCGACCGCAACCTGGAGCTGGCGGCCGAGTACCTGCTGATGGCGGCCATGCTGATCGAGATCAAGTCGCGCATGCTGCTGCCGCCCAAGAAGGTGGCCGAGGGCGAGGAAGCCGAAGACCCGCGCGCCGAGCTGGTGCGCCGCCTGCTGGAGTACGAGCAGATCAAGATCGCCGCGGCCCAGCTGGGCAATCTGCCGCAGTACGGGCGCGACTTCCTCAAGGCGCAGGTCTATATCGAGCAATCGCTGCAGCCGCGTTTTCCCGACGTGCACATGGTCGACCTGCAGGAAGCCTGGGCCGACATCCTCAAACGCGCCAGGCTCGTGCAGCACCACAAGATCTCGCGCGAAGAGCTCTCGGTACGAGAACACATGAGCATCGTGCTGCGCCAGCTGCAGGGCCAGAAGTTCGTCGAGTTCGAACACCTGTTCGATGCCTCCAAGGGTGTGCCCGTGCTGGTGGTGACCTTCATCGCCCTGCTGGAGCTGGCCAAGGAAACCCTGATCGACATCACCCAGGCCGAGGCCTTCGCCCCCATCTACGTGCGGCTGGCCTATACACCGGCCTGACCCACTCCTACTCCTTTGAACACCCGTGTCGCCGGCATCCCATTCCTTTGACGTTCTCATCGTGGGCAGCGGCCTGGCGGGCCTGAGCGCCGCCCTGCACCTGGCGCCCACGCACCGCGTGGCGGTCATCACCAAACGCGCGCTCAACGACGGCTCCAGCCGCTGGGCCCAGGGCGGCATCGCCGCCGTCATGGGCGAGGGCGACACGCTGGCCTCGCATGTGCAGGACACCCTGGTGGCCGGCGCCGGCCTGTGCGACCTGGACGCCACGCGTTTTGTCGTGGAGCAGGCGCCCGAGAGCATCCGCTGGCTGCAGGACCTGGGCGTGCCCTTCTCGCAGGAAGACGGCCACCTGCACCTCACACGCGAAGGCGGCCACAGCGAACGCCGCATCGTGCATGTGACCGACGCCACCGGCGCGGCCGTGCAGGACACGCTGATGAAGAGGGTGCGGGCCACGCCCAGCATCACCCTGTTCGAGCACCACATGCTGGTGGACCTGATCACCAGCGCCAAGCTCGGGCTGGGCGGCCAGCGCTGCCTGGGCCTGTACGCACTGAACGAAGCCACCGACGTGGTGGACACCTTCAGCGCGCCGCACACCATCCTGGCCACGGGCGGCGCCGGCAAGGTCTACCTCTACACCACCAATCCCGACACCGCCACGGGCGACGGCATCGCCGCGGCCTGGCGCGCCGGCTGCCGCGTGGGCAATATGGAATTCATCCAGTTCCATCCCACCTGCCTCTACCACCCGCACGCCAAGTCCTACCTGATCAGCGAAGCGGTGCGCGGCGAGGGCGGCAAGCTGCTGCTGCCGGCATCGGCGGGGGCCACCCGCTTCATGCCCGCGCACGACGAACGCGAGGAACTGGCGCCACGCGACGTGGTGGCCCGGGCGATCGACTTCGAGATGAAAAAGCACGGACTGGACTGTGTCTACCTGGACATCTCGCACCAGCCCAAGGACTTCCTGCTGGAGCATTTCCCCAACATCTACGCGCGCTGCCTGGCGCTGGGCATCGACATGGCCACGCAGCCCATCCCCGTGGTGCCGGCCGCGCACTACACCTGCGGCGGCGTGGTCACCGACCTGGACGGCCGCACCGACCTGCCCGGCCTGTACGCCGTGGGCGAGACCGCCTACACCGGCCTGCACGGCGCCAACCGTCTGGCCAGCAACTCCCTGGTCGAGTGCATGGTCTACGCGCGCGCCGCGGCCCAGTCCATCGCCCGGGAAAAACCCGCTGCCGTACCGGCCCTGCCGGCCTGGGACGACAGCCGCGTGACCGACGCCGACGAGGCCGTGGTGATCTCGCACAACTGGGACGAGCTGCGCCGCTTCATGTGGGACTACGTGGGCATCGTCCGGACCAACAAGCGCCTGGAGCGGGCGGCGCACCGCATCGAGCTGCTGCGCTCGGAAATCCAGGAGTTCTATTCCAGCTTCCACGTCACGCGCGATCTGCTGGAATTGCGCAACCTCGTGCAGGTTGCGGACCTGATCGTGCGCAGCGCACAATCACGCCATGAAAGCCGCGGCCTGCATTTCAGCCGCGATTACCCGCAGACCAACGCCACTGCCCAACCCACCCTCCTGGTGCCGCCCGCGCACTGATCGCCATGTACCGCACCCTGCTCAAATCCAAGATCCACCGCGCCACCGTCACCGACTGCGAGCTGCATTACGAGGGCTCCTGCGCCATCGACGAGAACCTGCTGGAAGCCGCCAACCTGATGGAGAACGAACAGGTTCACATCTGGAACATCAACAACGGCGAGCGTTTCATCACCTACGCCATCCGCGGCGAGCGCGGCTCCGGCATCATCTCGGTCAACGGCTCGGCCGCGCGCCGCGCCGCCGTGGGCGACCTGCTCATCATCGCGGCCTTCGGCCAGGTGCCGGAAGAGAAGTGCAAGGGCTACCAGCCCAAGCTGGTCTTCGTGGACGACCAGAACCGCATCAAGGAACAGCGCAGCCACATCCCGGTGCAGGAGGCATCGCATGTGCAGGTGCATGCCGATCACCACGGCGGCGACAGCGCCTGACCCAAGGAAGCCGACATGACAACCGCCACCGAACAAACCATCACCCTGCACCGCCCCAGGGCGGCAGCGCCCGCAGCAGCCCCGAAGGCCGAGCGCTGGAGCGTGGACGCCATCGAGGCCCTGTTCCAGCTGCCCTTCCCCGAACTGCTGTTCCGCGCGCAGACCGTGCACCGGGAAAATTTCGACCCCACCCAGGTCGAGTTCGCCACCCTGCTCTCGGTCAAGACCGGCGGCTGCCCCGAAGACTGCGGCTACTGCCCGCAATCGGCTTCCTTCGAGACCGGCGTCAAGGCCAGCAAGCTCATGGAGCTCGACGAAGTGCTGTTCGCCGCCCAGCGTGCCAAGGATGCCGGCGCCACGCGCTTCTGCATGGGCGCCGCCTGGCGCGCCCCCAAGGACCGCGACGTCGAGAAGGTGGCCGAACTGGTGCGCGGCGTGAAAGACCTGGGGCTGGAAACCTGCGCCACCCTGGGCATGCTCGAAGAGGGCCACGCCGAGCAGCTGCGCGACGCCGGCCTGGACTTCTACAACCACAACCTCGACACCGCCCCCGATTTCTACGGCGACATCATCACCACGCGCGACTACCAGGACCGCCTGGACACCCTGGCCCGCGTGCGCAATGCCGGCGTGAAGGTCTGCAGCGGTGGCATCGTCGGCATGGGCGAAACCCACCGCCAGCGCGCCGGCCTGATCGCCGAGCTGGCCAACCTGAGCCCCTACCCCGAGTCCGTGCCCATCAACAACCTGGTGCGCGTGGAAGGCACGCCCCTGGCCGACCAGGCGCCGCTGGACCCCTTCGAGTTCGTGCGCACCATCGCCGTGGCCCGCATCACCATGCCCAAGGCGCGCGTGCGCCTCTCGGCCGGCCGCCAGCAGATGGGTGAGGCCATCCAGGCCCTGTGCTTCCTGGCCGGCGCCAACTCCATCTTCTACGGCGACAAGCTGCTGGTCACCGGCAACCCCGACACCGAAGCCGACATGCAGCTGATGAAGCGCCTGGGGCTGAGCCCGGCCCACCAGCCGCCCGGCAAGACCTGAGGGATGACAGAATGACCTCGCCGCTGCGCGGCATCGATGACGAAATGACTGAAGTCATGGCGCGCAGCGCCGTCATCGATGTTGCGCAGCAACGAGGTCATGACGCCGCAGGCGTCGTTATCCGCACACCAAGGAGACATCCGTGACACAGCAAAGCGGCGCCTCGCCCTACGGCACCCTGCCCCCGGCCTCGGCGCCGGCCACACGCAAGCCCATCAGCCTGCCCCGCCTGCAGGAACTGCACGCGCGCGGCGAGAAGATCACCATGCTCACCGCCTACGACGCCACCTTCGCGGCCACGGCCGACGCGGCCGGCGTGGAGTGCATCCTGATCGGCGACTCGCTGGGCATGGTCTGCCAGGGTTTGAGCAGCACCGTGGGTGTGACGCTGGAGACCATGCGCTACCACGTGGAGAGCGTCACGCGCGGCGTGCGCCGCGTGCAGGGCACGGCCTGGATCATCGGCGACATGCCCTATGGCACCTTCCATGAGTCCAAGGAGCAGGCCTTCCGCAACGCCGCCGTGCTGATGCAGGCCGGCGCCCACATGGTCAAGATCGAAGGCGGCGGCTGGACGGCCGAGATCGTGCGTTTCCTCGTGGACCGCGGCATCCCCGTCTGCGCCCACCTGGGCCTGACGCCGCAGACCGTGCACGCACTCGGCGGTTACCGTGTGCAGGGCCGCGGCGACGAAGCCGCTGCCACGCTCAAGCGCCACGCACTCGAACTGCAGGATGCCGGCGCCACCCTGCTGGTGCTGGAGATGGTGCCCGCGGCCTTGTCGGCCGACATCACCCAGGCCATGCCGCACTGCGCCACCATCGGTATCGGCGCCGGCGTGGACTGCGCCGGCCAGGTGCTGGTGCTGCACGACATGCTGGGCATGAACCTGGGCAAGATGGCCAAGTTCGTGCACAACTTCATGGCGGACGCCGGCAGCGTGCGCGGCGCCATGGAAGCCTACGTAAAGGCCGTGAAGGAAGGCACCTTCCCCGTGAACGCCCAGCACGCCTGGTGAAGACGCGCCGATGAAAGTCATCCGCACCATCACCGAACTGCGCGCGCACCTCGCCAACTACCAGCGCCCGGCTTTCGTGCCCACCATGGGCAATCTGCATGACGGCCACATCGCCCTGGTCAAGCAGGCCAAGACCCTGGGCGACGTCACGGTGGTCAGCATCTTCGTCAACCGCCTGCAGTTCCTGCCGCACGAGGACTTCGGCACCTACCCGCGCACGCTGGAAGCGGATTGCGCCAAGCTGGAGGCCGCCGGCTGCGATGTGGTCTTCACGCCCGGCGAGCAGGATCTCTATCCCGAACCCCAGGGCTACAAGGTGACCCCCCCCACGGAACTCGCCGACATCCTGGAGGGCCACTTCCGCCCCGGTTTCTTCACCGGCGTGTGCACCGTGGTGCTCAAGCTTTTCAACTGCGTGCAGCCGCGTGTGGCCCTCTTCGGCGCCAAGGACTACCAGCAGCAGATGGTGATCCGCCGCATGGTGGCCCAGCTGGCCCTGCCCATCGAGATCGTCACCGGCGCCACCCTGCGCGCCGACGACGGCCTGGCCCTGTCCTCGCGCAACGGCTACCTGAGCCCCGCTGAACGCGCCGAGGCCGTGCAGCTCTCGCGCACGCTCAAGGGCATGATCGTCGCGCTGCAGAACGGTGAGCGCAACGTCGCCGCCATCGAGCAGCACGCCATGAAAACCCTGGCCGACCGCGGCTGGCACCCCGACTACCTGACCGTGCGCCGCCGCCACGACCTGCAGCCCCCGCAGGCCGGCGACCTTGTGCATCCGGACACACTGGTCGTGCTCGGCGCAGCACGGCTCGGCACCACGCGGTTGATTGACAACCTCGAAGTGTGAACTCCGGGATTGCGGCGCGGACTTGCATCTGCCCGCAGGGTTTGTGATGCCGAAGTCTCAGGCGTGAGTTTCCATCGACTCCACGCTGAGCTTCAGCCCCATGGCTTTCATCACCTTCATCACGGTGGCCATGCTGGGGTTGCCATCCGCTGACAACGCCTTGTAAAGCCCCTCGCGAGACAAGCCCGTGTCACGCGCCAGCTGCGCCATATTGCTGGCACGTGCCACGTCACCCAATGCTGCGGCGAGCAAGGCCGCATCGCCTTCTTCCAGCACCTGACGGAGGTACTCGGCAATGTCTTCTTCACTCTGCAGATAGTTGGCCATATCGAATGGCCGGGTCTTGATCCTGGTCTTGCTCATCACAACTCCTTGGCCATGCGCTGGGCCCGCTCGATGTCACGCGTCTGACTGGACTTGTCGCCTCCGCCCAGCATCACGATGATCGTCCCCGCGCGCTCCACGTAATACATGCGCCAGCCGGGCCCGAAGAACTCGCGCATCTCGAACACCCCCTGACCCACCGGTTTCACATCCCCCAGATTTCCCAGCGAGACTTTGCGCAAACGGATTTGCAACCGTATCCGCGTCGGGCGATCCTTGATACTCGCCAGCCAGTCGCTGAATGCCTCGGTTTCGATGACCGTGAGCATATGTGAATTATGGTTATCGCCAGCAATTGTGTCAACCATGGATTACAACAGCATTGAGAACCAAGCAGACCGTGGTGACGAAACGGGAAGTTTGGGGGAGCGTGAAGATGAACGGGGTGTTCATGCTGCAAACTTGATCAAGCTGTCTTCAGCGTTGATATCCCCCTTCGTGGGATAGGTCTCTTGCCCCAGGCAAGCAGCACACCCCAAGTGCCGACATCAAGGTCACCAGCCAATGTGCCTCGAAAACCCAGCCACGCCCTGACTTATGGCAAAAAGGCCTGCACCGCGGCCACCGTGGCGGCCGGGTCTTCCTCCTGCGGCACATGACCTAGTTGCTCGAACATCACCAGCTTCGATCCGGCGATGTCCGCCGCAAAACGCTGCGCATAAACCGGCGGGATCAGACGGTCCTGCCCGCCCCAGAGGATCAGCGTGGGCAGCCTGAGGGCCTTGATGTCCTGCTCGCGCCCGGTGTCGCGCTGCGCCAGGCGCTGGTGCAGCGCCGCGCCCAGCGCCTGGCGGTTGCCCACGCGCCGTGCCATGTCGGTGTACAGCGCCACCAGATCGGGCGTGACGCGCGCGGGATCGCCATAGACATTGCGCATCGATTGCGCCATCAACCCGGGCGGCAGGATGTTGGCCATGATGCCGCGCAGGGCCGGTGTGCCGGCGATGCGGAAACCCAGTGGCACCGACAGGGACTCCAGGGGGTAGCCGGCCGCGTCCACCAGGATCAGCCGCTGCACGCGTTGCGGATAGGCGTAGGCCACGGTCCAGGCGACGTCGCCGCCCAGGGAATTGCCGCCGATCACGAAACGCTGCACACCCAGCTTGTCCATCAGCGCACCGACAAAACGCACGTAGACGTCCCGGCTGTAGTCATTCGTGGCGTTGGGCCCGGTCAGCCCGAAACCCGGCAGGTCGAAGCGGATCACGCGGCGCGTCTTGCGCAGCTCCGCCGCCCAGCCCTCCCAGGTGTGCAGGCTGGCCGAGGTGCCGTGCACCAGCACGATGGGCGCGGGATCGCTGCGCGGCCCCTCGTCGCGCAGATGCACCTGCAGGCCTTCGACCTCGATGAACTGCGAGGGCGGCGTGGCCCAGCGTGCCTTGAGCTGCGCCAGCGGAAGGTCGGGCGCCCAGGACCAGGCGATGAAAGCACCGGTCAGTGCGGCCATCACCAGCACGGTGACGGCGAAGATGCGCAGCAGGGTTTTCATGGCGGGAGACAGATGCTCAGCGCGGAATCGCGTAAGTGCCCACCGCATGGGCCACGGGCTCGTCCGAGCCTTCGGAGTAGAGCGTCACCTCGCCCACAGCCAGCGTGCGGCCCAGCTTGAGCAGCTTGCAGACCCCGAGGATGTCGCGGTCGCCCGCGGGCTTGCGCATGAAGTTGAAGCTCAGGCTGGTGGTGACCGCCAGCGGCACGATGCCGATCTCGCCCAGGATGGCCACGTACAGCGCCACATCGGCCGTGGCCATCATCACCGGCCCCGACACCGTTCCGCCGGGCCTCAACTCGGCCTCGCCCACGGTGTGGCGTATGGTCGCGCCCTGGTTGCCGACGGCGACGATGGTGCAGGGGGTCTGGGGGAATTCCTTGGCGAGGAAGGCGGAGAGTTCGGCGAGGGTGGGCATGGCTGGCATCTTAAGGGACGACGGTTCAGCCGCCGCTTGCATCGATAGTCTTGGCGGTGATGCAGATTCCATGGCCTGTCCTGAGCTTGCCGAAGGGCGGTACGGGCCTCAACAGAGTCCACCTCAGATGCCGGATATACGACTGCAGGCGCTTTACCCCACGGTCCCTACTCGGTCAGTTTCTTGCGCTTGAGGGGGAGTCCATATACGACCTGTTAGACCCGCACATGCACCTTCTCCAGCAACTCACGGGTTTGCTTGTAGTAGTCCTGCCACTCACCGGCACCAGTGTCGATGGCGAGCTTCGGACAGTCAAGGTCGTCAAAGAGGGAATCCGTCAGGGCTCGATATACCGTGTACATGGTGGCGAGACCTTCACGCCCGGTCAATTGACGATTCGTCGCGTATGGCGAACGCAGTTTCCAACGGAGCTGATACGTTTGCCAATCGGGCCCCCGAGTTTCGAACACTTCGCGTATTGCCTCCTGCAGATCGGCCGGACGGAAGTAAACCACCATCGGATTCAGTGAGGCGAGCACGCGCATCAGTGCGTCGGTGTGCTCGGAAAGCTCACTCGGTGCTGCTTCCATCATGAAAAGATTGGTCAGGTCGCCGTGAAAGAGCTGCCCGTCCATAACAGTAAACACGCGATCGTTCAGGCGTTGCTGTACGTATCGTGCCCACTTCTCTCGCACGCGCTTCGCAAGCAGGGGCCCGTCGATTTCGGCCCAGGGCTGGAAGAAGTCGGCGAGATCGTCGGATGCCCGAACCGGATGCGGGTCTGCAGCCTCGGTGAACGCTGCTACGGGAGCCCCTGACGCAGCGAGGAGCTCACCAAACCTCCGAGTCGCCGTCGACTTCCCCGAGCCCATGATGCCCTCGAAGATCAGCAGACGGGGCGTCGACGATTCAGCCGGCATTGGCACTGTCGGTCTAACGAACAGCGTTTATCTGCCGCGAGGCCGAGCTGATAGAAACCAAGAGCACCTCCTGCGGCAGATAAACCCCGTTGGACTGAACCGCCTGAGGATGCAGCTGCGATAGGGGATTCATCTTTTCTCCCCCGTGTACGCAATGATTATGGTGAGCTTTTGCGCCGCGTGCAATGACTGCGAGCACACCGCCGGCCTGCGCCAGCACCCTTTGGACCGCTGTGTCACGGGCGCCTCGGCCCAGGCGACACGCAGCAGGCCGGGGTCGCCACCCGCAAACTTGATATAAGCCGCAAATCTGTCGGCATAACAAAGCTCATGGTCTCTCCCGTTTTTTAATTTAAGTGCCTGAAATATATCGGTTTTCCGACGTTTTGCATCACCGAAGGAACCATGAACAAAACCACGAAACCCCGCAAACCTGCCCTATGAACAAGGCCGCCCGCCCATGAACGGGGTGCTGGCATGGCGCAAAAAACTCTTGAAACAAGGACTTGCGTGCGTCTCCTGTTTTATGTCTGGCCATAACAGCGCCGTCAAAGCCGACGCAAGAGATGCGCATGCACGGCACCCGCCTTGAGGTGGCGGTAGAGCGTGAAACCCAGCGGCGCCAGTTGTTCTTCGCGCCAGGCCGTGGGAGCTTCCAGATACACATGGCCCTGCTCAGCCACCGCACGCGCTGCAGCCCGCAAAGCCGCTTCGAACAGGCCGGCATCAAAAGGCGGGTCCAGAAACACCAGATCGGCACTGTCTGCGGGCCATTGCTTGAGCGCGCCTATGCCGTCACCGCGCTGCACCAGCACCATCTGCGCCTGCAACTGCTCCTTGATCTTCCTGAGTTGCAACACGAGGGCCGTGTCCTGCTCCACCAGGGTCACCTCTTTCGCGCCGCGCGAGGCAGCCTCGAAGCCCAGTGCGCCGGTGCCGGCAAAGACGTCCACACAGCGCCAACCCGTGAGGTCCTGGCCCAGCCAGTTGAAGAGGGTTTCACGCACACGGTCGGGCGTGGGGCGCAGACCGGGCTTGTCGGCCACCGGCAGCTTGCTGCGCTTCCACAGGCCGCCGATGATGCGCACCTCGCCTGTGGGCTGACCGGTGAGCGGGCGGCCGGTTTGCTTTATCCGAGCAAGGGCTTCGACAGGCTCAGCCCGAGCGGTGGAGGGGAAAGACTTGGAAACACGGGTCATCAGTTGTGCGCCACTTCGGCATGCAGCTTGATGCCCAGCGCCGACATGACCTTGAGGATGGTGTCGAAGCTGGGATTGCCTTCACCGGACAGCGCCTTGTAGAGGCTCTCGCGGCCCAAACCTGTGTCGCGCGCCAGCTGGGTCATGCCACGCGCACGGGCAATATCGCCCAGCGCCGCCGCGATGAAGGCCGCATCGTCGCCCGCTTCATCCATGCAGGCTTGCAGGTACATCACCATGTCTTCCTCGGTCTTGAGGTACTCGACGGTATCCCACTTACGTAGTTTGACGGTTCCCATGATGGCCTCTCTTTACAGTTGCCGCGCCAACTCCAGCGCGGTCTTGATGTCCTTGCTCTGGGTGGATTTGTCGCCACCAGCCAGCAAGATCACGATCTCCATTCCGCGCTGCGCGAAATACACGCGATAGCCCGGCCCATAGTGAATCCGCATCTCCGACACCCCTTCGCCGACCGGTGCAAAGTCGCCGAAGTTGCCCAGTTCGGCCCGACGGATGCGCGCCTGAATGCGCTTCTCCGCCTGCTTGTCGCGCAGGCCGGCATACCAGTCATCGAACGTCTCGGTGGTGTGGATCGTCTTCACTAACGATGATTGTATATTTTGGGATACATATCGTCAACGACTCGCTTCACGACCCCCGACGATGACGGTCACCATGCGCTCGGGTTGCAGCTTGCGCGCAAAGGCGGCCTTGATGTCGGCCACGGTGACCTTGGCGACCTGCCGGGTCCAGGTGTCCAGGTAATCGAGCGGCAGGCCATGCGCGGCGATATTGGCCACGTTGTCCAGCAGCTTGCGGTTGTTGTCGATGCGCAGGGCGAAACCGCCGATAAGGTTGTCCTTGGCGGCCTTGAGCTCGGCCTCGGTCGGCCCATCCGCGACGAAACGGCGCAGCACCTCGCGCGCCACCTGCACGGCCCGGGCGGCCTGGTCGGGGCGGGTCTGCAGGCCGATGGTGAAGGCGCCGGCGTGCAGGCCGGGGGCGAAGTAGCTGTAGACGCTGTAGCTTAAGGCCCGTTTCTCACGCACCTCTTCCGTCAGGCGCGAGACGAAACCGCCGCCCCCCAGGATGTAGTTACCCACGGTCAGCGTGAAGAAGTCCGGGTCGTCCCGCTTGAAGCCGGGCTGGCCGATCAGCACATGGGCCTGGGCCGATTCGAAGGGGATGTGTTTTTCCACTGCGGCGCCCAGCGCCTGCACCTCGGCCACGGGGGGCAGGGGCTCGCAAGCACCGGCAGGCAGACGCGCGAGCAATTGCGTGACCAGCGCATCGGCCTGCGCGCGTGTGACGGCGCCCACGATGCTCACCTTCGCCCGGCAGGGTTTCAGATACTGCGCATGCCAGGCCTGCATGTCGGCCACGCCGATGCGCGCCAGGGTCTGTTCGTTGGCATCAAAGCCGTAGGGATGGCTGCCGAACACGGCCTGGTTGAAGGTGCGGGCAGCGATGGTGGCCGGGCGGGTGTTGGCTTCACGCAGGGCGGCCACCAGGCGTTCGCGTTCACGCGTCCACACCGCCTCCGGCCAGGCCGGCTCGGCCAGCTGGCGTGCGGCCAGGGCCACGGCGCGGGCCAGCAGATCGGGGTAGGTGAGCGAGCGCAGGGAGAAGCTTAGGCGGTCGCCGCTGTCACCGCCACCGAAGGAGGCACCCAGATCGGCCCAGGCTTCACCCAGGGCGTTTTCGTCCAGGGCCACATCACCGCCCACCGCGCGGACACCCTTGCTCATCATGCCCACGCTGGCGCTGGCCAGGCCAGCCTGCGCGACCGGGTCGCGCCGGCCCCCGGCGTCGAAGTCGATGCGCACGTCCACCATGGGCACGGTGGGGCTCTCCACCAGCCAGACGCCGGCGCCGCTGGCCTGGGTCCAGTGCTGGATGGGGATGCCGGCCTGGGCCAGGCTGAGGAACGCGAGCGCACAGGCCCCGACCGCAGCGCGGGACAGTAGCCGCACAACTCCGTTCGCGTTGAGCGTGTCGAAACGCTGTAGCCATGCGGGCAAGGACTTCGACAGGCTCAGTCCGAACGGAGCAACGCGATCATCAGTCGCGTCAGCTATATTTTTGATAGCAATCATCTTGGCTTCCATGGCGACGGCTCAATGACGGCTGCCGGCGGCGGGCTGGCGGCGCGGACGGTTGGGGTCGGGCGGCTGCGGCAGCAGGTGCGCCACCGTCAACTGGTCGTCACCGAAATAACGTGCGGCCACGGACTGCACCTGGGCGGCCGTGACGGCGCGCAGGCGCGCCAGCAGCTGGTCGTTGGTGTCCAGCGGCAGACCCAGCACCCAGTAGGTGCCGATCTCGCGGGCCTGGTTGAAGAGCGAGTCGCGTTTGTAGACCTCGCCGGCGATCCACTGTGTTTTCACGCGTTCGAGCTCGGCGGCGCTGACGCCCTCGCGGGCCACGCGCGCCACCTGCTCGCGCAGCGCGGCTTCCACCTGCGCCGCGGTCTTGCCCGGGGCGGGCACACCGTCGAGCACAAACATCTGCGGGCCGCGGCCCATCAGGCCGTGGCTGGCGCCCGCGCTGTCGGCCACGCGGTCGGCGCCCTGGGTCAGCGCACGCTCCAGGCGCGCGCCGCTGTAGCCGTCGAGCACGGCGGCCAGCACGGTGAGCGCCAGCGCGTCGTCGTTGGCCGGGTCGGCCTGGGTCAAGGAACGCAGGCCCGGCACCTTGAAGGCCAGGCTCACATAGGCCTGATCGGCCGGCGCCTTGACTTCGACACGGCGCAAGCCGGTCTGCAGCGGTTCGATGCGCGGCTTGCGCACAGGCACCGCACGCGGCGCGATGCGGCCGTAATATTTATCGGCCAGGCGCTTGACCTGCGCGGCGTCCACGTCGCCCACGACGACCACCACGGCGTTGGCCGGCACGTACCACTTGCGGTAGAAGGCACGCGCGTCGTCGGGGGTCATGCTGTCGAGGTCGCTCATCCAGCCGACGATGGGGCGGTGGTAGGGTGAGGCCATATAGGCCGTGGCGTTGAGCGTCTCGTACAGCAGGGAGCGCGGGTTGTCTTCGGTGCGCATGCGGCGCTCTTCCTTGACGACCTCGATCTCTTTCCTGAACTCGGCGTCGGGCCAGCGGTTGCCCGCAAAGCGGTCGGCCTCCAGCTTCATGACGTCTTCCAGGCGGGTGGCCGGGATCTGCTGGAAATAACCGGTGTAATCCGTGCTGGTGAAGGCGTTCTCACGCCCGCCCAGCGCCGCCACACGGCGCGAGAACTCGCCGGCCTTGAGTGTGCGCGTGCCCTTGAACAGCATGTGCTCCAGCACGTGGGCCACGCCGCTGGTGCCGTCCACCTCGTCCATGGAGCCCACACGCACCCAGACCATGTGCACGGCCGTGGGGGCGCGCCGGTCGGGCTGCACGATCAGCGTCATGCCGTTTTTGAGGGTGTATTGCTGGGCGCGGGATTGGCTGTAAACCGGGGCGGCCAGGACCGCCAGAGTGAGCCAAAGAAGGGGGAGTAGGCGTTTCATAGAATGCTCTGATTCTATGAACCCGAGATATGTTCAGTTTTTTCAAGAAAAAAGTCCCTGCTGAGGTGATTCCCGGCCCCGCGGAGCCGGCGCGCCAGGGCTGGCTGGGCAAGCTGCGCGCGGGTCTGCGCAAGACCGGCGCCGGCATCAGCACCGTTTTCACAGGCACGCAGATCGACGATGCCCTCTACGAACAGCTCGAGGAGGCCCTGCTGATGGCCGACGCCGGTGTGGCGGCCACGCAGTTTCTGCTGGACGACCTCAAGCGCCGCGTGAAAGAGAGCAAGACCACCGAACCGGCGGCCGTCAAGGGCCTGCTGATCAACGCGCTGGCCGATCTGCTGGCGCCGCTGGAAAAGCCCCTGGCCATCGGCGCGCACCAGCCCACGGTGATCATGGTGGCCGGCGTCAACGGCGCGGGCAAGACCACCTCGATCGGCAAACTCACCCATCACCTCTCCAGCAACGGCGCCAGCGTGCTGCTGGCCGCGGCCGACACCTTCCGCGCCGCGGCGCGCGAGCAGCTCATGGTCTGGGCCGAACGCAACACCGTGGAGATCGTGCACCAGGCCGGCGGCGACCCGGCCTCGGTCTGCTTCGACGCGGTCAGCGCCGGCAAGGCCAGGGCCAAGGACGTGGTGCTGGTCGACACGGCCGGGCGCCTGCCCACGCAGCTGCACCTGATGGAAGAACTGCGCAAGATCAAGCGCGTGGTGCAGAAAGCCGATGCCGGTTCGCCGCACGAGGTGCTGCTGGTGATCGACGGCAACACCGGCCAGAACGCGCTGGCCCAGGTGCGCGCCTTCGACGAGGCCCTGGGCCTGACAGGGCTGATCGTCACCAAGCTCGACGGCACGGCCAAGGGCGGCGTGCTGGCGGCGATTGCGCGTGAGCGACCCATCCCGGTGTATTTCATCGGCGTCGGTGAAAAACTCGACGAACTGGAAACCTTCAGCGCACGCGAGTTCGCGCAGGCCCTGCTGGATTAGACACAGTGGCAACTGCAACAAGAACCTCGGGAACCGACATCCTGAAACCTGCCACGTCCAGACACCGCGAACAGGAAATTACCGCGAGCACGCTCTCCTGGCAGCCCACCCAGGCTTTCCTGCGCTACGCCGTCCTGACCATCCTGGTAGGCTCCGCCTGCTATGTGGCGGCGGTCTTCGGCTTCACGCCCGAGCATCTGGAGCGTACCTACGGGCCCATCGCGATGTCCCTCCTCGCCCTGATCGCCGCCTGGCTGCTGCGCCGGGGCCATGTGCATGGGGCCATCGTTTTGCTGATCTCCGGCATCTGGCTGATCGTGCTCGGCGTGGCCATCATGCGCGGCGGCATCAAGGTGCCTATCTACTACGTCCACCCCCTGCTGATCTTCCTGCTGGGCTGGCTGGTCAGCGCGCGTGCCGCGCTGATCACGACGGCCCTGACCGTGATCGCCACCATCGCCCTGGTCGCGGCCGATCTGGCCGGCTGGCTGCCCGTGGTGGTGCCGGCCCCACCGCTGCTGCACGGCATCGTGCAGGTCTTCATCTGCCTCCAGGCAGGGGCCATGGTGACCCACCTGGTGCAGGCCTACCGCCGGCAACTCGATGCGGCGCAACACTCCAACGCCGTGCTCAAGCAGTCCGAACTCAAGTTCGCCACCGCCTTCGCCTCCAGCCCCGTGGCTGCATCCATCGCCACGTTCAGCGAGGGCCGCATCATCGAGGTCAACCACAACTTCGAGCGCGACTTCGGCTGGAGCCAGACCGGAATCAAGGGCCAGACCGCGCTGGCCAGCGGGCTGTGGCCCGACGCCACGCTGTGCCGGCAGTTCGCCGAAACGCTGAGCCGCCACGGCCGCACGGTCAACTACGAAACCGTCTGGCGCCACAAGAACGGGGGGCTGCGCAACATCAGCATCTCGGGCGAGATCATCGAGATCGACGGAGAGCCCTGCATCCTGGCCTACACCACCGACATCACCGAACGCAAGGCCGCCGAGGAGCAGATCCAGCGCCTGGCCTTTTTCGATCCCCTGACCGAGCTGCCCAACCGCCGCCTGCTGATGGACCGGCTGGACCAGGCCATGGTGTCCAGCGTGCGCCACCAGCGCCAGGCCGCGCTGCTTTTCATCGATCTGGACAACTTCAAGACCCTCAACGACACCCACGGCCACGACAAGGGCGACCTGCTGCTGCAGCAGGTGGGCGCGCGCCTGGTGCGCTGCGTGCGCGAAGGCGACACGGTGGCGCGGCTGGGGGGCGACGAGTTCGTGGTCATGCTGGAAGACCTCAGCAGCAACGCCATCGAGGCGGCGACCCAGGCCGAGATCGTGGGGCGCAAGATCATGGCCGCGCTGAATGAAAGCTACGCGATCGGGCCGCTGAGTTTCCCCAGCACACCCAGCATGGGCGTGACCCTGTTCGGCGCGCAGCACGAGAACATCGAGGAGCCGCTCAAGCGCGCCGACCTGGCCATGTACCAGGCCAAGTCGGCAGGCCGCAACACCATCCGCTTTTTCGATCCGCGCATGCAGGCCATGGTCGCGGCGCGCGCCGACCTGGAACGTGACCTGCGCCTGGCCCTGCAGCGCCAGGAGTTCACCCTGCACTACCAGCCCCAGGTGCAACGCGGCGGTCTGGTGTCCGGGGCCGAGGCTCTGCTGCGCTGGCATCAGCCGGAGCGCGGCATGGTGGCGCCGGCCGATTTCATCGCGCTGGCCGAGGAAAGCGGCCTCATCATCCCCTTGGGTGTCTATATCCTGGAGCTGGCCTGCCAGCAGCTGGCGCGCTGGGCCGGCAAGCCGGGCATGGCCCATCTGACGCTGTCGGTCAACGTGAGCGCGCGTCAGTTCCAGCAGGAGGACTTTGTGCAGCAGGTGCTGGGCGTGCTGGAACGCACCGGCGCGCCGGCGCAGCGGCTCAAGCTGGAGATCACCGAAAGCCTGCTGATCGCCAATATCGACGACGTGATCACCAAGATAGGCATGATCAAGGCGCAGGGTGTGGGTTTCTCGCTGGATGACTTCGGCACGGGTTACTCATCGCTGTCCTATCTCAAGCGTCTGCCGCTGGACCAGCTCAAGATCGACCAGAGTTTTGTGCGCAACATCCTGATCGACCCCAACGACGCGGCCATCGCGCGCATGGTCATCGTGCTGGCCGAGAGCCTGGGCCTGGAGGTCATGGCCGAAGGCGTGGAGACCCTGGCGCAGCAGCAGGCCCTGCAGGCGCAGGGCTGCCATGCCTACCAGGGTTATCTGTACAGCCGGCCGCTGCCGCTGCAGGACTTCGAGCAGCTGGCGCAGCGACCGGGCTGGCCGGTCATCACCCCTGCGCAGTGGGTCCTTGACGCACCACCAGGCGCCCCGGCGCTTCGCCCGTGATCTCGCCGATCTCGGCCGCGGCCTCGAAGCCGTGGCGGCGGAAGATGGCCAGAACCTGCGCCACGCTCTCGGGCGCGCAGCTCACCAGCAGGCCGCCGCTGGTCTGCGGGTCGCTCAGCAGGGCCTGGTCCACGGCCGCAAACCCCGGGGGCAGCGTGACCGATGCGCCATAACCAGCCCAGTTGCGGCCCGAGGCGCCGGTGACAAAACCCTGGGCCGCCAGCTCGCGCACACCGGCCAGCAGGGGCACCTTGTTCCATTCGATCTGCACGGTGCAGTTGGCGCCGCGCGCCAGCTCCAGGCCGTGGCCGGCCAGGCCGAAACCCGTCACGTCGGTCAGCGCGTGCACCCCAGGCAACTCGGCCAGCTCGGGGCCGGGCGTGTTGAGCTTCGTGGTGGTGGCGATCATCTGCGCGTAACCGGCCGCGTCCAGCCTCTCCTTCTTGAGCGCGGCCGAGAGCACGCCCACGCCCAGCGGCTTGCCCAGGATGAGCTTGTCGCCCACGCGTGCATCGGCATTGCGCTTGACACGCTTGGGATGCACCAGGCCCAGGGCCACCAGGCCGTAGATGGGTTCGACCGAGTCGATGGTGTGGCCGCCGGCGATGGGAATGCCCGCGGCCTTGCACACGTCCTGCCCGCCGGCCAGGATGCGGCCGATGGTGTCGGTGGACAGCACATTGATGGGCATGCCCACCAGGGCCAGGGCCATGATGGGCTTGCCGCCCATGGCGTAGACGTCGGAGATGGCGTTGGTCGCGGCGATGCGGCCGAAGTCGTAGGCATCGTCGACGATGGGCATGAAAAAATCGGTGGTGGCGATCAGGGCCTGCTCGTCGTTGAGCTGGTAGACGGCCGCGTCGTCGGCGGTCTCGATGCCCACCAGCAGCTCGGGCGGCATGGGCAGGCCGCTGCTGCCCTTGAGGATGTCGGAGAGCACACCGGGCGCGATCTTGCAGCCGCAGCCGCCGCCGTGCGAAAGCGAGGTGAGGCGGGGTTCGGCGGGGAAGGTGTTGGCGTTCATATCAGGTCCTGGAGCAGTGCGAGCAGGGACTCGCGTTCGGCGGCCGGCGCGAACAGGGGCACGCGGAGCTGGCATTGTGCCCGCAAGGCGGAAACCCTGCCGGCCGCATCCCTGCACAGTCTCAGCAGCGCCGCCAGCGCCGCCGCGTCGCCCACCGGGAAGTAGCCGCCGTAGTCCCCACCCAGCATGCCCACATTGCCGGGGATGCGTGAGGCCAGCACCGGCGTGCCACTGCAGACAGCCTCCATCAGCACGTGGGCCCCCCCTTCCATGCGGCTGGCATGGACCAGCAGGTGGGCGCGCTGGATGCGCCGCCGTGTGGCCTCGTGCGCCAGGCCACCGAGCCAGCGGTAGTTCGGGCAGGCCGCCATCGTGGCGCGCGCCTGCTCGCCCAGGACCGGGTCCAGCGCCTCGCCGATGTGGTCGAGCTGGATGTCATGCCACTCGCGCAGCAGGCGCGCGGCCTCGAACAGGGTCTGCGGCGACTTCTCCTCGCGCAGATGGCCCACCATCACGGCACGCAGATGATGGCCCGTTTTGTCCAGCGCGCGGCGCGTGGAACTGGACTGGAAGATCACGCGGGTCCTGGCCCGGTACTCGGCCGGCAGGCCCTGCGGCCCCTGTTCCTGCAGCACGACCAGCCGCTGCGCCAGGGCCAGCGAGCGCCGGGCGGACGCGTCCCCGTGGATATCGCGGTAGAGATCGGTGCCGGTCAGCACCACGGCCAGGCCACGACCAGGATGAAGCTGGGCCCAGGCGGCGATGGACGCCGCGCTGCGGCGCGCGTGCAGGGCCAGCATGGCCACCGCTTCAGGCTGCTCACCCGCCCGCCAGGCCTTGACGATCTGCGTGCGGAACTGCCCGGCCAGCAGGCGCGACCAGCGCCAGGCCGTCTGCCAGTTGCCATTGTTGGCATCGGCCAGCGCCGGGCTGACGATGAGCACGAGCGGCCGGGACATGGGGATCACGCGCTCTGGGCCTGCGCCCAGACCATGGCGAACCAGCCGCGTTCGTCGGTCCAGGCCTGGACCTGCGCGAAACCGGCCGCCACCAGCAGGGCCTGGAAATCGCCCAGGCGGTATTTGTAGGAGTTCTCCGTATGGATGCGCTCGCCGCGCGCGAAACGGCGCTCGCCACCGGGCCAGCGCACGGTGAGCTCGCGCCGGGCCTGCAGGTGCATCTCCATGCGCGAGTCCGCCTCGTTGAAGCAGGCCTGGTGCGACCAGTCCTGCACGGCAAAGTCGCTGCCCAGCAGGCGGTTCAGGTGCAGCAGCACATTGAGGTTGAAGGCCGCCGTCACGCCCAGCGCGTCGTCATAGGCCGGCACCAGCACCTCTAGGGGTTTGAGCAGGTCCACCCCGATCAGCAGGCCCCCGCCCTGCGCGGCCGCGCGCACCTGGCGCAGGAAAATCAGCGCCTGCTCCGGCGTGAAATTGCCGATGCTCGAGCCCGGGTAGAACAGCAGGCGCGGACCCGGCCCCACCTCGGGCGGCAGGTCCAGTTGCGCCGAGAAATCCAGCCCCACCCCCAGCATGTCCAGGTCCGGGAAGCGGCGCTGCAGGGACAGCAGGGCGTGGCGCAGGTGGTCGGCCGAGATGTCCACCGCCACATAACGCGCCGGCTGCAGCAGGCCGAAAAGACCCGCCGCCTTCTCGCAATTGCCCGCGCCCAGGTCCACCAGGGTGGCGCCATGCGGCACGCTGGCGGCGATGGCCGGGCCGTGGACGGCCAGCAGGGCCGCTTCGGTGCGCGTGGGGTAGTACTCGGGCAGCTCGGTGATGGCGTCGAACAGGCGCGAGCCCAGCGGATCGTAGAAATACTTGGGGGCGATGCGCGCGGGCCCGGCCTGCAGGCCCGCGACCAGCTCCAGCCGCAAGGCCGCAGGTTCTGCGCGGTGGCGCTGGACAAAACGCGGCTGGGGCAGTTCGGTGCTTGGCATGCGGCCAATATAACAGCGCCCCCTCAGCAAGCGCCCTGGGCACGACCCGGGGCGCGACGCCCCGGCATTGTGGTTTTTACGGCTGGCGCAGCAGGACACCTTGGCGCACAATGCCCGGTCATTATGTTTACATTAATGATCAAAGTGTAAACAATTAACAAACCAGGAGACACTCTTCATGCAACGACGCACCCTGCTGGGCGCAAGCCCCCTGCTGCTGGCCCCCACCCTGCTGCACGCGCAAAGCTATCCCAGCAAGCCCATCCGCTACATCGTGCCCGTGGCCGCCGGCGGCGGCAGTGACATGGTGGGCCGCACCGTGACCGAGCGCTGGGGCAAGCTGCTGAACCAGACCTTCGTGGTGGACAACCAAGGCGGCGGCGGCGGCGTGATCGCCTGCCAGAACACGGCCAAGTCCGCGCCCGACGGTTACACCCTGCTGCAGGGTTATGTGGCCACCCACGGCACCAGCCCGGCCACGCGCAAGCTGCCCTACGACCCCATCAAGGATTTCACGCCCATCGGCATGATCGGCGGCACGCCCAATGTGCTGGTGGTCAATGCCGCCATTCCCGCCAAGGACGTCAAGGAGTTCGTGGCCTACCTGCGCGCCAACATGGGCAAGGTCAGCTACGGTTCGGCCGGCGCGGGTTCGCTCACCCACCTGACCATGGAGCTGTTCAAGCAGCAGATCAACTCCTTCATGGTGCACATCCCCTACCGCGGCATCGCCCCGGCTTTCACCGACCTGATCGGCGGCCAGACCCAGGCCATGTTCCCGGGGCTGGCGGCTGCGCTGCCGCACATCCGCTCGGGCCGCGTGCGCGCCCTGGCCGTGACCGGCGCGCAGCGCCATCCGCAGCTCAAGGACACGCCGACGCTGGACGAGCTGGGCTACAAGGGTTTCGACGCCATGCAGTGGTATGGCGTGGTGGGTCCGGCCGGCATGCCGGCGCCCGTCGTCAAGCAGCTCAACGACAGCCTCAACAGCGTGCTCAAGGCGCCGGACATGCGTGACAAGCTTTCGGTCGAAGCCATCGAGCCCATGCCCATGAGCGCCGAAGCCTTCGCCAAGTTCATGCGCGAGGACATCGCGCGCTGGACCAAGGTGGCCAAGGACCGCAACATCCAGCTCGACAGCTAGAAAAGCATTGCTGCTCCCCCGTTCGGGCTGAGCCTGTCGAAGCCCTTTGCAGGTGCTTGCCTGGCAGGCGCCTGCGTTTCGACAAGCTCAACGCGAACGGATTTATCCTCTATCGTCTTCTAGACCTCATACACCAAAGAGCTTTTCCCATGGCCCGCAATACCCAGGTCACCGCCGACCACAACGCTCCCGCCGTCACGCAAACCCTGGCCCGTTTTGTGGCCGGCCATCCCTCGCGCGGCTGGAGCGACGCGGTGGACCACGAAGCGCACCGCACCTTCATGAACTGGTTGGGTTGCGCCGTGGGCGCCGCGCAGCACGAGTCGGCCCATGCCGCGCTCGGGGCCGTGAACATGCTGCAACCCGCGCCGCAGGCCAGCGTGCTGGGCCGCACCGACAAGGTGGACATGGCCAGCGCAGCCCTGGTCAACGGCATCACCTCGCACACCTTCGACTTCGACGACACCCACCTCAAGACCATCATCCACCCGGCCGGCCCCGTGGCCTCGGCAGTCCTGGCGCTCGCGGAACACAGGGGCCTGAGCGGCCGCGCCGTGATCGACGCGCTGGTGCTGGGCATCGACGTCTCCTGCCGCGTGGGCAACACCATGTACCCCGAGCACTACGACCGCGGCTGGCACATCACCGGCTCCACCGGCATGCTGGGCGCGGCCGCCGGTTGCGCGCGCCTGCTGGGTCTGGACGAAAAACAGACCGCCATGGCCCTGGGCATCGCCGCCTCGCAGCCCGTGGGCATGCGCGAGCAGTTCGGCACCATGACCAAGCCCTTCCACCCGGGCGGTGCGGCGCGCGCCGGGCTGATGTCGGCGCTGCTGGCCAGCCAGGGCTTCACGGCCAGCCCGAAGGCGCTGGAAGCGCCGCGCGGCATGGTCCAGACCATCTCCACCAAGTACGCCTGGAACGAGATCAGCGACGAGCTGGGCCAGCGCTTCGAGATCTCCTTCAACAGCTACAAGCCCTTCGCCTGCGGCATCGTGATCCACCCCAGCATCGACGCCTGCTCGCAACTGCGCGCGCAAGGCGTGAAGGCAGACGACGTGGAGCGCATCGAGCTCAAGGTGCACTCGCTGGTGCTGGAACTCACGGGCAAGAAGGAACCGGCCGACGGCCTGAGCGCGAAGTTCAGCGTGTACCACGGCTGCGCCTGCGGCCTGATCTTCGGCAAGGCCGGCGAAGACCAGTACGCCGACGACATCGTCAACCGCCCCGACATGGCGGCGCTGCGCCGCAAGGTGGTGGCCACGGTGGACGACAGCATCGACGAGGCCAGCGCCGACGTGACCGCCGTGCTGAAAGACGGCCGCCGTGTGCATGTGCTCGTGAAGCACGCCATCGGTTCGCTGGAAAACCCCATGACCGACACCATGCTGGAGACCAAGTTCCACGACCTGTCCGACCCGGTGATCGGCCAGGCCAAGACCAGCGAACTGATCGCCGCCTGCTGGAAGCTGGGCAGCCTGAGCGATGTGCGTCAGCTCACGGCGCTGGCACGGCCCTGAAACAGACCCCCGTCCGCGCTGCCACGCTGCCACGCTGCCACGCTGCCACGCTGCCGCTCAACAGCATCGGGCAGCGACGGCGGGGACGGCGCTTGTCCTTCCCGTCGGCGAGGACACGGAGGCTGCCTCTGAGGCCTGCAGGGGCATCTCCATGCCCCGGTTCGGCGCCAGGCGCAGGAATGCGCCCAGGGCCGTCAGCAGCAGGGCCGCACTGACGATGATGGCCACCGGGTAATGCAGATTGCCCGCCAGCTCCAGCTGGCTGTACTTGATGACCATGATCAGGCCTTCCAGCGACAGCGCCACGCAGACCGTGCCGATGAAACGCGGCAGCGTGCGCCGGAGCATGACGATCACATCGTGCCCCTCTTCTTCCCCGTATTCCTTGCTGATCACCATGGCCAGCTCGAACACCGCCATGGCGATGACACCGGCGTTGACGATCTTGATGACGATCTGCGTGATGTCTTCCCCATGCAGGAGCTGGCCGACCGCTGTCCCCAGAGTGGAGAGCAGGATGGTCGCGGAAATCGCCAGGAAGAGGAAGGTGAAGCCCTTGGCAAAAACCTTCTGGATCGTGACGGACAAGGCGTCGTTTTTCATGCTGCTTCCTAAGGTGGTTGAAGGCCCGCGCAAGCCGGGGCCATTCCGAGCGGAGATTCTGCGGTGATGGCGTGGCGCAGTGCCCGCGGGTGGCAGGCTGTCCAGGTGGGCTCCATGCCACCGCGCATCGAGAACAGGCCCGAAGACTAAACGCCTTCGGCCTCAGGTCCCGGCAAAAAAATACTTTGTTGCCAACGTTACGGCCGCGGGGCGCGCCGCTGCTCGCGCAGCATGTAGAGGTACAGCCCCTCCACCTTCGCGCGCGCCCAGGGCGTCTTGCGCAGGAAGGTGAGGCTGGACTTGATGCTGGGGTCCGCACTGAAGCAGCGCACCGGGATGCGCTCGGCCAGGCCCGGCCAGCCGTACTGGGCCACCAGCGCCGTGACGATGGCCTCCAGCGTCAGGCCGTGCAGCGGGTTGCGCGGCTGGGCGGGTGGCGGCGTGGACACGGGCGACCCGTCCGGTTTCAGGTCGCGGCTGCGCCGGTCTGCGCGCGGCGTTTGTGGGCCAACCCCGCCTTGATGACGTCGCGCTCGTGCACGCCATACATGTCGGCGAACTCGCGCGCGCTCTTGCCGCTGGCCTCGAAGGCCTTGAACAGCGCCTCCTGGCGCGCGATCTTCTGCGTGCTTTCATTCATCGCTTCGTCCAGCAGGGCGGCGATCTTGTCGTCCTGGGGCTGCACGCGCTCCAGATAGTCCTGGCGGCTCAGGCCCGAGGCCTCGAAGGCGACGGACAGCTGGGCCCGCAGTTTCGGCAGCAGATCGTCCTGGGTGCGGGCCTGGCGGCGGCGGTGCAGTTCCACCACGGTCTGGAAGAGATGCTCGGGCGCCACCTCTTCCACGATCGCACCGTCCAGGTCATGCCGGGCCTTGCCCGCTGCCACGCATTGCAGGTAGCGCGTGGAGCGCGCATGCACAGCCAGCGCGGCCTTGAGGCTGTCGCGCTGGAACACGTCCGGGTGCCGGGCCAGCAGGTCCTGGAAGATGCCGCGCTTGAGCGGCAGGAACTCGGCCCCGAAAAGGTGGGGGTAGTAGGTATAGAGCTTTTCCAGCACGGGCAGCGCCGACTGCTTGCGCTCGGCCAGCTTGGCCTTGCCCTCGGGTTTGGCGGCAGGCGCATCCACAGGGGCCGCCTGCGTTTCGGTCGGGAGTTCGGTAGACAGGGAAGGGCTGGTCGTCATGGGTTTCGAATTTCAGAGAAGGCCACATTGTCGGTCACCCGGGCCTGCCCCTTTGCAAAGGTAGACTTGCCGCATGACCTGGCACGCCTCGCTGCAACTCGATTACATCCGCGACGACACCCGCAGCCTGGCGCATTACCGCCATGAAGGCCCGCTGCGCATCCTGCAGAGCCTCTACCCCGAAGGCGACGGCATCTGCCACAACGTGCTGGTGCATCCGCCCGGCGGCCTGGTCGGCGGCGATACGCTGGACATCAGGCTGACCGTCGGCCCCGGCGCGCACGGTCTGGTCACCACACCCGGCGCCACGCGCTTTTACCGCAGCAGTGGTGAAGTCGCACGTCAGTGGGTGCACGCGCGCATCGAGGCCGGCGCGCGCCTGGAGTGGCTGCCGCTGGAGGCCCTGGCCTACAGGCAGTGCCGCGCCGAGAACAAGGCCGTGTTCGAACTGGCCCCGGGCGCCGAACTCATGGGCTGGGACGTGACAGCCCTGGGCCTGCCCGCAGCGAACCAGCCCTTCACCGAAGGCTCGTTTGCCCAGCACCTTGAAGTGCCCGGCGTCTGGCTGGAGCAGGGCTGCATCGCCGCCCACGATGCACGCCTGATGGACGGCCCGCTGGGCCTGGCCGGCCAGCGTTGCCTGGCCACGCTGTTTTTCGTGGCCGGCGAGGCCATCCCACGGGACCGGCGCGAAGCCGCGCTCGAGGTGGTGCGTGAGCTGATCGACGCGCACGCCCTGCGCGCCACGGCCGGCGCCACCAGTCCGCACCCGCAGGTGCTGGTGGCGCGCGTGCTGGCCCCGCTGGTGGAGCCCGCCATGGAGCTGCTCAAGCGCCTGCGCGCCGCCTGGCGCCGGCAGCTCTGGCAGCTGGACGCTGTGCCGCCGCGCATCTGGGCGATGTAGGAGCGACGCCTCAACGACTTCGCGTTCAAAGGTATGCCCCGTCCGCCCTGAGCCTGTCGAAGGGCTGCAGGGGCTTCGACAGGCTCAGCCCGAGCGGTTCTTGTTGAATGAACGCAAGTCGGTATCAGACCCTCCCGACCTGCGCGAAAGCTGCGCTCAAAAATTCCACCATCGCGCGCACCTTGTGCGACAGGTGGTGACGGCTGGGATAGACCACGCTGATGTCCATTTCCGGCCCCGCGTAATGCGGCAGGATTTCCACGAGGCGGCCGGACTTCAGGTCCTCCCCCACCAGAAAGCCGGGCTGGAACACGATGCCCTGGTCGGCCAGGGCCGCGGCGCGGCAGGTGTCGCCGCTGTTGCTGCGCAGGCGCGGGTGCACCTCGATGCTACGTGCGCCGCCCGGCCCCGTGAAATGCCAGTGCTCACCCGTGGCCAGGTAGGTGTAGCTGATCACATCGTGGTCGGCGATGTCGTCCAGCACCTGGATCGGCGCGGCCTGCTGCAGATAACGCGGCGAGGCGCACAGCACCAGGCGCGTGCCGGCGATGCGCCGCGCGATCAGCGTGGAACTGCCCAGCTGGCCGATGCGCACCGCGAGGTCGTAGCCCTCCTCGATCAGGTCCACCACGCGGTCGTTGAGGTTCACCTCCAGCTCCACGCGCGGGTGGATGCGCAGGAACTCGCCCCACAGCGGCGCCAGATGCCGGATGCCGAAGGTCAGCGGCGCGCTGATCTTGAGCAGGCCCTGCGCCTGCACGGCCGAGGCGCTGACGGCGGCATTGGCGTCGTGCAGCTCACCCAGGATCTGCACGCAGCGCTGCAGGTACTCGGCCCCCGCGTCGCTGAGCGCAAGCCGGCGCGTGGTGCGCTGCATCAGCCGCACGCCCAGGCGGGCCTCCAGCTCGCTGACGTTGCGCGAGACCATGGCCTTGGAAATGTCCAGCCGGTCGGCCGCCTTCACGAAGCTGCCCAGCTGGGCCACCGCCACGAAGGATTCGATCTCTTTGAACTGGTCCATGTCACTTGTTTCGCTGGTTTTGGCCTTTATTGTTTCATTTCATTGATCAATAAGTCAATCAATGCGGTATTTATCAAATTATTGGAAATCAATACAGTGGATCCAGTGCCGCACCCAGCGGCGCAGACAGGAAGCACCATGAACCAGCCCCAAGCCCTCATCCTCCAGCAGCCCAGCAAGGCAGCGCAGCTCATCCTGCTCTTCCACGGCGTGGGCTCGAACGCGCAGTCCCTGACCGGGCTGGGGCTGGCCTATGTACAGGCCTTCCCGCAGGCCATGGTGGTCGCGGTGGACGCGCCCCACCCCAGCGAACTCGCCCCCGGTGGCCGGCAATGGTTTTCCGTGACCGGTGTGACGGAAGAGAACCGCCCGACGCGCGTGGACGCGGCCCTGCCCGCCTTTGAATTTGCCGTGCGCCACTGGCAGGAGCGCGCCGGCGTGGACGCCGCGGGCACCGCGCTGGTGGGCTTCTCGCAGGGCGCCATCATGACCCTGGCCTCCGCGCTGCAGCCCGAACCGGTGGCGGCGCGTGTGCTGGCACTGAGCGGGCGTTTCGCGCGCCTGCCCGAGGAGCCGCTGCACGAAGGCAGCACCATCCACCTGCTGCACGGCAAGGCCGACGCGGTCATGCCCTACAACCACGCCATCGAAGGCGCCATGCGCCTGAAATCGCTGGGCGTGGACTTCACCGCCGATGTGCTGCCCTTCATCGGCCACGAGCTGCACCCCGATCTGGTGGCGCTGGCCGTGGAGAAACTGCAGAGCCATATCCCTGCCCGCCTATGGATACAACCCGGAGAGGAGCCCGCATGAACACCCTGCCCAGCCTTTTTGTCTCGCACGGCGCACCCCTGTTCGCCGTGGATGCCGGCAGCACCGGCCCGGCCCTGCGCGCCTGGGCGCAGGCGCATGGCAAGCCCAGCGCCATCGTGGTGATGTCGCCGCACTGGATGGCGCGCACGCCCATGGTGATGGGCACGCCCGCGCCGCAGACCTGGCACGATTTCGGTGGTTTTCCGCCCGAGCTCTACCAGCTGCAATACCCCGCACCGGGCCAGCCCGCGCTGGCGCAGGAGGTGGTGGCGCTGCTGCAGGCGGCCGGCATCGAGGCCGGCCTGGACCAGCGCCGCCCCTTCGACCACGGCACCTGGGTGCCGCTGCTGCACATGTACCCCGAAGCCGACGTGCCCGTGCTGCAGGTGGCGCTGCCCGCCGGCTGGGGCCCGGCCCAGGTCTACGCGCTGGGCCGCGCGCTGCGCCCCCTGCGCGAGCGCAATGTGCTGCTCATGGGCACGGGCAGCATGACGCACAACCTCAGCGAATTCTTCGGCGGCGAGCGCGAGCCCGCGCCCTACGTCATCGAGTTCAGCCGCTGGGTGGAAGAGAAGATCACGCGGGGCGACACCGCCGCCCTGCTGGACTACCGCCGCCTGGCCCCGCACGCCCAACGCGCGCACCCGACGGAGGACCATTTCCTGCCGCTGTTCTTCGCGCTGGGCGCGGCCGCCGATGGCGCGCGGCCCGACTACCTCAGCCGCGAGGTCATGTACAGCATGCTGGCCATGGATGCGTTTGCGATGGAAAGCGCCTGAGGCGCTTCAGCCCAGCAGCCGGTACAGGCCGTAGGCGGCCAGCGCGCCGGACAGCACCAGCAGCAGGGTCTTGACCATGCGCGTGGGGACCAGCGCGCCGATGACGCCGCAGACGAGAATGGCGGCGAAGATGTAAGTCATTTTCATGCCGCAATGGTAAGACTTCACGAAACGGGCCCGGAGCTGCAGCACCCCGCTCCGTCCTGTGCACCATTTCAAGCCGCTCTTGGCTATGATGGCGCAAGCCCTCCCCAGCCACCACCCGGACCCGCCTCCGGCCATCAGACCAGGGAACCACCCGCCCCATGACGCTGGACCTCATCTACAGCACAGCGCTCCTGCTGGCTCTGTCGGCACTTTACGAGTTCAATGTGCGCATCTGGGGCAGCCGCCATCTGGCCGCCGGTCTGGCCGCCGGCCTGATTTTCGGGGCCATCAGCATCTTCGGCATGATGCACCCGGCCAATCTGGCGCCCGGGGTGATCTTCGACGGGCGCTCGGCCATCCTCGGCGTGGCCGGCATCTTTGCCGGCCTGCCCGCCGCCATGATCGCCGGCCTCATGGCCGCTGCTTACCGACTGTGGCTGGGCGGCGTCGGCGCCCCCGTGGGCGTGGCCGTCATCGCCACCTCCGTGCTCTTCGGCCTGGCCATGCGACGCGCGCTGCACCGGGGCTGGGCCCAGCCCAAGCTGCTTGATTTCATGATGTTCGGACTGCTGCTGCACATCGCCTGCCTGGGCTGGTTCCTGCTGCTGCCGCTGCAGCATCTGCAAAAACTGCTGGACACGGTGGCCGTCCCCTACCTCTTCGTGCTGGCCCCGAGCACGGCCCTGCTGGCCCTGCTGCTCAACGACCTGCAGATGCAGCGCCGCTCCAAAGAGGCGCTGACGCGCAGCGAAGCCCTGCGCCGCGCGATCACCCGGGCCTCACCCGACCTGCTGCTGGTGCTGGACGAGGACGGCCGTTACCTCGAGGTGATCTCGCAGGAAGAACAACTGCTCTCGGGTCGCCCCGACCAGCTGATCGGCAAGCGCGTGGACGAGGTGCTGTCGGCGGACGAAGCCCAGCGCCTGCACGGCTTCCTGCGCCAGACCATCCAGGCCGGTGCGCCGCAGCGGATCGAATACGAGATGGACGGCATGGACGGACGGCATGTGCTCGAAGGACGGGCCCAGGTGCTGGACGTCCTGGTGGATGGCAAACGCGCCGTGCTCTTCGTGTCGCGCGACATCACCGAACGCGTGGCGGCCGAACAGGACCGCCGGATCGCCGCCGTGGCCTTCGAATCGCGCCAGGCCATGCTGGTCAGCGACGCCGACACCGTGATCCTGCAGGCAAACCAGGCCTTCGTGGACCTGCTGGGCTACAGCCGGGAAGAACTCATCGGCCGCAAAACCAGCATGCTGCGCTCGGGCCGTCAGGACGCGGCCTTCTACGAAGCCATGTGGGACAGCATCCAGAAGACCGGCAAATGGGAGGGCGAGATCTGGGACCAGCACAAGCACGGCGAACTCATCCTCCTGTGGACCACGATCACGGCGGTGCGCAACGAGCACCGGACCGTCACCCACTACGTGGCGACCATGAGCGACTTCTCCGAACGCAAGGTGCAGGAGGAGAAGATCCGCGCCATTGCCTTCTACGACCCGCTCACCGCCCTGCCCAACCGGCGCCTGCTGCTCGAACGCCTGCAGCGCGCCCTGACGCTGGCACGCCGCAACGGCCAGCACGGCGCCCTGCTTTTCCTGGACGTGGACAACTTCAAGGGCATCAACGACGCGCACGGCCACCACACGGGTGACCTGCTGCTGCAGGAAATCGCCGACCGGCTGGGCCGCGTGGTGCGCGAGTCCGATACGGTGGCGCGCCTCGGCGGCGACGAATTCGTGATCGTGCTGGAGCATCTCAACGAAGACCCGGCGCTGGCCCGCACCGAAGCCCGCCAGATCGCCGCCAAGGCCCTGCTGGCCATGGCCAAGCCCTACGACCTCGATGGCCGGATCTGCCGGAGCAGCGGCAGCATCGGCATCGCCCTGTTCAACCAGACCGAAATCGATATGGACCTGCTCATGCGCCAGGCCGGCGAGGCCATGTACCAGGCCAAGCGCGCCGGCAAGAACACCGTGCACCTGCACGAGGGCTGAAGCTCAGGCCCTGGCTGGCGATGACCGACACAGGCCGCGCCGCATGCCGCGGTAGTGCGGCCTCATCTCGTTCACGTATATCTCAAACCAGCCGAACTCGGCTTTTGCTTCTGCATTGCGGCCCAGCCGGGCCAGCAGGTCGCCGCGCACGCCGGGCAGCCACCGGTAGCTTTGCAAGGCCTTGTCGGTGCGCAGGGTGTCAATGATGGTCAGACCCGCCTCGGGCCCGTAGGCCATGGCCACGGCCAGGTTGAGCTCGACCACGGGTGAAGGCGCGGCCTGGGCCAAGGCCTCGTACAGTGCGGCGATGCGCGGCCAGTCAGTGTTGGCCGCCTGCGCGGCGCGTGCGTGACAGGCGGCGATGGAGGCCTGCAGTGCGTAAGAACCCAGGGACTCCACCGCCAGCAGTTGGCCGCAGTCGCGCAGGTCTTCGGAAAACCGGACCATGCGGCCATAGACTTCACGGCCTTCGGCCTCGGTGCGCGTGCGGCGCTGGCCGGTGGGCTCGACCATCAGCAGCATATAGGGCATGGCTGGGGCGCTGCTCAGCCGAACAGGGCCTGCAGATCGATGGACGAACGCCGCCCGAGCGCCGAGGCATCGGCCTGCAGCCAGAGGGCGGCGCGCTCGCGGCCCTGCTGGTGCAAACGCTGCAGAAAGGGGCCATGCGGCAGCAGCTTGCTGTCGCTGCGGTCCAGGCTGTCGAGCTGGCTGGTGTCGATCATGTGGAAACGCATGTCCAGCAGGCGCTGCTCCAGCCGGCCCTGGCCGAAGCGCGCGGCGGAGGAAAACTGGATGCCGTGGGTGAACATGCGCATCTCGCGCAGGAGGTTGGCGCTGAAACCCAGCTCGGCGATGCGCGTCTCGATCTCGGCCACGGTGCTGGGTGTGACCTCGCGGCGCAGCGGGTTGAGCAGCACCAGCAGCACGTCGCGTGCCTCGCACTCGTAAAACAGCGGAAACACCGCCGGGTTGGCGGTGTAACCACCGTCCCAGTAGGCCTCGCCGTCGATCACCACGGTGCGGTGGATCTTGGGCAGGCAGGCCGAGGCCAGCAAGACGTCCACGTCGAGCTCGCTCTCTCGGAACACGCGCAGCTTGCCGGTGCTGACCTGGGTGGTGCCGACGAAAAGCTTGAAGGGGCTGTGGGTGCGCAGCCGTTCGAAGTCGATCTGGTCCACCAGCAGGTCGCGCAGGGGGTTGAGGTCGAAGGGATTGAGCTGCATGGGCGAGAACTGGCCGGCCCAGCTGGAGAAGAGCTTGCCCGCGGGCGTGAAGCCGATGGAGTCGCCCTTGCGCCGGGTCATCAGGCCCCAGGGCATCTGACGGCCCAGCTCGGTCCAGAACTTCGCCAGCGCCTTTCTGGCGCCTTCGCGCCCCCCTTGCAGCCAGCCGTGGGCAAACACCACGGCGTTCATCGCGCCGGCGCTGCTGCCGCTCAGGCCCTCGAACTCGATGCGCGAGTTTTCGAGCAGTGCGTCCAGAACGCCCCAGGTGAAAGCCCCGTGGGCGCCACCGCCCTGCAGGGCCAGATTCAATTTGGCCGGCGTGGTCGTGCGTTGACCCGACAGGGCCCGCCTCCACTGCGCGAGCAGGCCGCTGGCGGGCGGGGTGCCGGGCTCTGCGCCGGCGGGCATGGATTCACTTTCGGCCAAGTCAGCTCCTTGTGGGGGCAGGATGTCTTGCGACATCGTCGGGTCGGGTTAACCCTAGGCCATCATACGAGGATGAGACGCACCGTGCATGAAACACCGGGCTTTTGTGGCACGCAAGTGTTGCGAAATGCTGCAGCGGCTGTCGCATGGTGCACCCATGCGCAGCGCTGGTGCGAATTTAGCGTTCAAATCGCGACGAGCTTGCGCACGCCGTCGGCTTCCATGCTCTTGCCCCGGCCGGCCGCGATCACGGCGCCGCGCTCCATGACCACGTACTCGTCGGCCAGTTCCTGGGCGAAGTCGTAGTACTGCTCCACCAGCAGGATGGCCATGTCACCGCGGTCGGCCAGCATGCGGATCACGCGGCCGATGTCCTTGATGATGCTGGGCTGGATGCCCTCGGTCGGTTCGTCCAGCACCAGCAGCCTGGGGCCGGCCGCGAGCGCACGGGCGATGGCCAGCTGCTGCTGCTGCCCCCCCGAGAGGTCGCCCCCACGGCGGTTGATCATCTGCTTGAGCACGGGGAACAGCTCATACAACTCGGCCGGAATCGGCGTACCACCCGGCTTGCTGGCCAGGCCCATGCGCAGGTTCTCTTCCACGGTGAGGCGGGCGAAGATCTCGCGGCCCTGCGGCACGAAACCGATGCCGGCCCTGGCCCGCTCGTAAGGCGTGGTCTTCTGGATGGCCTTGCCTTCGAACTCGATGTCACCCGACTTGATGGGCACCAGGCCCATGAGGGATTTGAGCAGGGTGGTCTTGCCCACGCCGTTGCGGCCCAGCACGACGGTGACCTTGCCCTTTTCGGCGCTGAGGGTGACGTCGCGGAGGATGTGGGAGCCGCCGTAATACTGGTTGATGTTTTTGACATTCAGCATGTCACACCTGGCTTTCTGCTTGATGCCCTGACAGGGCGGCTTTGCCGGGATGTGCCCCCGGCAGGGCAGTAACTTTCTTTTGCTTCGCCAAAAGAAAGTCACCAAAGAAAAGGCGACCCTGGTGTCTGTGACCCCGGCTTCGCCGGGGCAACCTGCGGTGCTCGACTGGTCCGGGGTCTGCGCAAACTCGCCCTGCGGTCTCAAACATGCGCAGCCCTTCATCCGGCCCAGTCTCCGCTCCTCGGCACATACACAAGGGAACCCGAAAACCCAACAGCCGAACCCCACAAGGACGCGCCATGGCGCGTCCTTGTTGTATTGGGGATTGGTATTTGGCTCCCACCGCCGTAATGAGGAGGCGAGTAGCGCGGGGAGCGGCGGAGATAGAAGCGCAGATGTCTGAGCCCGCAGGGCGAGTTTCTGCGCTTCCCGCCGATCCCGAGCAACGCAGCGTGCCCGTAGCGCAGCGGAGGGTCGACGAATCCGGCTCGCCTTCTCTTTGCTTACTTTCTCTTGGCGAAGCAAGAGAAAGTGAGTCGCCCGCCGGGGCGAGACCCGGCAAAGCAGGCTGGTACGGGTGCCAAACAAAGCGAAGAGATGTGAACAAGATCATCTCCCCAGATAAACCTCAATCACCCGCTCATCCGCCTGAACCTCTTCAAGCGTGCCTTGCGCCAAGACAGACCCATCACACAACACCGTCACGATCTCCGAGATCGCCTTGATGAAACTCATGTCGTGCTCCACGACCATCAGTGAATGCTTGCCCTTGAGACTCAGGAAAAGCTCCGCCGTGCGCGCGGTCTCCTCGTCGGTCATGCCGGCCACGGGCTCGTCGAGCAACAACAACTTCGGGTCCTGCATCAGCAGCATGCCGATCTCCAGCCACTGCTTCTGCCCGTGGCTCAGCGTACCGGCCTGGGCCGTCAGGCTGCCGGCCAGATGGATGGTGTGCAGCACCTCGGCCAGGCGGTCGGACTGGCCCGAGTCCAGGCGGAAGAACATGGAGGACTTGACACCCTTGTCGGTCTTGAGCGCGAGCTCCAGGTTCTCGAACACGCTCAAGTGCTCGAACACCGTGGGCTTCTGGAACTTGCGGCCGATGCCCAGCTGGGCGATCTCGGCTTCGCTGTGGCGCAGCAGGTCGATGGTGGAGCCGAAGAAGACCGTGCCCTCGTCGGGCCGGGTCTTGCCGGTGATGATGTCCATCATCGTGGTCTTGCCCGCACCGTTGGGGCCGATGATGCAGCGCAGCTCCCCCGGCGCGATGTCCAGACTGAGCTGGTTGATGGCCTTGAAGCCGTCGAAGCTCACGCTCACGTCTTCCAGGTAGAGGATGCGGCCGTGCGTAACGTCCACCTCGCCCGCCACCTGCACGCGGCCGTAGCTCGCGGTCTGGCCGCCGGCCACGGTGTTCAGGCGCGCGGCGTCCAGGGCCGCGATGCGGGCCGCATAACGCTGCGCCCCCTGTTCGAGCAGATCCGGTGTCATTTCTTCGCTCCCCGCACGCTCTTGAGTTTTTTCACCAGCCCCACCACCCCATCGGGCAGGAACAGCGTCACCACGATGAACAGGCCGCCCAGGAAATAAAGCCAGAACTCCGGGGCCGCCACGGTGAGCCAGCTCTTGGCGCCGCTGACCACAAAGGCGCCGACGATGGGGCCGACCAGGGTGCCGCGCCCGCCCACCGCCGCCCAGATGGCGATTTCGATGGAGTTGGCCGGGCTCATCTCGCCCGGGTTGATGATGCCCACCTGCGGCACGTAGAGCGCGCCGGCGATGCCGCACATCACGGCCGACAGCGTCCAGATCGCCAGCTTGTAGCCCAGCGGGTTGTAGCCCGAGAACATCACGCGGCTCTCGGCGTCGCGAATGGCCTGCAGAACGCGGCCGAACTTGGCGCGCACCAGCCAGCGCGCCAGCAGGAAGAAGGCCAGCAGCGTGAGCCCGGTCAGCACGAAGAGGACCATGCGCATGTTCTGCGTGGCAACGGCGAAGCCCAGGATGCGCTTGAAATCGGTGAAGCCGTTGTTGCCGCCGAAGCCCGTCTCGTTGCGGAAGAAGAGCAGCATGGCCGCGAAGGTCATGGCCTGCGTGATGATGGAGAAGTACACGCCCTTGATGCGCGAGCGGAAGGCGAAGTAGCCGAAGACGAAGGCCACCACACCGGGCACCAGCACGACGAGCAAGAGCGTGGCGATGAAGCTGTCGGACAGGGCCCAGTGCCAGGGCAGTTCCTTCCAGTCCAGGAAGACCATGAAGTCGGGCAGATCGCTCTTGTAGTTGCCGTCGCGGCCGATCTGGCGCATCAGGTACATGCCCATGACGTAACCGCCCAGCGCGAAGAACAGGCCGTGGCCCAGGGAGAGGATGCCGGTGTAACCCCAGATCAGGTCCATGGCCAGCGCGCAGATGGCGTAGCACATGATGCGGCCCAGCAGGGCCACGGCGTAGTCGCTCAGGTGGAAGACGCTGTCCGCAGGCACGATCAGGTTGAGCAGCGGCGCCAGCGCGCAGATGAGCAGCAGCGCAACCAGGAAGCTGCCCCAGCCACCGCGCGTGAGCAGCGGCTGGCGCGTGGGCAGTCCACACTCCCTCCCCCGCTGGGGGAGGGTTGGGGTGGGGGCACCGCGCACCTCGCCCCCACCCTGCCCTCCCCCAGCGGGGGAGGGTGTATGCCGTTTCGGCTCGGGAGTCGATAGGGTACTCATGCTTCCGCGCTCCTACCCTTCATCGCAAAGATGCCCTGCGGACGTTTCTGGATGAAGATGATGATGAAAACCAGCACGGTGATCTTGGCCAGCACGGCCCCCGTCCAGCCTTCGAGGAATTTGTTGAGCACGCCCAGGCCCAGCGCGGCATAGGCCGTGCCGGCCAGCTGGCCCACGCCGCCCAGCACCACGACCATGAAGGAATCGACGATGTAGCTCTGGCCCAGGTCCGGCCCCACATTGCCCACCTGGCTCAGCGCGCAACCGGCCAGGCCGGCAATGCCGGAACCGAGTGCGAAGGCATAGGTGTCGATGCGTGCCGTGTTCACGCCCATGCAGGAGGCAATGGGCCGGTTCTGCGTGACCCCGCGCACGAAGAGGCCCAGGCGCGTGCGCCCGATCAGCAGGGCCATGCCGGCCAGCACGGCCAGCGCGAAGGCGATGATGACCAGGCGGTTCCAGGGCAAGGTGAGGTTGGCCAGCAGCTGCCAGCCGCCGCTCATCCAGGCCGGGTTCTCCACGGCCACGTTCTGCGCGCCGAAGAGCGAACGCACGGCCTGCATGAGCACCAGGCTGATGCCCCAGGTGGCCAGCAGCGTTTCCAGCGGGCGGCCGTAGAGGAAGCGGATCACGCCGCGCTCCAGCGCCGCGCCCACCAGAGCGGACGCCATGAAGGCCACGGGCACGGCGGCCACGAGGTACCAGTCGAAGGCGCCGGGCAGGTATTTCTGGAACACACCCTGCACCACATAAGTCGCGTAGGCGCCGATCATGATGAGCTCGCCATGGGCCATATTGATGACGCCCATGAGGCCGTAGGTGATCGCCAGGCCCAGCGCGGCCAGCAGCAGGATGCTGCCCAGGCTCAGGCCTGTGAACATGGCGCCCAGGCGCTCGCCCCAGCGCAGGCTGTCGTCGATCTGGCGGATGGCGGAGCTGATCTGCGCCTTGACGTCGGCATCGGTTTCCACCGAAAGCCGCTCGTTGAGCAGCAGCTTGGTGTCGGGCGAGCGGCTTTGCGCCAGGGCACCGGCGGCCGTCAGGCGTTGCGACCTGTCCTCGCTCGCCAGCAGCACGGCTGCACGCGCCAGCGCCAGCACAGCGCGCACGCGCTCGTCCTGTTCACCAGCCAGGGCCTTGTCGAGCAGGGGCAGGCGCCCGGCGTCGGGCTCCTTGAGCATGGCGCGCGCCGCGTCCCCGCGCAGCCTGGCGTCGGGGCTGAAGAGCTTGAGCACCGCCAGCGCGGTGTCGATCTCGCCGCGCATGCGGTTGTTGTTGATGACGTCCTCGGCGTCGTCGGGCAGGGCCACGGACGCACCCGTGGCCGGGTCCGCGGCCTTGTCGTCGCGCACGATGTAGACCTTGCCACCCGCCACCTTGACGGCGTCATCGGCCAGGGCCTGCAGCAGCGCGGCCTTGCGCTCATCCGGGTTCAACACGGCCTGTTGCAGGGCCGTGATGCGGCCATCGGTCTCGCCGATGACGATGGCCTGCGCCTCTGCGGGGGTCAGGGCCTGTGTAGGTGCCGCGCACAGGAGCGCGGCGAGTGACAGCAAGAAACTTCTGATCATGGATAGGGCCGTTGATCCCCTCTCCCCCTGGGAGAGGGAGCGAATACCGCTTACTTCTTCACCGGCTCATCAGGCTTCTTGTCATTGCCTTCGATGTACGGGCTCCAGGGCTTGGCCTTGACCGGGCCCGGGGTCTTCCACACCACGTTGAACTGGCCGTCGGCCTTGATCTCGCCGATGAACACGCTCTTGTGCAGGTGGTGGTTCTTCTCGTCCATCTTGCTCACGATGCCCGAGGGCGCCTTGAAGGTCTGGCCGGCCATGGCGGCGATGACCTTGTCCACATCGGTGGACTTGGCCTTCTCGACAGCCTGCTTCCACATGTGGATACCGATGTAGGTGGCTTCCATCGGGTCGTTGGTCAGCGGCTTGTCCTTGTGGCCCGGAATGCTCTTGGCCTTGGCGTAGGCGCTCCACTGCTTGATGAAGGCGTCGTTGTCCTTGTTCTTGATGGACATGAAGTAGTTCCAGGCCGCCAGGTGGCCCACCAGCGGCTTGGTGTCCACGCCGCGCAGCTCTTCCTCACCCACGGAGAAGGCGACGACCGGCACGTCCTTGGCCTTCAGGCCGGCGTTGCCCAGTTCCTTGTAGAAGGGCACGTTGGAGTCGCCGTTGATGGTGGACACCACAGCCGTCTTGCCACCGGCCGAGAACTTCTTGATGTCGGCCACGATGGTCTGGTAGTCGCTGTGGCCGAAGGGGGTGTACTTCTCGTCGATGTCCTTGTCGGCCACGCCCTTGGCTCTAAGGTAGGCGCGCAGGATCTTGTTGGTGGTGCGGGGGTACACATAGTCGGTGCCCAGCAGCACCCAGCGGCGGGCAGCCCCGCCGTCCTTGCTCATCAGGTAGTCCACAGCGGGGATGGCCTGCTGGTTGGGCGCGGCGCCCGTGTAGAACACGTTCTTGGACAACTCTTCGCCCTCGTACTGCACGGGGTAGAACAGCAGGCCGTTCATTTCTTCCACGACCGGCAGCACCGACTTGCGCGACACCGAGGTCCAGCAGCCGAAGATCACCGACACCTTGTCCTGGCCCAGCAGCTGCTTGGTCTTCTCGGCGAACAGCGGCCAGTTGGAGGCCGGGTCCACCACCACGGGCTCGAGCTTCCTGCCCAGCACGCCGCCCTTGGCGTTGATCTCTTCGATGGCCATGAGCACGGTGTCTTTCAGCACCGTCTCGGAAATGGCCATGGTGCCCGACAGGCTGTGCAGCACGCCCACCTTGATGGTGTCGGCGGCATGGGCTGGCAGCGCGGCCAGGCCCAGTGTGGAAACAGCGGTGGCGGCAGCCAGCGCCTTGAGGGTAAATCGACGTTGCATGAGGGTGACTCCAGGTGGTTGAACAAATCCCGCTCGCTGCGCCCGGCCGGGCAAACGGCCTGGGAACGGCGATGGAGTCACTCTAGGGATGAGAGGGGGAAGGGGGAATACGCCGGACGGCGTATTCGGGGGCCGGGTGGGCTGGGCGGGTCGGTCAGCGCAACGGGGGATGAATGACTCTCAGCGCCCCATCGCGGACGATTGCTGAACTCTTAAGTATGTCCCTTGACCAAGGCCCCTCGTTTTGTAAGGATCGGGTGCCACCAAACACGGGGCAACTTCAACTCCAGGCACATGCAAAAATTTGATGAACGGGCATTCCGAGAGATCGCCGGGGCACCGGATGCTGGTAAGGCCGAATGGCTTCTCCGGGCGGAGGACTCGATCGCCTTCCTGAAGGGCAACACGCAGCGCGACGAGATCGTGATCTATGCCATCGCAGACGCCGTCCTTATCCATGGCGTGCTGGCCCCGACAGAACAGGTCACGCCGGCCGACCAAACGGACCTCCTAAATGCTTACATCATGCCGGACAACAGTTGGTGCATTCAGCGAGCATGGGGCGGTGGCGAAGGACATAGGATCTACCTAGAGCCGCCGCTCAGTCATCCGGGGTGTAGATCCCTCATTGGCGGCGAGAAGCTGATCTTCCGCCGGTCATTCACCGGCCTCGCCGATGGCCCCGCCCCAGTCGAGCTCAGCCAAAAGCTCGTGCATAGCCTCGATCTCTACTGGGTTGAGGAACGCAGCGCCTATTGCCGCCTCGACAAGCGCGGAGATATTGAGGATGTAATTCGCGTAATCTGGCTGAAAGGCCAAGACACGAAAGAGCGCGATGTTGTTGTGACCATTCTCATCAAGGATCTTGCGACCTTTATGGCCGTTGCAGGTATGTCGCTAGTCATCAAATTCGATTTCACGCGATTCGAACCGAAGGCTTTCGGGGGGTGGGATCAGGACCGCCAATCACAGAGAACCTCCGTAGCAGATCTCTTTTACACGCTAGGCATTTCGGCCAACGCCAGCTATGCCAATGGTTGCATGATTCTCAGACCGGCAGTGACGGTTGATGACCTCATCCAGGAATGGAAGGACGAAGAGGATCCAAAAAATAAGCAGTACGCGACTTTCAAAGTCCTCGATTGGAAGAACAAGCGCCTCGCGGAAACCTCATGCGCACCCGAGTTCCTCTCCAACTATTTCCAACAATCCGACAAGCCGTTCGAAATCTCCCCTGCCTTTTTCCGACCCGAAGTTTTGATGCGCTTCAAGAACGACCCTGAAAAGTACGATCTGCAGGATCGCTCGATCAGCTGCCGGAACGCCTGGTACTTGAAAACGTACGACATCAACGAGGCCGGTCAGGTCCATACCTATATTGGGTACCTTGCCGGCCTGCCGTATGAAGAGCAGTGCTACTGGCAGTCGTTCAATGAGTGGCCGAAGAGTCCAATCTCGACCAGGGCTTACGAGAATGACTTCCTTGGTGCATTCAGTAGCGAATACGACCCGCTGCGGGCATTGAAATACAAGATTCGCCAACTCGACGAGAACCCGCCAGCTTGGTGGAAGCCGCGCGGAAAGGAGCTCTCTGATGCCGCGCGATATCCGGCGACCGATTCCGTCTCCGAATGGGCTGATGAGATTCTTGCTCTCGATCAATTGCTGAACGAAGGTTTCCTTCCCAAGCCACTGCAAAAGCTAGCCGAGGGTGCGGGCCGGACTGTTGACAAGCAGTGGAAATCGCTTCGCCTCCTTCAAGACTATCTGGAAGCTCAGGGTCAGAGTGCCGATGAGGCGCGGGCAGTTATGGAACCACTTGCCAAGTTGCATGCCCTGCGCAACCCTCTCAAGGGCCACGGCTCGACCGATGAACGCAAGGCCGCGCAGAAGCAGGCGAGGTCCGATCATGGAACCTTGCGGGCACACTTCACAGCTCTCGCCGCAGAATCTGACAAGGCACTTGCAGCCATCCTGCAGGCCTTCGGCATCGCTATCGATCCGGGCTGTTGATTCTCTATCAGAAGCCAATGTGCGGAAACTGTCGGAAGAAGTCTCGATCGACTGCTTTGCGCGCGTGGTCTGGCGGACCACTCTTGGCCGGAAACCGCTTCCCGCCACTCGCACGACCTTCTATTCAGTGACAATCCCCCCACAACTCCCGGAAACACCATGATCGAAGGCCTGATAACCGGCACCCTGGTGGGCCTGGCAGAACAACGCCAGGGCAAAAACGACAGCACGTTCGTGCTCGCCAAGGTGAAGGCCACGACTGGCGAAGGCGAGAGCCTGATCGTCAACGTGATTGCCTTTGCGGCCGAGGCCGGCGCGGCCCTGCTGGCGCTGGACGAGGGGGATGCGCTGGCGCTCTCCGGCGCGCTGACGCCCAAGGTCTGGACCGACAAGCAGGGCAACACGCGGCCCGCGCTGGACCTGGTGGCCAGCCAGGTGCAAACGGTTTACCAGGTGGCGCGCAAGCGCGCGGCCCTGGGTGGCGCCGCCAACCGTTCAGAGGCCTGATACGACTGCGCGTTCAAAGACATACCCATACGCCCTGAGCCTGTCGAAGGGCCGCTGGGGCTTCGATGGACGCGGGCCGACCGGTTCTCGATGAATGAGAGCAATCGGTCCGAGGGCCGATTCAGGCCGGCAGAAACCTCAATACGCCCGGGTAGCGCGCCCCGTCAATCCTTATGCCCGTGCCTGCCGCGTTTTTCGCCTCGGTGCTCATCGTCATCGTCATCGTCGTCGTCATCATGGTGCCGATGCTTCCCACGGCGTTCCCACCAGCGGTCACGCTCATCCGCCCGGATGAAATAGACGGGCCGGCCGCAGGCGTTGTAACGACGGCAGCTTCGCTCCCAGTCTTCTCGATCTTCGTCAGGGACGTGCACATAGATAGGCTGGGTGCCATAGATGGGGGTACCCACAATGACGGGCTGGGGATTGAAAACCGGAGGCGGTGGATTGGAGCCAACCGAGACCTGCCCAAAAACACCGGGAACGAATTCGCCGCCAACGGTGACGTTCACATAGGGCTGCGCATGCGCAACGCTGGCCAGCAGGAGGGTCAGACTCGCCAAAGACAGCGCGAGAAAACGCCCCGTGCCGCGCCAGGCCGGGGAGCGGACATGTTCATGGCCTTGATGGCAAGTTCTGTTCATCTTGTTTCTCCAGGTGATATCCGGTAGGACATCCCATTCTAGCCATCCGGTCGTTTCGCGCTGCCGATGGCCCGGCCTCGGCCGGCAGGCTCGACAGCATGCCCTGCCGGGCGCCTTCACGGCTTAACCGAAGCAAGGTTCGCCATGTGTGTCTCGATCTCGGCCAGTGGCGCCTGACATCGGGTTCAGGTGATGATGGCGGCCCTGCTTGAGCGAAATTCGAAAATGATGCGCAGCGCGCTCAGGCGGCGCGCCGGGCCATGTGCACCTGGTGCAGGGTGATCTTGCGCACCTCGGCCTGGCTGGTCTGGATGTGGGCGCGCAGGAGCATCACGGCCGGGTCGCTGCGCTTGCGCTGGATGGCGCGCAGGATCTTGGCGTGTTCCTCGTAGGTCGCGTCGATGCGCGCGGGCTTGGTGAAATCGAGCCGTCGGATGATGCGGATGCGTTCGGTCACGTCGCGGTGCACGCGTGTCATCTCGGCATTGCCGGCCGCGGCCACCAGACTGCAGTGAAAGTCCTCGTCCCACTGCGCCACCTGGCGGATGTCGGTGCTGCGCTCGGCCGCGGGCACCAGCCAGATCGCCGCGATCTGGTCCAGCAGGGCGCGGTCGACCTTGGTCTCGTCGGCGCACAGGCGCTGCACGGCCGTGGTCTCCAGCACCATGCGCAGGTCGTAGAGCTGCTCGAACTGCTCGAAGTCGAAGGGCAGCACGCGCCAGCCGTTGCGGAACAGCACCTCGACATACCCTTCCTGCTGCAGGCGGAACAGGGCCTGGCGCACCGGCGTGCGCGACACGCCCAGGCGCTCGCTGACTTCGTTCTCGGTAAAGCGGTCGCCCGGCACCAGCTTGAAGTCGGCCACGTCGCACTTGAGCTGCTCGTAGACCATGTCCGCGCGCGAGCGGAAGGCAGGCGTTTCGGCGTGGGTGGCAGAACGGCGGCTGGTGGTATGCACGGCCAGACTCTAGCAGCGTCAGAGGGCGGCCAGCAGCTGGCCGCTGCCAGCCGTCCAGCCCACGATGGCGCCCTGCGCGTGGATCATCTCCACGGCGGCGGCCTTGAAGTGCGGGAAGTAACTCTCGGTGCAGTCTTCCAGCAGCAGACTGTCATACCCGCGGTCGTTGGCCTCGCGCATGGAGGTCTGCACGCAGACCTCGGTGGTCACGCCCATGAAGATCAGGTGGCTGATGCCGCGGGCCTGCAGTGTCTCGTGCAGGCCGGTGGCGTAGAAAGCCCCCTTGCCCGGCTTGTCGATCACGAGCTCGCCCGCGATCGGCGCCAGCGCGGGAATGATCTGGTTGCCCGGTTCGCCCGCCACCAGGATGCGGCCCATGGGGCCGGGGTCCCCGATGCGCAGGCTCGGGTTGCCGCGCTTGCGCTTGGCCGGCGGGCAATCGGACAGATCGGGCCGGTGCGCCTCGCGCGTGTGCACCACCAGGCCGCCCGCTTGACGCCAGGCGCTCAGCACGGACTGGCAGGCCGGCACGATGGCTTCCAGCAGCGACACGTCGTTGCCCAGCGTTTCACCAAAGCCACCGGGCTCGATGAAGTCGCGCTGCATGTCGATGATGACCAGGGCCGTGTGCGCGGTCTCGAACTCGAACACAAAGGGATGGGCGGCTATCTTTTTCACAGCAGGGGCTCCTTGGGTCCGGCCACACCGGCGGCCTGCAGAGCAGCTGCCGCGCGCAGCGCGAGGTCTTCGCGCCAGGGCGCGGCGATCAGCTGCACGCCCAGGGGCAGGCCCCTGGTGCCCTCGGGCCACATCGGCACCACAACCACAGGGCAGCCCGCAAAAGAAATGGGCTGCGTGAGCAGGCCCATGGAGGGCCGGGTGGGATGACGCTGGCCGTTCACCTCGATGAACTCCTGCCCGAGCAGGGTCGCGCTGACCGGCGTGGCCGCGCACAGCAGCACGTCCCATTGGGCGAGCAGCGCGTTGACCCGGTCGCGGTAGGCGCGGCGGAAACGCTGCGCGCGCAGATACCAGTGCGCGGGCTGCAAGGCACCGGCGATGAAACGGTCCACCGACACCGGCTCGAAATCATCGGCACGCTGGCGCAAATCTTCGAGGTGCAGGCTGCCGCCCTCGCTGGCCGTGACGATGAAAGCCGCCGCGCGGCCCAGCGCCGCGTCCGGCCACTCGACCGATTCGCGCGCGCCCAGCAGCCGCGCGGCCTGGGCCACGACAGAGCGCGCCGGCTCGCTCGCGTGCTCGTGAAAATAGCCACCGAGAACGCCGATGCGCAAGCCCTGGACACCGGCGGGCAGCGTGGGCGCGGTCGGCTGCACACGCAGGGCATGACAGCCTGGGTCCAGCGGGTCCGGCCCCTGCATGGCGTCGTAGGCCAGGGCCAGCGTCTCCACGCAGTCGGCCACGGGCCCCAGGTGGTCGATGCTGTGCACAAAGGGATAGCTGCCGCGCCGTGTCAGGCGGCCGAAGGTGGGCTTGAGCCCCCAGACCCCGCACAGCGAAGCCGGCACACGGATGGAGCCATTGGTGTCCGAGCACAGGGCCAGCGGCACCTGGCCGGCCGCCACGGCGGCCCCCGAACCGCCCGAGGAGCCGCCCGAGGTGCGGGCCAGGTCATGGGGGTTGCGCGTGGGGCCGTAGTGCGTGTTCTCGGTGGTGAAGCCGTAGGCGTACTCGTCCATATTGAGCCCGCCCAGCAGCACGGCACCCGCGGCCTGCAGGCGCTGCACCAGCACGGCGTCCTCCTGCGCGGGCGGCAGGCCGCGGTTGACCTTGGAGCCCGCCAGCGTGGTGAGCCCCCGGATGTCGAAGAGATTCTTCACCGCATAGGGCAGGCCCGCCAGCGGTGGCAGGGCTTCCCCCGCGGCCCGGCGCTTGTCCACGGCCGCGGCTTCGGCGCGGGCGCGCGCGAAGGTCCGGTCGGTGAAGGCGTTGACCTTCTCGTCGGTGGCCACTATGCGTGCGATCGCGTTTTCGCAGGCTTGCGCGGCCGAGACCTCACCCGCCGCGATGGCGCGCAACAGTGCGGCGCTGTTCATGAGCCCACCTGCGGAAAAGGCGCGGGCCGATAGACCTCGGCCGGTTCCACTTCGGGCGGCAGGGCATAGGCCTCCAGCGCCTTGGCCAGCACCGCGGTGCGCCCCAGGTGCTGGGCCACGGCGCGCGCGCGTGTGTCGTCCAGCGGCAAGTCGAGCGCGCGCGCGGTCGCGCGTACGTAGGCGAGGACGTCCTGTTCCTGCATCTCAGTTACTCCATCGAGCTATGCCAGACCCGCGATGCGTGAAACGGTCTAACCGGGGAACGCCGTGGAACCGGCTTTGCCGGGCCACTGGCGTTGCCCCCTTGAGGGGCTGAGGGCCGCGGCTCCAAGCCTGCCTGTGCAGGCTTGGACGGACCAAAGAGCCTGCGCCTCCGGCGCTGGCACGTCTGGCGGAGCGACACGAAGTGCGCGTAGCCTGGGGGTGCTTCATTTCAGTGACCGGTGTAGGGCCGGGTCAGCGCGGCAGGCGCGATCTGCCGGCCCACCAGGCCGCCCACGGCCAGCAGCGCCAGCACATAGGGCAGCATGATAAGCAGGGCGCTGGGCACCTGCACGCCCATGGCGGGCAGCTGGAACTGCAGGGCCGTGGCCGCGCCGAAGAGGCCGCAGGCCAGCAGGGTGCGGCCCAGCTTCCAGTTGCCGAAGATCACCGCGGCGATGGCCAGGTACCCCGCGCCGCTGGTCATGCCCTCGGTGAAGGTGTGGATGTCACCGATCGAAAGAAAACAGCCGGCCAGCGCCGACATGAAACCGGTGAAGAGCACCGCGCCGTAGCGTATGCGCGTGACCTTGAGCCCCGAATTCGCCGCCGCCTGCGGCGCCGTGCCCGCCGCGTGCAGCGCCAGGCCCAGCGAGGTCGAGCGCATGACCCAGGCCACGGCGATCACCAGCAGAACGGCCCCGTAGAGCAACCAGGTCTGGTGAAACACGTGCTCGCCCAGTAGCGGGATATCGGCCAGGCCCGGTGGCGCCCACTTGTCCAGGCCCGGGATCTCGGCACGCGAGCGGCTGCCGAAAAGCGCGCGGTAACCCAGGGTGGTGGCGCCCAGCACCAGGATGTTGATGCCGATGCCGGTGACGATCTGGTTGGCGCGCAGCGTGATGCTCAGGAAAGCCTGCAGCCAGGCGATGGGCAGCACACACAGGACACCCAGGGCCAGGCCTATGACAGGCGAGCCCGTGGCCCAGGAGCCCACCGCGCCCGCAAAGGCGCCCGTGAGCATCATGCCCTCCACGCTCATATTGAGCACACCCGCGCGTTCGCTCACGAGTTCGCCCGTGGCGGCCAGCAGCAGGGGCGCGGCCAGGCGGATGCTGGAGCCGACGAAGACGGTGGCGAGTTCGGGTTCGATCATCGGCGGGCCTCCATGCGCTGGATGGCGAGCGCCGCGCCGGCCAGGATCACGATGATCAGGCCCTGGATCACCACCACCAGCGCGGTCGGCACCTGCGCCACCATTTCCATATTGATGCCGCCCGAGCGCAGGAAACCAAAGAGCAGCGAGCCCGCGATCACACCCGGCACCGAACCGCGCGCGAGCAGGCCCACGACCAGCCCGTCGAAACCGTAGCCGGACGAGAAACCCGCCTTCAGTGTGTACTGCTCGCCCTGCAGCATGCAGGCCCCGGCCAGGCCGCCCAGCGCACCCGCAGCGCAGAGCACCCCCACCGTGAGCCGGTCCACCGCCATGCCGGCGCGGCGCGCGGCGCGCGCGTTCATGCCGGTGGCGCGCAGGCGCAGGCCCAGCACCGTGAAACCCAGCACCACGGCCACGACCACGGCGAACACCAGGCCGATGGGCAGGCCCGCGTGCAGCGGCACCGAAGCGTCGCCCAGCAGCAGCGGCAGCTGGGTGGGCAGCGGAATCTCCAGCGACTCGGGCAGCGTCGCCGAAGTCGTCATGGGCCGGCGCAGCAGCTGCTCGCTCTGCACGCTGCCGTAGACCATCCACACCGCGATGAAGGACAGCAGCAGCGTGGCGATCACCTCGTTGGTGCCGGCCTTGACCTTGAGCACCCCCGCGATCCCGCCCCACAGGGCGCCTGCCAGGCAGGCCCCGAGCATGGGCACGATGAAGGCCAGGCCGAAAGGCAGGCCGGCCACCGGCGGCCAGAGCGCAAAGGCCGTGGCGGCGATGCCGCCCACGGCAATCTGCCCTTCACCGCCCACATTGGTCAGGCTGGCGCGTTCGGCCAGCACAAAACCCAGGCCGACCAGCATGAAGACCAGCGCGCGGTTGATCGAGGCCGCCAGGGCATAGGGCGAGCCCCAGGCGCCGTCGGCGAACGCGGCGACTGCCTCGCCCACGGGCACACCCATGAGCGCGACCATCAGCGCGCCGATCAAGAGTGCCAGGACCACGGCGGCCACCGACATGCCCAGCGCCGGGCCGGGCCGCACGGTGCGCCACAGGGTGAGTGCGGTGCTCATGCCAGGGCCTCCTCTGGCACGGTCGACGGTGTTTCCTGTCCGGCCATCCAGGCGCCGATGCGCGGACGCTCGGCCGGGTCGGCCTTGCAGCTGCCCATGAGGCGGCCGCGGTAGAGCACGACGATGCGGTCGGCCACGGCCAGCAATTCTTCAAGCTCCGACGAAATCAGCAGCACCCCCACCCCACGCGCGGCCACCGCGCGGATGTGCCCATAGATGGCTTCCACCGCGCCCACGTCCAGGCCGCGCGTGGGCTGGGCGGCCAGCAGGAAACGCAGGGGATCGAGCGTGAGCTCGCGCGCCAGCACGGCCTTCTGCTGGTTGCCGCCCGAGAGGCCGCCGAAGGCCACCTCGGGGCCCGCGGCGCGCACGTCGAAGCGCTGCATCAGTTCAAGCGCCGCGCGGTTCAAGGCCTCGCGGTCCAGCAGTCCGGCTTTTCGAAAGCGGCCCAGCCGGTCCAGCATCATGTTCTCGGCCACGCTCATGCCCGTGACGCAGGCCAGGGCGTGGCGGTCTTCGGGCACCACGCCGCAGCCGGCGGCCGTCAAAGTCTTGGGGCTCTCGCCCGTCATCTCTACACCGAAGATGTGGAAACGCCCTTCGCTGGGTTTGAGCATGCCCGAGAGCACGGCGCCGAGTTCACTCTGGCCATTGCCCTCCACGCCCGCGACGGCGACGATCTCGCCCGGCGCCACCATCAGCGTGAAATTGTCCAGGCGCAGCACGCCGTCGGCGTCGCGCACGGTGAGCCCGTCGGCCAGCAGCGCCATCTCGCGCGGCGGCAGGGTCTCGTGCGCCACCTGCTTCAGGCTGCGCTCCTGCGGCATGGTGCCCGCGGGCGCCTGCAGGTCGCGCTGGATCATGGCACGCACCAGCATGTCGATCTCCTGCGCCGGCGCATCGGAACGCGCCACCACCCTGCCCCCGCGCAGCACGGTGGCGCGGCGCGCCACCAGGCGGATCTCGGCCAGCTTGTGCGTGACCAGCACCACACCGCAGCCCTGCGCGGCCACACGCTCGCACACTGCGAGCAGGGCTTCGATCTCGGCGGGCAGCAGCACGGCGGTGGGTTCGTCCAGCACCAGCAGCCGGGGCTCGCGCACCAGGCATTTGACGATCTCCACGCGCTGGCGCTCACCCACGGACAAATCCTGGATGCGCGCATACGGGTCCAGCGCGAGGCCGTAGCGCTCACGCAGGGCATCCAGCCTGGCGGCGCAGGCCCGGCGGTCGAGCACCCCGCGCGACTGGCCCAGCAGCATGTTGTCGACCACCGTCAGGTCCGGCACCAGGCTGAAGTGCTGGTGGACCATGGCGATGCCGTGGTTCAGCGCATCGGCCGGTGAATGCGGCGTGTAGGGCGCGCCGTCCAGCGCCATGTGCCCGGCGTCCGGGCTGTGCACGCCGAACACCAGATTGCACAGCGTGGACTTGCCCGCGCCGTTCTCGCCCAGCAGGCAATGCACCTCACCCGGCAGCAGCGCCAGCGAGACGTCGGCCAGCGCCTGCAGGGAGCCGAAGCGCTTGCCGAGGCCCTCGAGCCGCAACAGGGGTGCGACGTCCGCAGACGCCGCGCCTGGGCCCGGAGCAGCCTCGGTGCGCACGACGATCAGCCTTCCAGCACCTTGATCTTGCCGCTCTGGATGTCCTTCTTGATCGCTTCAAGCTTGGACTTCATCTCCGGCGTGGCGCCGCAGACCACCATGTCGGAGGCCTTGGGGCCCATGGCCAGGCCGAAGGGCTTGTAACCGGCCTTCCAGCTGCCCTTGACGGCCTCACCGATGGCGTACTGCACCTGGTAGCCCACACCCGTGATGCTGTAGGCCGGGTACAGCGGGTCGCTGCCGCAACGGTCGGTGTAGCTGCCGACGATCTTGGTGCCCTTTTCCTTGGCCGCCTGCTCCATGCCGCGCAGGCCCAGGTTCAGGATGTGATAGTGCACGTCGGCGCCCTGGGCGATGGCGGCGAGCGTGGCTTCCTTGGACTTGGCCACGTTGTCGAAATCGCCCGTGTAGTTCTCGAAGTACTTGATCTTGGGGTTGATGTACTTGGCGCCGTTGCCGAACTCCTTGCCGGCGTTCACGATGGAGGGAATCTCCATGCCGCCCACATAACTCACCGCGCCGTTCTTGGACAGCATGGCGGCGGCCGCACCGGCCACGAAGGCGATCTCGGCCTGCTTCACGTCGTAACCGGCCACATTCGGCAGGTCTTCGCCCTTGTTGCCACCGACGATGGAGAACCTGGTGTTGGGAAAACGCTTGGACACCTTCAGCACGGCCGCCTGCGTCTGGCCGCCCACGCCGATCACCAGCTTGTTCTTGCCGGCCAGGTTGGTCAGGGCCTGCTCCATGTCGGCGTAGTTGATGTTCTCGATCATCTGCACCTTGATCTTGTCGCCGAACTCCTTCTGCGCGGCCACCAGGCCGTCGTAGCCCGATTCCATCCAGCCCTTGTCGGACTTGGAGCCGGGGATCAGGATGCCGACCGCCAGCGGGTCGGCGGCTTGCGCCAGGGGCGCCAGCGCGAAGGCCGCCGCTGCGACAGCGGCGAGGGTGAATTGGCGACGGGACGTGAACGTGGATTTCATGGCATACCTTTCGCTTAAGTGTTGAGTGAGGTAACTAATTAATTACTTACACGACCATGCCCTGCAATAACAGTGCCAGTGAAAAGACGCTTTTGGCGCCAGGGAACGGCTCGCAATTGGTGCGTTCGCACCAGATTGCGGCAGTGCATGCCTGTTGATCGCACACAAAAGGAGCCACGATGAAACGTCACCCCTACCTGCCCGACAACCGCCCCAAGGGCAGCCTCGGCCTCGGTCACCAGTACTACTGGGTCGCGAACGAAAGCGAAGTCGACATGTCGGTCGCGCCGCCCGCCCCGGTGCGCGCGCACATTGCTGCACAGCCGCAAAACGTGGTGCTGGACCTGCGCCGCACAGCCATCGTCATCATCGATCTGCAGAACGACTTCTGCGCCAAGGGCGGCTGGGTCGATTCCCTGGGCCTGGACTACACGGCCGACCGCACGCCGATCGAGCCCTTGCAAAAGCTGCTGCCCGCGCTGCGCAAAGCCGGCGTTCCCGTGATCTGGGTCAACTGGGGCAACCGCCCCGACCTGGCCAATATGCCGCCCAACCAGATCCATCTCTACGACAACGGCGGCGCCGGCGTGGGCCTGGGTTACCCCCTGCCCGGTGGGGGCGGCAATGTGCTGGAGAAAGATGCCTGGGCCGCTGCCGTGGTGGACGAGCTCAAGCCGGTCGAAGGCGACTACTGCGTGGACAAGCACCGCATCAGCGGTTTCTGGGACACGCCGCTGGACAGCATGCTCAAGAACCTGGGCATCAAGAGCATCCTCTTCGCAGGCTGCAACACCGACCAGTGCGTGCTGCACACGCTGACCGACGCGAACTTCCTGGGCTACGGCTGCGTGATGCTGGAAGACTGCTGCGCCACCAGCTCGCCTGCCTTCTGCGCCGAGGCCACGGTCTGGAACGTGAAGAAGTGCTTCGGCTTCGTGACCGACTCCACACAGGTGCTGCAGGCGCTGCCCAAGTGATGCTCGCATCGTCATCCCCTTCTGGCACCTTCGTGCCCGGGCCGCGCGCGCTGCGCGAGCCCAGCGGTGCGGGCGTGCTGGACGGGCTGCGCTTGGCCGTCAAGGACCTGATCGATGTGGGTGGCACCCCCACCACCTGCGGCAACCCCGACTGGGCGGCCAGCCATGCGATACCGACACAGGATGCGCCCTGCGTGGCGATGCTGCGCGCCGCGGGCGCGCGCATCGTCGGCAAGACCGTCACCGACGAACTCGCTTTCAGCCTGGAAGGTGAGAACGCCTTCCACGGCACACCGCGCAACCCCGCGGCGCCGGACCGTTTGCCCGGTGGTTCCTCCAGCGGTTCCGCCGCGGCGGTGGCTTGGCGCGAAGCCGACCTCGCCCTGGGCACCGACACGGGTGGCTCGGTGCGTGTGCCTGCTTCCTTCTGCGGTGTGCACGCCATGCGCCCCACCCATGGTCGTATCTCTCTGGCCGGCGTGCTGCCCTTCGCCGAGAGCTACGACACCGTGGGCTGGTTCGCGCGGGATGCGGCCCTGCTGCGTAAAGCCGGCGAGGTGCTGCTCGGCACGCAGGGCCAGGCTGATGCCCCGCCCCTGCGCCTGTGCATGGCCGAAGACGCGCTGGCCTTGACCGAGCCCGCGGTAGCGCAAGCCCTGCGCGCCTGGGCGCAGACGAAAGGCATCACGGCAACGCGCGAGGCTTTTGTGCGGCCCTGGCGCGAAACGCAGGAGGCTTATTCCTTGCTGCAGGGTCTCGAGATCTGCGCAGCGCTGGGCCCGTGGATACGCGAGCGGCGACCGACTTTCGGCCCCGCCATCGCCCCGCGCTTCGAAGTTGCGCTGGCGCTCGACCCCATCATGGAAGCACCCTGGCGCTACTGGCGTGACGAGATGACGCGCGAACTCGTGCAGCGTATCGGACCGGACGAAGCCTGGCTGCTGCCCGCCGCGCCCGGTGTGGCCCTGCCGCTCAATGCCAGCGGGGAGCAGCGCGGCGCTTTTTACGAACGTGCCCTGGCCCTCGGCGCCCTGGCCGGTCACGCCGGCCTGCCGCAGATCGTGCTGCCGCTCTTGCAGGTGGAGGGCCTGCCCGTGGGCGTCTCCTTCATCGCCGGCCCCGGGCAGGACGAACGCCTGCTGGACCTGGCCGTGGCCCTCACACCAACGCATGGGAGGATGCCTTGACATTGGTTTCACCCGGCCGCCAAGCGGCCAAGAAAAAAACACCCGCCAGGCGGGACCCGGTGGCCGCACGCACGCGCCTGCTGCAAGCCGCCGTGGACGAGTTTTCCGCGCACGGCTACAGCGGCGCCCGCACCGACCGCATCGCGCAGAGCGCCGGCACCAACATCCGCATGCTCTACCACTACTTCGGCGGCAAGGACGATCTCTACGTCGTGGTGCTGGAGACCGTGCTGGCCGATCTGCGGCACGACGAACTGCAGCTCGACGCCGAGGCCCTGCCCCCGATGGAGGGGCTGCTGCGCATCTTCGATTTCGTGGCCGGCCACTTCGCCGCCCACCCGCAGCTGCGCAAGCTGCTGGCCTTCGAGAACCTCAACGAGGCCCGGCACCTGGCGCGCTCGGGCCGGATACCGCAGATGGCCTCGCCGGTGCTGAACCTGATCCGCAAACTGCTCGCGCGCGGCGCGGCCACGGGCGAGGTGCGCGCGGGCGTGGACGCCCTGCACCTCTACGTGGCCATGGTCAGCCTGTCCTACTACGGGCGCGCCCATGCCTTTACCCTCACACGCATCTTCAACAAGGACTTGCAGAAACCCGCCTGGCAGCGCGCGCACCTCAAGCTCACCCGCGCCATGGTCGAGGCTTACCTCGCACCCGAAGACTGAACGGGCGATGCACATCAGCGCCTCACCTCGCGCTGGAAGATTTCGAGGCTGAGCCTCTTGGTGCGGATGAAACTCGGCTCGCTCAGCGTTTCCACGGTGCGCGGCCGCAGATCGTTGTAGGGCAGGATCTCGGCCACCCTGGTGGGGCGCTTGGTCAGCAGCAACACCTGGTCGGCCAGGTACACCGCCTCTTCGAGGTCGTGCGAGACCAGCAGCATGGTGGTGCCGGTCTGCATGAAGACCTCCTGCAGCTTCTCGCGGATGAACAGCGTCATCTCGAAGTCCAGCGCAGAGAAGGGCTCGTCCAGGAACAGCACCTCGGGCTTGGGTGCAAGCGCACGCATGATGGACGCCGTCTGCTGCTGGCCACCGGACAACTCATACGGATAGCGGTTCAGGTCGAACTTGACGTCGAAGCTCGCCACCAACTCGGCCATGCGCCGGTCCACCTCGGCCTTGCTCCTGCCTTCGAGCTTGAGCGGGTAGGCGATGTTGTCGATGGTGCGCATCCAGGGGAACATGGCCTCGCGGTAGTTCTGGAAGACGTAGCCGATCTTGGTGTCCTTGAGCGACTTGCCATCGAACAGGATTTCGCCGCTGTCGATGGGGACGAGCCCGGCGATCATGTTGATCAGTGTGGACTTGCCGCAGCCGTTGGGCCCGAAGACCGAGACGATCTTGCCCTTGGGGATGTCGAGGTCGAAGTTCTCGTACAGCGGCCAGCCCGCGAAGTACTTGCTCAGGCCGCGGATGGTGATGTGGGTGCCGGCCGGGCCGGGCTTGAAGGGCGGCACCGGGACGTCGGCGACAACTGGTGCATTCAGCACAGCGCTCATCTTCCGCTCCAGTGAACAATTCTTCGTTCAGCGACCAGGAACAAAATATTCAGCGCATAACCCAGAACGCCCGCGGACAGGATGGACGCGTACATGTCACGCACATTCATGACCTGCTGCGAATTGATGATGCGGTTGCCCAGCCCGCTGTCCGAGCCGATGAACATCTCGGCCACGATCACGATCACCAGGGCCATGGACACCGCCGAGCGCAGGCCCACGAAGCTGGGCTGCAGGCTTTCCCAGACCAGCACGTCCTTGAAGATCTGCCAGCGCGAGGCGCCCATGACCTTGGCCGCCATCACGCGCTGCTTGCGCGCGTTGATGACCCCGTAGGCGCTGTTGAAGACCACGATGAGCAGGGCGCCGAAGGCGGCGATGGCCACCTTGTTGATGTCGGACACACCGAAGATCATCAGGAAGAGCGGGATCAATGCCGAGGACGGCGTGGAGCGGAAGAAGTCGATCAGAAACTCCACGCTGCGGTAGGCCTTCTCCGCGCTGCCCAGCACCACGCCCAGGGGCACGCCCACCACGGCCGCGATCAGGAAGGCCTGCGCGGTGCGCCACAGGGTGACCACAAAGTCCTTGAGCAGCGGGCCGCCGGCCAGGCCGTTGATCAGCGTGGTCACGGTTTCGGCCGGGGGCGGCAGCAGGATGGCCTTGATGGCGCCGAAGCGCACCGTGAGGTCCCAGACGATGAAGAGCAGGACCGGGCCGATGAAAGGCAGGGCCTTGCCCCAGGCGATCTTGCGGGGCGCGGGGGCCGCGGGGGCCGCCGCCCATGGGGCGGCCGTTGCGGGCGCGCTGGCTGAGGTGGGGGCGCTCATGTCATCAGCCCTTGTAGAGCATGGTGTCGACCATCAGGCGCGAGGAGAAGATGCCCTTCTCGGCGAACAGGTCGAAGAACTTCTGGAAGTGGGCCACGTCGGCCGGCTTGAATTCGTTGTACATCATGTAGGCCGCCAGCGGCACTTCGGCGGTCAGCGCGCCTTCGATGGCGGTGTAGCCCTTGAGGTACTGGCGCGCTTCCACGTTCTGGGCGCGCACATAGGCCACGCCCTTGCCGTAGGCGGCGATGAACCTCCTGGCCTCTTCCGGGTGCTTCTTGATGAAGGCCGAGGACAGCGAGGCCGAGCCGCCGAACCAGGGCGCCATGGCATCGCCCAGCACATATTTCGAGATCACCCCGGCTTCGAGCACACGCGTGGTACCGTTCAGGCGGCCGATGGTGCCGGTGGGCTCCAGGGTGTAGCAGCCGTCGAGCTGGCCCGCGGCGAGTGCGGCCACGTGCTGGCCGATGGGCAACTCCACCACCGTGGCGCCGCTGGCGCCGCCACGCTCCAGGATGGTCTTGGCCAGGGTCACGTTCTGGATGCCAGGGCCGGAGCCGATGCGCTTGCCCGCGAGATCGGCCATGGTCTTGGCCGGGCTGGCCACCGGGACGATGATCTCGTCCAGCACGTTCTTCACATTGCTGGGGTTGGAGCAGAAGATCTTGAAAGTGCCCGGTGCCGCCAGTTCACCGATGGCGATATTGGCCGAGCCCGTGCCGTTGGCCGTGCCGTCGGCGCGGTCGGACAGCACGGCTTCCATCACCTGCTGGGCGCCCGCGAAGCGCAAGGCCTCCACGTCCAGGCCGGCTTCCTTGAAGTAGCCCTTCTCGATCGCCGCGTAAAACGGCAGGCCGGCCGCAATCGGCCAGTAGCCGATGCGGATCTTGGGGCCGCTCTGCGCGCGCACCAGGGCCGGTGCGCCCAGTGCCGCCAGCGCAAGGCCGGCGCCGCCCGCCTGCATGAGCTTGCGGCGCGTCGTGGTGGCGGACAGGGGGGTGGGTGTCGTGGCTTTCATGGAGCGCTCCTGCAGAGTGGTTAAGGGAAGGGATGGGTCAGTGGGGCCTGCGCAGCCTGGAGCGATACCAGGTAGGCGCGCCAGCCGCCGAAATGCGTGATGTCCAGCGCGCCCTGCAGGGCCTGCGCTTCGCACAGGAAGCCCTGCACGCTGCTGCCGTCGGCCAGCTGCAGCGTGCCGATGCCCAGGGGCGCGGGCACGAGGGCGACGAAGGAGCCGTAGTGTTCAACGGGCATCTCCCAGAGCTCGAGCTTGATGCGCGCGCCCTCACCCGGCGCCACACGCAGCAGGCCGGGTTTGGGCGGCACGGTTCCGGCCAGGGCGTAGAAACGGTAATCGGGCGCGGTCTCGGTGGCCGCGAGCAGGCGCGCGCCGCGCTCGCTCAGCTGGCTGTTGAGCGGCATGCCTGAGAGGTGGGCGCCGACCACGGCCACTTTCACCGTGGCGCGCGGGCGGATGCCGGGGATGGGCAGGGGCGCGGGCAGCCGTTCGCCGGTGGCGCCCTGCGTGAGACCGGTGGCGTGATGGAAACGCTGGCCCAGCTCGGCCAGCTGCCAGTCGCTGGCGCAGGGGCCGATCAGCGTGATGCCGAAGGGCAGGCCGTCCTTGCGGATGCAACTGGGCACGGACAGTGCCGCGTAGTCCAGCAGATTGACGAAGTTGGTATAGGCGCCGAGGTTGCGGTTGAGCACCACGGGGTCGGCCAGCATCTGCGCGATCGTGTAGTGCGTGGGCGCCGTGGGCACGCACAGCAGGTCCATGCCCTTCCAGACTTCGGCAGCGCGCTGGCCCAGGGCGCGCAGGCGGGTCTGCGCTTCGTACAGATCGGCCGCGCTGTAGGCCTTGCCCTTGCCGATGATGCCGCGCACCGGCTCCATGACCTCGGCCTCGTGCGCGTCGAAGAAGGGGCGGATGGCCGCGTAGCGTTCGGCCACCAGGGCGCTTTCATACAGCAGCGCGGCCGTCTGCGCGAAGGGCGAGAAGTCGATGCGCACCTCCACGCCGCCCAGCGCACGCAGCCGCACCAGCGCCGCCTGGTAGGCCGCAGCCGCCTGGGTATCGCCATGGAAGGTCAGCTGGTCTGGCACACCGAAGCGGAAGGCCGCAGGGAAAGGCTGCGATGCCAGTGTGAGTTCGCGCGAGTACGGGTCCAGCGGGTCGTAGCCCCGCGCGGCGTCCAGCACCTGCGCCGCCAGGCCCACGCTGCGCGCGAAGATGGACACGCAGTCCACACTCTGCGCCGCGGGCAGCACACCGCGTGTGCTGATCAGGCCCTTGGAGGGTTTGAGCCCGACGATGTTGTTCAGGCCCGCAGGCACCCGGCCCGAACCGGCGGTGTCCGTGCCCAGCGAGAAATCGGCCTGCCCCGTGGCCACCACATAAGCCGAACCCGAGCTGGAACCGCCGGAGACATAAGAGGCATCGAAAGCATTGGGCACCGGCCCCCAGGGCGAACGCGTGCCGTTCAGGCCGCAGGCAAACTGATCCAGGTTGGTCTTGCCCAGCAGCGATGCACCAGCCGCGAGCAGCTTGTGCACCACGGCCGAATGCCCGGCGGGCTGGTAGGCAAAGGGTTTGCAGGCCGCCGTGGTGGGCAGGCCGGCCGCGTCGATGTTGTCCTTGACGGCAAAGCGCAGACCACTCAGCGGCCCGGCCCCACCCGGCAACGCCGTCTCATAACGGGAGATCCAGGCCTGCGCTGCGCCAAGGGCCTGGGCCTGCCGTTCGGCACCGGGAACTGGGTTTGTGAGCCGCACCATCTTGTTGCATTCGATCTTGTATACATGTAGACATGCAACATGTATGCCAAGTCGGAGAAACAGCAAGGCTTGTACGGAAAAAGAACCAAGGCGCCAGGGCCATCGGGGCTGCAGCCTTATTAGCCATGGCACACGCTCGAAACAAGACCGGAGACGTGCGCACGCCCCACAAGCCGTTTCAAAGTTAATTTCAGATTAATCTTTCGCCAATTTCCATCTAATCCTAGAGATTTACCCTACCAGAGCTGGCTATTGGCTGGCTTCAATTCCGTCGGCCGTCACCGGCTGTGCACGGTATAACTCTGAAAGGAACTGAAATGAAAACCAAGCTGATCACTGTAGCTATTGCCACCCTTGGCGCAATCATTGGAACTGCCCAAGCACAGATGGCTACTCCCACCACCCCTGTGGCGACCCCTCCTCGCGCTGACGTGGTCGTTGCTCCCAGAAATTCGCAACAGCTGAACCGAGTGGAGCGGATGGAAAAGCACGAACGCCATGATGCGCACGTTGAGAAGACCGAGCGCCCCGAGCACATGGAGCGTCATGAGCGCCACGAACGTGTCGAAAAAGCCGAGCGCCCTGAACGCATGGAAAAAATCGAGCGCCCTGAACGTCTCGAAAAAGCCGAGCGTCCTGAGCACATGGAAAAGATCGAACGTTCGGAATACCGAGCCGCGCGCTAAAGCCATCTCCAACATTTGAAAATGCCGATCACCAGTGTGATCGGCATTTTCTTTTAAACAATCTACGATCATGCGATCATTCAATAATCGACACGCCCTCTCACTTCTGATCGTGAGCGCCTCTTGTCTTGCATATGCGAAAGCCGCAGAGGTGACTGGGATATTAGGTCTTGACTACTCTCAGGGCGAATACGGAACAAACTCAACAACCCGACAATGGGCAGCCCCCGTTGGTTTGAAATACGACTCGAATTTTGGTTATGCCAAAATCTCAACTGCGTTCTTAGCTGTATCCAACGTCAATCCAAATGCACAAGGTGAGGCGCTTCCCTGTGGGAATGCTGCATCCACGAGCAAGGATGTCCAAGGCCTTGGCGATACGACCGTCTCGCTTATGAAGCACGTGCAGGATACGGGGTCCTTCCAGTTCGATATAGGAGCGAAAGTCAAATTTGCCACCGGCAATGTGGATAAGTGCCTCTCCACGGGAAAAAATGATTTTTCTCTCCAAATGGATGGATTCAAGCAAATCGATAGCGCAGGTCTTTTTGGTACTTTGGGGTGGACTTACAAGGGCAGGCCGGAGGTTAGCGGTCAAACGATAGATTACAGGAACCCCCTCTACTTCAGCCTGGGAGCGTCGAAGCAACTGAGTGGTCAGAACTCCGCTGGCATATCTTTCGACTACCGTGACAAGCTGCTTGACGGTCGAAGCACGCTCCAGGAGCTGACCATTTTTGGCGTGCATCGCGTCAATCAGCAACTTCGCTTGCAACCGTATGTGATGAAGGGGTTTACCACATCAAGCCCAGCGGTAGGGGTCGGAATCAATGTACTGAATAGCTTCTAATTGAGTCGATCGTTTCCAACCCAACGACGACTTGGATTTCGCATCTGAGCAGAGTTGTTCAACTTGACGGCTGGCCATTGAATCTTCACCCCCATAAACGAGCTGGACAGCACACGAATATAGATGGTTAATAAATAGACACTCTTATGAAATCCAAGTTGCTCTTGGTTGAAGATGACGAGGACTTGGGCGCCGGTCTAAAGCGGGCTTTAGAGTTGCACCACTATAGGGTCTGCTGGGAAATGAGCGGCGCCGCGGCCATCAACGCCGCGTCCTCTCAGCGTTTTTCTGCCTGCGTACTGGATCTAGGCCTTCCCGATCTTGATGGCGGAACGATCATTCCCGATCTGCGACATCTGGATTCATCAATGCCGATTCTTGCGCTTACCGCTCGTGATGCCCTACGGGAAAAGGTTCGGGTCCTGAATCTTGGCGCCGACGACTACATTGTCAAACCTGTCGAACTGGATGAGTTGGTCGCCAGACTTCAGGCCGTTTCTCGCAGAGCGGCGAAAGTTGAGCCCAGCCTGATCAGCATTGACGGATTGGTGATTGCAACCGAGAGCCGATCAGTCACCGTAGGCGGCCGCGATGTCTCCCTGACCACAAGGGAATTCGACGTCTTGTTCATGCTCGCAAAAGCGCAGGGCAAGGTGGTGGCGCGTGAAACGATTCATTCAGCTCTTGAGAAATGGTCCGATGAGCGAGACAGCAACATCGTTGATGTTCACATTCACAACATAAGAAAAAAGATTGGGTCTGACTACATCCTTACCATTCGCGGCATCGGTTACATGATGAAGTAATGAAAATGAAAATCCTGAGATCTCTTCATGCGCGTCTGATCTTCATTCTGCTCAGTCTCTCTGTTTACGTCTGGCTGGCCGCGGCAGTTTTGACGACGTTTGATACGCGGCACGAATTGGATGACCTTCTCGACAGCCATCTTTCCCTTGTTGCATCCACCTTGCTAGCGGGAGTAACGGCATCAGTCCCCGACCATGAAGTTGATGCCCCCTCCCTGCATCGCATGGCTCCGAAGATTGCCTTCCAGGTTTTCATCAACCAGTCGCTTGCCGTTCATTCTATGAACGCACCCCATGCACCGCTATCTGACGTTGCCAGTGGTTTCAGCACAGTGGTGCTTTCTGATGGCGCTCAGTGGAGAGTATTTGGAAGCAACAGAAACGACGGCAACATGCAAGTCTTTGTGGCCGAACAACTGTCCGCACGAGCCGATATCCTCATGTCGGTATTAAGGAGCATCTTGTGGCCCATAGGTATTGCGTTGCCCGTCTTGATTGGCGGCAGCTGGTGGGCTGTCCGGATCGCCCTGTCACCATTTAGGCGCCTGCGCGAAGCGCTCGCACAAAGAAAGTCTATGCGCGCCGGACAAATCGAGTTTCTGGATGCGCCTAGCGAAATCGGACCACTTGTGGATGAGTTGAATGGCTTGCTCAGTCAACTCCAAGACAAAATTGAACACGAACGCCAGTTCACTGCGGACGTGGCGCATGAGCTGAGAACCCCGATTGCAGCCATCAAGATCAATTTGGATGTCTTGGAAGCGCAGCTAGCGTCCTCTGACGCCAACACAAATGTTGTCAAAGCACTCCAACGGAGCATGCATCGCACGATCAGGCTCATTGACCAGTTGCTTGAGCTCAGCAGGCTGGATGCCGAGCAAGACGGTCAGATCTCGTGGGATACAGATCTCATAGCCACTGTTGAAGATGTCGCGGTCGAGCTGACGCCTCGTACGCGGGAGTGGAGCCAGAACCTGGCATTTGACCGTCCGGAGAATGAAGAGGGTTTTGTAGTCAAGGGACGGCCCGAACTTTTGGCCAGTCTCATCCGCAATCTCGTTGACAACGCCTCCAAGTACGCTGGCAAGGAGGCAACCATCCGGCTTGAAGTCGGAAGAATTGGAGGGCATGTGTTTGTCGTGGTTGAAGATAGCGGCCCGGGGCTATCACTTGCGGAGCAGGCACGGCTTGGAACCCGATTCTTCCGCGGCGCAAGAAATCCAGCAATCGGCAGTGGGCTGGGCTGGTCGATCATTTCGAAGATTGCTCGACAAACTCAAGGACGGATCAATTTATCGACATCACCCAATCTGGGCGGACTGCGGGTTGAAGTGTATTGGGATAGCAGTTCTGAGCAGCAGCGTGTGTGATCATCACCCAGACTACGCCACCGCACATGTTCAATATTGCGTCACCTGATTGTTCACGCGCTTGGCTACTCGGATGTGAATAAGTTTGCAGACGCCCCTGTTTCTTGAGCTCCTTTCGTCGAGCGTTCCTTCCGAAAAGCCAAGGCCTATCCGCTGGCGTAATGCAGGCCGCGGCCCCTGCAGTCAGCAACGAAGATTCGGCAGCGAAGTCGACGCGAACATCTAAGCCGAGTGCTTGAAGGGACCGATCCACCTACTGAAACGCCACTTCCGCAAAACTCCGCAGCTTGCGGCTGTGCAGCTGGTTGATGCCGCCTTCACGCAGCAGCTCCAGCGCACGGATGCCGATGCGCAGGTGCTGGTCCACGCGCTCGCGGTAGAAGTGGTTGGCCATGCCGGGCAGCTTGATCTCGCCGTGGAGAGGCTTGTCGCTCACGCACAGCAGGGTGCCGTAGGGCACGCGGAAACGGAAGCCGTTGGCGGCGATGGTGGCGCTTTCCATGTCCAGGGCCACGGCGCGGCTCTGGCTGAAACGGCGCTGGGGCTGGTTGTCGGGCAGCAGCTCCCAGTTGCGGTTGTCGGTGGTGGCCACCGTGCCCGTGCGCATGATGCGCTTGAGCTCGGCGCCGCGCATCTGCGTCACGTCGGCCACGGCCTGCTCCAGGGCCAGCTGCACCTCGGCCAGCGCGGGGATGGGCACCCACAGGGGCAGCTCTTCGTCCAGCACATGGTCTTCGCGCACATAGGCGTGGGCCAGCACGTAGTCGCCCAGCTGCTGGCCGTTGCGCAGGCCGGCGCAGTGGCCCAGCATGAGCCAGGCGTGCGGGCGCAGCACGGCGATGTGGTCGGTGATGTTCTTGGCATTGGCCGGGCCCACGCCGATGTTGACCATGGTGATGCCGTTGCCGTCCGGGCGCACCAGGTGGTAGGCCGGCATCTGCGGCAGGCGCGGCGGGGCCTTGCCCAAGGCATCACCCGGCTGCGCGGCCTCACCCACCCGGCGTGTCACCACATTGCCGGGTTCGATGAAGGCGCTGTAGTCGCTCCGGGCGTCCTGCATGAGTTCATGGCCCAGGCGGATGAACTCGTCGATGTAGAACTGGTAGTTGGTGAAGAGCACGAAGTTCTGGAAGTGCCCGGGCACCGTGCCCGTGTAGTGGCGCAGGCGGTGCAGGGAATAGTCCATGCGCTGCGCCGTGAACAGCGACAGGGGCCAGGGCCGGCCGGGCTGCGGCTCGTAGGTGCCGTTGGCAATGCCGTCGTCCATGGCGCCCAGGTCGGGCAGGTCGAACCAGTCGCGCATCATCTGCCGGCGCTCGGCGCTGAGGTCGCCCTCGATGTGGTCGCTCTCGGCAAAGGAGAAGTGCACGGGGATGGGTTGCTTGCTGGTGGTCACCTCCAGCCTCACGCCGTGGTTGAGCAGCAGCAGGCGGAACTGCTCCAGGTAATAGTTGCTGAACAGGTCGGGCCGCGTGAGCGTGGTCTCGAACACGCCCGGCCCCGCCACGAAGCCGTAGCTCAGCCGTTCCTGCGCGCCGGCCGCCTGACGCAGCACGGTCTCGGTCCGGATGCGCACCAGGGGGTAGAAGGCGCGCACCGGGCCGGCACTGTCGTCCCCGGCCACGAAACGCTGCATGCCCGCGCGCAGGTGGGCGATGCTGCTGTCATAGATGCGGTACACATGGGCCAGGGCGGCGGCCGCGTCGGTGAACTCTTGCGGGGCGATCAGGGGTGGGAGATGGTGCATACGGAAACATTGTGCCTTGGCCCAAAGACAGGGGGCGCGGCACGGCCCGGCTCAGGCCGCGGGCTTGGGCACCGTGTAGCGCAACTCGGCAAAACCCGTGCCGACCTGGCGCACGGACTCCAGCTTCAGCGGCGGACTCGTGAGCCGGCGCGGGAACAGGGGCTTGCCCTGGCCCAGCGTCACCGAGCCGATCTGGACGATGACTTCGTCCAGCAGACCCGCGTCGTAGAACTGCCCCGCCAGATCGCCCCCGCCCACCACCCAGAGGTTCTTGCCGCCCGCCGCCTTGAGCATGGCGGCATGCACGGGGCGCACATCCCCCTGCACGAAATGCAAATTGGCGCCGGGGATGGCCGGCAGCTTGCGGCTGGAGAAGATCCAGGTCGGCTGCGCGTAGGGCCAGGGCGAGCCGGTCTCGGCTGTCACGGTCTGCGTGTGGCGCAGCATCCAATCGTAGGTGGACGAACCCATGGCCAGGGCGCCGACTTCGGTGATGAAGGCCGGGTAACTCGTGTCGTTCACATTGCCCAGGGGGAACAGCCACTCCAGGGAGTTGTCTTCAGTGGCGATGAAACCGTCGAGGCTGGTGGCGGTGTAGTACTGGGTTTTCATGGGGCAGCAGTACGGAACGAAGAAATATAAATCGCCGGACGTTTGATGTGAGGGAGCTAAGTCGCCCGACCTTCTAGAGAGCTGAAAGTGTGAAAAGAGGCCAGACCACGCCGCAGACAGCAGCAAAGAGCGTGAGGAACAGCGCTGCATACCAGCGGATACCGGATTGAATTACCGGTGGCAACCAACCAATCAGCTTGCTTGATGGTCGCATATTGCCTCGCTCGGGGTGAAACCAAATGCATGCACATAGGACAGCCCAGGGAAGGCCGACCAACGGACCAGCCAACGCAAAAGCAGCGATGCCTTTGGAGCCGGAAAAGCTGACTGTTGCGACAATGACCACCATTGCTGCGATGGCCAACGCCAAGAACCACCAACGAATAGGAAAGAGACGTTCTGCTGCCTTGGAATAGAAAGTCGGTGTCATTGGTGGGAGCCTGACCTAATGTGGACCGCATATGTGCGGTTGAAAACGAGGCAAGAAACCCCGCAAAGCTGCCACCGATTCTAGAGAAAGGCAAGTCAGCGCCTATCCCCCAAAAGGGTCACCTCACCACAGTCCTCAGCCCTCGAACTGCGGATGCAACTGCCGTATCCGCCCCAGGGCCAGCGCCGCCGCCGCCGTACGCGTCTCCACGCCCAGCTTGGCGTAGACCCGTTCCAGATGCTTCTTCACCGTCATGGGGCTGCTGCCCAGGATGTCACCGATGTCGCGGTTGATCTTGCCCTTGATGACCCAGTAGAGCACCTCGGCCTCCTTGGCCGTGAGGCGGAAGCTCAGGGAGATGGCCTCGATGACGCTTTCGTCCGAGGCCTCCTGCATGATGAGCAGCCAGTCGCCACCGGTGTCGGGCGCGCCGGCATCGTCGTTGCGCTGGTGCAGGCGGAAGGTCAGGCGCTTGGGGCCCTGCGCCAGCGACAGGCGCGGTGGCTCGGCCAGGGTGTCGCCGCGGGCCTGCACCTCGGCCAGGTGGGCCACGCTGCGGTGCAGCCAGGCCAGCACGGGCTCGGGCACCTTGGGGCCGCTGGCGCCGTAGTAGCGCTGCAGCAGCTCACGCGCCAGCGGGGTCTGCCACATGAGGCGGCCGTCGCCCAGGCGCACGGTGATGCTGGCGTAACCGAAGGCGTCGAGCGCATTGCGCGCCTGGCGGCGTTCGAGCGCGCCCTGCAAATGCACCTGCATGCGGGCCAGCACTTCCTTCGGCCGTATGGGTTTGGTCACGTAGTCGGTGCCGCCGGCCTCCAACGCGGCCACCAGGTGCTCGGTCTCGGTCAGGCCCGTCATGAAGATGATGGGGATGTGGGCGGTGGCGGGGTCGGCCTTGAGGCGGCGCGCGACTTCGAAGCCGTCCATGCCGGGCATCATGGCGTCGAGCAGCACGATGTCGGGGCGGGCCTGCACGGCGCGCTGCAGGGCCGAGGCGCCGTCCAGCGCCACCAGCACGGTGCAGCCCGATTCGTCCAGCGCGTCGTGCAGCAGAGAAAGGTTGTCGGGCACGTCGTCGACGATCAGCACCACGTCGCTGTGCACGCGGTTGAGGGCCTGGTCCAGGGTGTCGTTCATTTGACCGTGTCTTGAGAAAGAGATTTGCTGAACAAGTCCGTTCGCGTTGAGCCTGTCGAAACGCACGCTACTCTATCAAGCACCTTGGGAGGGCAACGACCGCCTCAGCCCGAACGGCGGAACATGATCGGCGCTGTCAATGAGCGCGAGGATGGCGTCGAAGCGGTAAGCGCGTGTGAGTGGTCGCACCTGCTCCACCCAGCTATGGTGCGCGGGGTTCTGCACCTCGATCTCATCGAGCAGGCGCACGATGCCGCGGTAATAACCCAGCGCCACCAGCTCGCGCAGTTCGGCCAGACATTCGCTGCGCGGCGGCACCAGAGGCGTGGGCGGTGGCGTGGGCGCGGCCACGGGCTCGGGCCGCACGGTCCACTGCAGTTGCAGGCGGCGCTCCAGCCAGTCGAGCAGCTCACTGTGGCGGATTGGTTTGGTGATGAAGTCGGTGGGGGTGATGCCGGCGTCGTTCTCCAGGCCCTGGTCGAAGGCATTGGCCGAGACCACGGCCACGGGCAGTTTCGCCAGGCCATTCAGGCGGCGCAGGCGGCGTATGGTTTCCCAGCCGTCGATGCCGGGCATGGCCAGGTCCATGAAGACCACGTCGGGGCGGTAACCCGCGGCCAGCAGGTCCAGCGCGTCATGCCCGCTGGCGGCGGTGCGCAGCACGAAGCCCAGGGGCACCAGCAGCTGGCTCAGCATCTCGCGGTCGGGTTCTTCGTTGTCCACCACCAGCACGTGGCGGCGTGCGCCCGCGTATGCACGGCGCGGCGGCTTGGGGGCCACGGGTTTGGCGGAGGGCAGCGCAGCATGCACCTCGGGCAGGAAGAGCTTGACGTGGAAGACCGAGCCCAGGCCCTGGGTGCTCTGCACGGTGAGCTCGCCGCCCATGAGGTCGGTAAGCATCCTGGCGATGGTCAGGCCCAGGCCGGCGCCGGGTGTGCCCTGCGAGGAAGCGGCGCGGGTGAAAGGCTCGAACAGGCGCTCGGTCTCCTGCAGGGTCATGCCGGGGCCGGTGTCGCGGATGTCGATGTGCGCCATCTCGCGCGCGTAGCGCAGGCTGAAGGTCACCTCGCCCTGGGCGGTGAACTTGATGGCATTGCCCAGCAGGTTGATGAGGATCTGGCGCACGCGCTTCTCGTCGGCGCGCACGCGCTCGGGCAGCACCGAGAGCGGCGTGAAGTGGAAGGCCAGGCCCTTGGCCGCAGCCTGCAGCTCGAACATGGCGGCCAGCTCGTTCACACAGGCGGCGAAGTCCATGGGCTTGAGGTCCAGCGTGAGCTTGCCCGATTCGATGCGGGCCAGGTCCAGCGTGCCTTCGATCAGCGTGAGCAGGTGTTCACCCCCGCGGCGGATCACCTGCACCGCGTGCTTGCGGTGCGCGGGCACCTGCGGGTCTTCGCCCATCAATTGCGCGTAACCCAGGATGCTGTTGAGCGGCGTGCGCAGCTCGTGGCTGATGGCGCTGATGTAACGGCTCTTGGCCTGGTTGGCCTGCTCGGCCTGCTGCTGGGCGCGTTCGGCCTGCATGCGCGCGTGCTCTGCGATCTGGCGCGCGTCCTGCAGGGCGGCGTCGGTCTGCTGGTGCAGTTCGATCTCGCGCATGAGCAGGGCGGTCTGGCGATTGGATTCTTCCTGCGCCACCTGCCGGCTCTTGTGTGCCAGCACCACCCACCAGGCCACCATGCCCGCGATGAGCAGCAGGGCCATATAGGTTTTGAGGAAACCGCCGCGCAGCGCGGCCTGCACGAAAGCGGGCAACTCGCTGTCGGCGTAGACCCGGGCCAGGGCCTGCAGCTCCTGTTGGTAGAACAGGCCGAAGACGCCCGCCAGCAGCGGCACGGTGACCAGCATGAGCAGCAGGAAATGCGCAAGGCCCGTGTCCAGATACGGCCACAGGCTTTTGGGCAGCAGGCGCTGCAGCGTGGCCGACCACTGGGCCGAGAGGCTGGCGTGCGGTTTGCACAGGTCGCCGCAGCGCGCGTCCAGCGTGCAGCACAGGGAACAGATGGGGCCCTGGTAGGCCGGGCAATGGGCCATGTCCGGGCCCTCGTACTCGCCTTCGCAGATCACGCAGCGGCGCACGGCGTAACGGACATAGGCTTCCGTTCGCCCTGAGCTTGTCGAAGGGCTCGCGAGGGCTTCGACAGGCTCAGCCCGAACGGAGGGATCGGATGTGCGCGCGATGTAGTAGCGCCCGCGTGTGGCCCAGGCGATCAAGGGCGCGGTGACAAAGGCCGTACCCAGCGCGATCAGCGCCGAGAAGGCCTGGGCCAGCGGACCGAACAGGCCCAGGTAGGCCGTGACCGAAAGGATGGAAGCCAGCGCCATGGCGCCCACGCCCACGGGGTTGATGTCGTAGAGGTGCGCGCGCTTGAACTCGATGCCCTTGGGCGACAGGCCCAGGGGCTTGTTGATGACCAGGTCGGCCACCACGGCCATCATCCAGGCGATGGCGATGTTGCTGTACAGGCCCAGCACGTCGCCCAGGGCCTGGAAGACGTTCATCTCCATCAGCATGAAGGCGATGAGCGTGTTGAACACCACCCAGACCACACGCCCCGGGTGGCTGTGCGTGAGGCGCGAGAAGAAGTTGCTCCAGGCCAGCGAGCCGGCGTAGGCGTTGGTGACGTTGATCTTGAGCTGCGAGATCACCACGAACAAGGCGGTCGCCGCCACCGCCCAGCCGTAGTTGGGGAAGACGTATTCGTAGGCGGCCAGGTACATCTGGTTCGGGTCCACCGCGCGGTCGATGGGCACCGAATGCGTGATGGCCAGGTAGGCCAGGAGCGCGCCGCCCAGCATCTTGACCACACCCAGGATCACCCAGCCCGGCCCGCCGGCCAGCACACCCAGCCACCAGCGCCCGCGTGTGGCCGGAGTCTTGGCGGGCATGAAACGCAGGTAGTCGGCCTGCTCGCCCATCTGGGTGATGAGGGCGATGCCGACGGTCAAAGCGGCACCAAACAGGGGCAGGGCGAAGTCCGAGGTATGGCCTTTCTCCCCCTTGTAGTGCACAACGCCCGAAAACGCGGCGGGGTCCAGGGACAGCACAAAGGCAAAGGGCACGACCAGCATGAGCAGCCAGAGCGGCTGCGTCCAGACCTGCAGGCGGCTGATGGCCGAGACCCCGTGCGTGACCAGGGGGATGACCACCAGCGCGCAGATGAGGTAGCCCCAGCTGGGCGGGATATTCAGCGCCAACTCCAGCGCATAGGCCATGACCGCCGCCTCCAGCGCAAAGAAGATGAAGGTGAAGCTCGCGTAGATCAGCGAGGTGATGGTGGAGCCGATGTAGCCGAAGCCCGCGCCGCGCGTGAGCAGGTCCATGTCCACCCCGTAGCGCGCGGCGTAGACGCTGATGGGCCAGCCCGCCAGGAAGATGATGAGCCCCGTGGCCAGGATGGCCCAGAAGGCATTGGCCCAGCCGTACTGCACCAGCAGCGTGGCGCCCACCGCCTCCAGGATCAGGAAGGAGGCCGCGCCAAAGGCCGTGTTCGCCACCCGCCATTCGCTCCACTTGCGGAAACGCTGCGGCGTGTAGCGCAAGGCGTAATCCTCCATGGTCTCGCGGCCGACCCAGGAGTTGTAGTCGCGCCGGATCTTGACGATGGACTGCACGGCTGCCGGGGCATACGGCGGCACAGCAAGGTCAGCGGAGGGGCGTACCGGGGTGTCCATGCCCCGGGAGAGTGCAGATTCCGTGCCATGCCCCGGGGTGGGGCGGAAACTGCCTGGCGTTTGAGTTGAGGCCGCGGCCCCTCAGGGACGTCGGCCTGCGGCGTATGGTTAACCGCCACTCAGCCGCGAAGCGCTGCCTCAATGGCACTGACGTCGATTTTTGTCATTTCCATCATCGCATCGAACGCGCGCTTGGCGGCAGCCGGGTCGGGGTCGCTTATGGCTCTTGTCAGCACCACCGGTGTGATTTGCCACGACACCCCCCACTTGTCCTTGCACCAGCCGCAAGCGCTTTCCTGGCCACCATGGCCAACGATGGCGTTCCAATAACGATCCGTTTCGGCTTGATCCGTGGTTGCCACCTGGAAAGAAAATGCTTCGCTTGGCGTGAATGCAGGCCCACCGTTGAGCCCGAGACAGGGGATGCCCATGACAGTGAACTCCACGGTCAACACGTCTCCTTTCTTCCCCGACGGAAAATCTCCCGGCGCGCGTAACACTGCGCCGACAAAGGAGTCTGGAAAGGTATCGGCGTAGAACCGTGCCGCTGCTTCTGCACCGCCCTTGTACCAAAGGCAAATCGTGTTCTTTGCTGGTGTTGCCATGTCACTTCTCCATTGAGACAGAAATTCCCGCTTCTGCACGTCGGCTCTACGGTACTTCTTTTTGGCGGCCAACGGAACCGGTTAGACGTCATGGTTCCCTTGGCGCCGAAGTACCACATGCGTGGCCTTCTCCGACGCGACGAACTGAACGCATTCGTATCCCTGGACCCGCATGTCTACCCCCTCGAACAATCGCTCTCCCCCGCCCAGCAGGACCGGCGAGATGGCGATGTGCAACTCATCGATGAGGCCCTCGCGCAGATATTGCCGGATGGTGTCAGGCCCGCCGCCGATGCGCACATCCTTGCCCTTGGCGGCGTTGCGCGCCCGGTCCAGCGCCTCGTGGATGCCGCCCGTGACGAAGTGGAAGGTCGTGCCGCCTTCCATCTCGATGGGCGCGCGCGCGTGATGGGTCAGGATGAACGTGGGAACGTGATAGGGCGGGCTGTCGCCCCACCAGCCTTTCCAGTTCATGTCGGGCCAGGGACCACGTATGGGCCCGAACATGTTTCTTCCGAGTATCCAGGCCCCGACATTCTGAAAGCCACGGGCGGCGAAATCATCGTCCACCCCGGTGGTACCGCCGTCCTTGCCGAACAAGGCCCGCTGGAGCGTGCGTGTGGGGAGTAGCCACTGGTGCAGATCCGTTCCGCCCACGCCGAGCGGATGGTTGAGGTCCTGATCCGGACCGGCGCCGTATCCATCGAGCGAAATGGTGAAGCCCTCAACGCGAACTCGTGTCATTGCTTGCCTTCCTTTTGGTTGACGCCTAGCTCAGCCTTTCCCCAACAGGCCATGCGGGGCTCAAGCACGAGCAAACCCAGTAAACTTGTTTGTTCTCACCAGCACAAGCTGCTCAAACGTGCAGCGACTTCAGCGCCACCTCAGGCGCGGTCGACATGATCTTGAGCAGCGCGGCGGCTGGGCCGGTGGGGCTGCGTCGGTGCTGCTCCCAGTTCTGCAAGGTCTTGACGCTCACACGCATGAGCCGTGCAAACTCGCCCTGCGACAAGCCGATCTGTTCACGAATCGCCTTGGCATCGGGGGTGCTCACTTCCTTCCGGCGTGAGGCTGGCATCTTGCCCTTGGCGATGGCGCCCGCTTCCTGCAGGCTTTTCTTGAGGTCTTCAAACAGTGTCTTGTCCATGTCATAACTCCTTGACCAGTTCCCGAAGGACGGCCACTTCCTTCTGCGTCAGGTTGTCCTTGCTGGACTTGGGGTAGACCACCAGCATGTAGATCAGGTGGTCGTCCTTGACCCAGTAATAAATGGCGCGCACCCCGCCGCTTTTCCCTCGCCCCTGCACGGCATGCCGCAGCTTGCGGATGCCACCCCCACCCTTGATGAGAGCGCCCCGTTCGGGGTCGTCCGCCAGGACGTTCTGCATTTCCCGGTACTCGTCATCGGTCAGCAATTCCGTGACCAGGCGCGTGAAGGTCGGCGTCTCGATGAACTCCATGGCCTGTCATTCTATGCGCCAATGGCGTATAGCGCAAACGAAGCGAAACCAGCCTGCTGTACGTGATCAACCCTCCTGCAACAGACTGCTCGCAATCGCCGCCGCCGCCGTGCGCGTCTCCACGCCCAGCTTCTCGAAGATGTGTTCCAGGTGCTTGTTGACCGTGCGCGGGCTCATGCCCAGGATGTCGCCGATGTCGCGGTTGGTCTTGCCCTTGGCCAGCCAGGAGAGCACCTCGGTCTCGCGCGGGGTGAGCGCGGCCACGGAGAGGCGGCGTTGCGCGGGGTCGGACGCGGGGGCCACGCGGCGCAGCAGCACCATGATCTCGCCCGGGCCGCCCTGGCCCAGGTGGCGCGCCTGCAGCTGGCCGCCGTCGGGCAGGGGGGCCAGGGTCTCGCCCTGGTGCACGACCTGCTGCAGCCACTGGCGCTGGGCCGCGTCGTCCTGCTCCGGGCCCAGGGCCTGGCCCAGCCAGCGCATGGCCTGCGGTGAGCGCTAGGCGATGCGCTGGCTTCCGCACAGGCCGCCGGCGAGCGCATCGCCCTGCACGGCTTCTGTTCCGACACACGCGCCCAGGTGCGCTACCACCGGCTGCTGGATTTCGGCGCGCCGCTGGACGCCTTGGCCGAGGCCCGGCTGCGCGCCGTGCGGCCCGCCTGGTCCACCCGCCTGGGTGCGGCTCTGCGCCACGCCACCGCCCTGCTGGCCGCCGAGCCGGCCGCGCGGCGCGCGCTGCTGGTACTCACCGACGGCGAACCGTCCGACGTGGATGTGCACGACAGGCACCACCTGATCGCCGACGCCCGGGCCGCCGTACAAGCCGCAGCAGGCCTGGGTTTGCCGGTCTGTGGCCTGACCGTGGACGCCGGCGCGGCCGCTTATGCGCGTCAGATTTTCGGAGCGCAGAACTACCGGATCGCAGCAAGGCCGGAACAGCTGCCGCGCCAGCTGGCCGCCTTGCACGCACGGTTTTCAGGCGCTTGAAACCGAAAAATGCCGCCTCCAGGTGCACAAAGGGATGACGACGCACCCGAAACAGGCGAAACTCCGGGCCCAGGCACAAATCTGGACAGACCACCGTGCGAGCAATACGGCACGGCTATTGCATGAGCAGGACACAACGCACGACCATGGAACTCACGCCGCGCGTTCGACCTGCCGTTGCGACCGCACGGTCTGATTTTGAAACGAAGCGATATGGAACTGACTCCCCGTGAAAAAGACAAGCTGCTGATCTTCACCGCCGCCCTCCTGGCCGAACGGCGTATGGCGCGCGGGCTCAAGCTCAACTACCCTGAAGCCGTGGCCTACATCAGCGCCGCGGTGATGGAAGGCGCACGCGACGGCAAGAGCGTGGCCCAGCTCATGAGCGAGGGCCGCACCCTGCTCAAGCGCAGTGACGTCATGGAGGGCGTGGCCGAGATGATCCCCGACATCCAGGTCGAAGCCACCTTCCCCGACGGCAGCAAACTCGTCACCGTGCACCAACCCATTGTTTAAGGAAGCGCCATGCGCAAGCTCTGCACCGCCCTCTCTTCCCTGCTCATCAGCAGCGCCTCGCTGGCCCATGAAGGCCACGGCACCACCGAGATGCACTGGCACGCCACCGACCTCTGGGGCTTCGTTGTCTTCGGCGCGCTGGCGATCATGGTGATCTGGCACCTGCGCAAATAAGTCGCACGCCATGGCCCCCGCTCTGATCCCCGGCGAACTGCTGATCGACGACGGCGCGCACACGCTCAACCCGGACCGGCGCACGCTGACCCTGGTCGTGCAGAACACCGCCGACCGACCCATCCAGGTCGGCTCGCACTACCACTTTGCCGAGACCAATGGCGCGCTGGACTTCGACCGCGCGGCCGCGCGTGGCATGCGCCTGAACATCGCCAGCGGCACGGCCGTGCGCTTCGAGCCCGGCCAGCAGCGCACGGTGGAGCTGGTGGACTACGCGGGTGAGCGCAGGGTCTACGGCTTTCGCGCGCTGGTCCGGGGAAAACTGTAGACGAGGAAGATACCGTTCGGGCTGAGCCTGTCGAAGCCCAGAGTGCAAACATATGAACAGCCCTTCGACAGGCTCAGGGCGAACGGAGCAAGAGGCGGACATGTCCTTCATCACCAAACGCGCCTACGCCGAAATGTTCGGCCCCACCGCAGGCGACCGTGTGCGCCTGGCCGATACCGGGCTGATCATCGAAGTCGAGCAGGACTACACCCTGCGGGCCGGCGGCTACGGCGAGGAAGTGAAGTTCGGCGGCGGCAAGACCATACGCGACGGCATGGCGCAGAGCCAGCGCACGCGCGATGGAAAAGGAACCGGCCCCGAGGCCGGGGGCGCCATGGACACGGTGCTGACCAACGCGCTCATCATCGACCACTGGGGCATCGTCAAGGCCGACATCGGCCTGAAAGACGGACGCATCGCCGTCATCGGCAAGGCCGGCAATCCCGACACGCAGCCCGGCGTGGACGTCATCATCGGCCCGGGCACCGAGATCATCAGCTGCGAAGGCAATATCGTCACGGCCGGCGGCATCGACAGCCACATCCACTTCATCGCCCCGCAGCAGATCGAGGAGGCGCTATGTAGCGGCGTGACCACCATGCTGGGCGGCGGCACGGGCCCGGCCACGGGCACCCTGGCCACCACCTGCACCCCCGGCCCCTGGAACATCGAACGCATGCTGCAGGCGGCCGACGCCTTCCCCATGAACCTGGGTTTCCTGGGCAAGGGCAACGCCAGCCTGCCGGCCGCGCTGCACGAGCAGATCGACGCCGGCGTGATCGGCCTGAAGCTGCACGAGGACTGGGGCAGCACGCCCGCGGCCATCGACAACTGCCTGGACGTGGCCGAGGCCACCGACACGCAGGTGGCCATCCACTCCGACACGCTCAACGAGTCGGGTTTTGTCGAGAACACCATCGCGGCCGTGAAGGGCCGCGGCATCTGCGCCTTCCACACCGAAGGCGCGGGCGGCGGCCACGCGCCCGACATCCTGAAGGTGGTGGGCCAGGCCAATTTCCTGCCCAGCTCGACCAACCCCACCATGCCCTACACGGTGAACACGCTGGACGAGCACGTGGACATGCTCATGGTCTGCCACCACCTGGACCCGGCCATCGCCGAGGACCTGGCCTTTGCCGAAAGCCGCATCCGCAAGGAGACCATCGCGGCCGAGGACATCCTGCACGACCTGGGCGCCATCAGCATGATGAGCAGCGACAGCCAGGCCATGGGCCGCGTGGGCGAGGTCATCATCCGCACCTGGCAGACCGCGCACAAGATGAAGGCGCAGCGTGGCAAGCTCGACGGTGATGGCGCGCGCAACGACAACTTCCGCGTCAAGCGCTACATCGCCAAGTACACCATCAACCCGGCCATCGCCCACGGCATCAGCCACGAGGTGGGCAGCATCGCCCCGGGCAAGTGGGCCGATCTGGTGATCTGGAAACCGGCCTTCTTCGGCGTCAAGCCCACGCTCATCCTCAAGGGCGGCTTCATCGCCTTCGCGGCCATGGGCGATCCCAACGCCAGCATCCCCACGCCCCAGCCCGTGCACTACCGCCCCATGTTCGGCGCTTACGGCGGCGCGCTGCGCCAGACCTCGCTGACCTTCGTCTCGCAGGCGGCCCTGGCCGCTGGTGTGGGCCAGCGCTACGGCCTGGCCAAGCAACTGGCCGCGGTGAAGAACATCCGCGGCGTGAGCAAGCGCCACATGATCCACAACCACTACGTGCCGACCATGGAAGTGGATGCCCAGACCTACCAGGTGCGCGCCGACGGCCAGCTGCTGACCTGCGAGCCCGCCACCAGCCTGCCCATGGCGCAGCGTTATTTCCTGTTCTGAGGTCGAGGCATGGCCTGGCTTAACGCATTTGGATATGGGCTCGCAACCATGCGGCGAACGATGTTTCATCCATTTCACTTGCGGCGACACTCAACACCGTCAGCGTCGCCTCTGCCTGCGTCGCACGTAGCCGGTAACCGTTGGCCATCAGAAACAGGCCGACGGCCAGAAAAGCAGCACGCGTGTTGCCATCCACAAAGGAATGGTTCTTGGCCAAAACCACGCCATAGGACGCTGCAAGCGCAGCCACATCGGGGGTTTCGTACAGCGCCAGATTCACCGGCCGCGCCAGTGCCGAATCGAGCAGGCCTTCATCGCGCAAGCCGCTCGCACCGCCATGTTCAGCCAGACTCTCTTCATGCAGCAGCAACAGGACCTTGCGGTTCACCCATTTCCACGAACTCATTTGGCGAGTTGGTGGAAGGTGTCACGGTATTCGCGCATGAACTCACGCCCGGCCTGGAGCTGCGCTTCCAGTTCCGGGTCATAAGGCGTCAAGGTCACGCCGTTGGCTGCTTCGGTAACGAACAGCGTGTCGCCCTTTTCCACCTTCAGGCGCGCCAACACCTCCTTGGGCAGGATGACACCCACGGAGTTGCCGATCTGGGTCAGTTTGAGTGCGGTCATGGCGTTTCCCTTCTGTTATAACAGTTGTTATATTAACGATTTCCACCCCATCCGGCAAGCCACGTGATCACAGCCTCCAAACTTCTCTCGCAAGGCCAGGGCCTCGCCCCTGTGCTACTCAAGCGCGCCACCTCCGTCGAACTCGACTGGGACGTGCGCCAGAAAAGCCGCTTCGCCGCCACCGACAGCCTGGGCCGTGAACTCGGCGTCTTCCTGCCGCGCGGCACCCTGGTACGCGGGGGTGATGTGCTGGTGGCCGAAGACGGCTCGCTGGTCCGCGTGATCGCCGCGCCCCAAGCCGTGCTGCGCATCACGGCCTGCACCCAGCACGGTTCGCCTTTCGACCTCACGCGCGCCGCCTACCACCTGGGCAACCGACACGTGCCCATCGAGCTCAAACCCGATCACCTGAAGATCGAACCCGACCACGTGCTGGCCGACATGCTGCGCGCCATGCACCTGACCGTGGTCGAGGCACAGGAGGCCTTCGAACCCGAGGGCGGCGCCTACAGCGCGGGCGGGCACGGACACGATCATGGCCACGCGCATGAACACGATCATGAGCACGCACACGGCCACAGTCGTGCACAGGGCCACGAACACCCGCACGACCATGGACACGGTCCCGATTGCGGCCACGACCATGGAGACTCCCATGGACATGCGCACAAACACCCTCACTGAGCCGCTTTCGCCCTCCAGCCTGCTGCAGCTGATCTGGCTGGCTTCGCCGGCGCTGCCGGTGGGTGGTTTCTCCTATTCGGAAGGGCTGGAAGCCGCCATCGACGCCGGCCTGGTGAGCAACGAGGCCACGGCCAGCGACTGGCTGGTGCAGCAACTGCACCTGACCCTGGCGCGCGCCGACCTGCCCGTGATCGCCCAGGCCCTGATCGCCTGGCGCAAGGGTGACCACGCGCGCGTACGCGCACTCAACGCCTGGCTGCTGCAGACGCGCGAGACCGCCGAATTGAGATTGCAGACCGAGCAGATGGGCCGCTCGCTGCTGGAACTCCTCAAGACCGTTCGCCCTGAGCTTGTCGAAGGGCCCGCACGCGCATGGGCTTCGACCGGCTCAGCCCGAACGGATGATGTGCCCAGCTATCCCGTTCTGTTCGCACTCGCCGCCTCGGGCAGCGGCGCCGGTGCGCGCGACGTGCTGCTGAGCTACGCCTTCGGCTGGGCCGAGAACATGATGCAGGCCGCGCTCAAGGCCGTGCCCCTGGGCCAGACGTCTGGCCAGCGCATCCTGGCGCGCCTGTCCACCGGGATTCCCCTCGCCGTCGAGCACGCTCTGGCCCTGCACGACGAAGACCGCCAGGCCTTCAGCCCCATGCTGGCCATCCTCAGCAGCCGGCATGAAACCCAGTACTCCAGACTCTTCCGCTCCTGAATTAATAGCACCGTTCGCGTTGAGCCTGTCGAAACGCCCACGCCAGAAAGAACAGACCATGAACGCACCTGCCCTGCACCACATCGCCAACCGTTCCAAGCCCCTGCCCCCGCTGCGCGTGGGCATCGGCGGCCCCGTCGGCTCGGGCAAGACCACCCTGCTGGAAATGCTCTGCAAGGCCATGCGCGAGAAATACGATCTGGTGGCCATCACCAACGACATTTACACCAAGGAAGACCAGCGCCTGCTGACCGTCAGCGGCGCGCTGCCGGCCGAACGCATCATGGGCGTGGAAACCGGCGGCTGCCCGCACACGGCCATCCGCGAGGACGCCTCGATCAACCTGGAAGCCATCGACCGCATGCTGGTGGACTTCCCCAATGCCGACGTCGTTTTCATCGAGAGCGGGGGCGACAACCTGGCCGCCACCTTCAGCCCCGAGCTCAGCGACCTGACGATCTACGTGATCGACGTGGCCGCCGGCGAGAAGATCCCGCGCAAGGGCGGCCCCGGCATCACCAAAAGCGACCTCTTCGTCATCAACAAGACCGACCTCGCGCCTCACGTGGGCGCCAACCTGGACGTGATGAAGGCCGACACCGAGCGCATGCGCACCAACGCACAGGGGCTCAAGCCCTTCGTGATGACCAACCTCAAGACGCTGGCGGGGGTGGACGAGGTGGTGAAGTTCATCGAAACGCGCGGGCTGCTCAAGGCCTGAGGTCCGCGCACCCGGCGCGAGGGCAGCGCCTAGCCGTCCACAGGTTCCAGCGGCGTGTCGAGCACCCGCTGATAAAAGGCCAGGTCCAGCCAGCGCCCGAACTTGAAGCCGGCCTGCCGTATGGTGCCGGCGTGCACGAAGCCCAGCCTGGCGTGCAGTGCAATGCTGCCCTGGTTCGCTGCGTCGATGCCACCCACCAGCACATGCACCCCTTGCATCCTCGCACGCGACACCAGGGCTTGCAAGAGCTGCTCTCCGAGACCACGGCCCCGGTGCAGATGGTGAACATAGACCGAGTGCTCGACCGTGTATTTGTACGCCGGCCAGGCCCGGAAGCTGCCATAGCTCGCGAAGCCCAGCAATTCCCCGGCATCCGACACCAGCCCGAGCACCGGGAAGTTGCCCGCCTCCTTGGCCTTGAACCACCCCGCCATGCTCTCCAGGGTGCGCGGCTTGTAGTCGTAGATCGCCGTGGAATTGGCGATCGCTTCATTCAGGATGGCGAGGATGGGCTGCGCATGCTGCTCGTAAGTGCAGGTGATCAGTTTCATGCGTGCCGCCATGACTTCCACATCAGTGTTGGGGCACGCCATACCGCGCCACGATCTCCTCGCGCCGCGCCGGATCGATGTTCACCTTGCCCAGGTCCCCCCGCACATGCGGCAGCGCCAGCAGGCGCGGGTCCATCACCCTGAACCACAGCGGCGGGAGGTAGGCCAGCGGGAACATGCCGAAGTAGCCGCTGGGCAGCTGCGGCAGGTCCGGAAAATCACGCAAGGACTGGTAACGCCGTGAAGGATGGGCATGGTGGTCGGAATGACGCTGCAGATGGAACAGCGCGAGATTGGTGACCAGGTGGTTGGCGTTCCAGGAGTGGTAGGGCTGCGGCGTCTCGTACTGGCCATTGGGCAGGCGATCGCGCAGCAGGCCGTAGTGTTCCACGTAGTTGGCCGAGGTCAGCTGCCACCAGGCCACCACGTTGTGCACGGCCAGAAAGGGCAGCATGATCCAGCCCCAGGCCGCAACGAGCCCGAGCTGCAGCAGGGCCGTGATGGCGTAGGACTGCAGCATGGTGTTGTGCAGGCTCCAGACGCCACGGCCTTCCTTCTGCAGCCGCTCCTTCTCCAGCACCCAGGCGCGGCGGATGCCGCCGGGCAGTTCGCGCAGGGCGAAACGGTAGATGTTCTCGCCCATGCGTGCGCTGGCGTGGTCCTCGGGTGTGGAGACCCAGCGGTGGTGGCCGCGCCCGTGCTCCACGGTGAAATGGCCGTAGGCCGGCACGGCCAGCACCAGGCGCGCCAGCCACTGCTCGGTGCGTGTGTACTTGTGGCCCAGCTCGTGGCCGGTGTTGATGCCCAGGCCCGAGTCGGTGCCGGCGATGTAGGCCAGCATCAGCACGGCCCACCATGAAAGGTCGTGCGTGCCCACCCACCCCGCGCAGCCGACCAAGGCCAGGAAGTGCAGGGGCACGGTGGCCCAGGTCAGCCAGCGATAGTAACGGTCCTGCTCCAGCTGGGGCACCATGGCTTCGGGCGGGTTGTTCTCGTCCTCGCCGATGAAAAAATCCAGCAGCGGCATGAGGCCGTAGCTGATGAGCAGGGGCAGGCCCAGGGCGATCTGCGCGCCGGTCCAGGCCTGCAGGGCCATGCCGGTGAAGGGCAGCAGGGGGTAGACCACGGAGAGCAGCCACCAGGCGCGCTTGCGGTCGCGGTACTGCACGCGGCCCAGCTGCGGATCGTCTGCGACATACGCCTGCGACATGTGTCTGCTCTTTGGTGGTCCTTGGTGATAACCATTATGAGACAGGGCGGTCGCCTGGGCTAGCATGGCCCGTATGCGCTGGCACCAGCCACCGGCCAACCCCGAAAGGACATCTCTTGGAACAGCAACGCATTGCCATCATCGGACTGGGCCGCATCGGCTCGGCCTTCCTGAGCCAGATGCTGCAAAAGCGCAGCCAGGGCATCGAGCTGGTCTGCGCCGCCGAAGCGGCCGACACCCCCGGCCGTCAACTCGCGGTCAAATCCGGCATCGCGATCAAATCGCTGGATGACATCGTGGCTCTGGGCAACGGCATCGACGTGATCTTCGATCTGACCGGCCTGCCCGAGGTTCGCCGCGAACTGCGCGACAAGCTGGTGGCAGCCAAAAACGCACACACGGTGATCGCTTCGGAAACCATCGTGCGCGTGATCTGGGCCCTGATCAGCCAGAACGCCCTGCCCGTCATCCAGGGCCGCAAGACCGGTTACTGAGCCGGACCGAATGGTTCTTTGGAACTTGTGAAGAAATCGTAGCGAGCGGCCCGAGCGCAAGGCGGACGGAGCGCAGTAGATTTATCGCAAGTTCTCAGTGATGGTGGCCGTGGGCCCCATGCACATGGCCGTGGGCGATTTCCTCGGCGCTGGCGGCACGCACGTCCACCACCGTGACGCTCAGGCTCAGGGCCTTGCCAGCCAGGGGGTGGTTGCCATCCAGGTGCACCTCGGGGCCCTTGATCTTCACCACGGTGAAGACATGGGTGTGCCCGTCTTCGCCCCGGCCTTCGAGCTGGCCGCCGACCTTGACCCCGGGCGGGAACTGGGTCTTGGGGATGACCTGCACCAGGGCCTCGTTGCGCTCACCGAAGGCGTCGGCCGGCTGCAACTCCAGGCTGGCCTGGTAACCGGCCTCGCGGCCCTCCAGCGCCTCCTCTACCTTGGGAAAGGTGTTGCCGTAGCCGCCATGCAGGTAGGCGTTGGGCTCCTTGCCGTCCTCCAGCAGCTTGCCCGTGGCGTCGCTGATGCGGTAGCGGATGGTGACGGCGGTGTCTTTGGTGATCTTCATGATGGGATGGGATTCTGCGGCCTGGGGCCAAAAATGAAATAATTACGGCATTCGACTTCAAGGATACCGAAATATGAGCGACGCCCAGCAACGCATCGACGACCTCGTCAAACAGAGCGAGGTGCTCCTTTTCATGAAGGGCAGCGCCAGCTTTCCCATGTGCGGTTTTTCCGGCCGCGCCATCCAGATCCTCAAGGCCTGCGGCGTGGACCCCAAGACGGTCAAGACCGTCAATGTGCTGGAGGACGACGGCATCCGTCAGGGCATCAAGGAATACAGCAACTGGCCCACCATCCCCCAGCTCTACGTCAAGGGCGAGTTCATCGGCGGCTCCGACATCATGATGGAGATGTACGAAAGCGGTGAGCTGCAGAAGGTGCTGGGCACCCAGGCCTGAACCCCGACGCTGCCCGCCCCGACCACCGCCAGCCCCCGCGCTGCCGGTGGTTTTTTCTTGCCCGGACGAAACGCAGAAAAACGGCTGGCCGCTACACTCAGCCTCAAGTCCCTCACGGGGATGCGCCCCCCACCCCACCATGAGTCTCACGCAAAGCCTCATCGTCATCACCCTGCTGATCGGCGTCAGCGCCTTCTTCTCGATGGCCGAGATGTCGCTGGCCGCCTCGCGTCGCCTGCGCCTGCGCCAGCTGGCCGACGAGGGGGATGCACGCGCCGAGCGGGTGCTGCGCATCCAGGAACAGCCGGGGCACTACTTCACCGTGGTGCAGATCGGCCAGAACGCGGTGGCCATCCTGGGCGGTATCGTGGGTGAAGGGGCTTTCAGCCCGCTGCTGGACCGCCTGCTGCAGGCCTGGTTGTCGGCCCCTGCAGCCGAGACCACGGGTTTCGTGCTGTCTTTTGCGCTGGTGACTTCGCTGTTCATCGTTTTCTCCGACCTTTTCCCCAAGCGACTGGCCATGGCCGAGCCCGAGCGCCTGGCCCTGCTGCTTCATGGCCCCATGCGCCTGTGCATGCAGGTCTTCAAACCTGTGGTCTGGGCCTACAGCCGCACCACCGATGGACTGTTCCGCCTGCTGGGGCTCTCATCCCAGCGCGACGACCGCGTCACCCCCGACGACATCCTGGCCCTGACGGAAGCCGGCGCCCAGGCCGGTGTGCTGGCCCGTGATGAGCAGCAGGTGATCGCCAACGTCTTCGAGCTCGACACACGCACGGTCAGCAGCACCATGACGGCGCGCGACCGCATTGCCTGGTTCGACAAGAACGACAGCGATGCCATCGTGCGCGCCCGCATCACGGCCGAGCCCTTTTCCACCTACCCGGTGTGCGACGGCAACATCGACCACGTGGTCGGCTATGTGGACGCCAAGGACCTGTTCCAGCGCATCCTGAAGAACCAGCCCATCCGCCTGGACGACCCCGCCCTGCTGCACAAGGCCGTGGTGGTGCCCGACCGCTTGACACTGACCGAGGTGCTGGCGCAGTTCCGCCAGGCGCACGAGGACTTCGCCGTCATCGTCAACGAGTACAGCCTGGTGGTGGGGGTGGTCACACTCAACGACGTCATGAGCACGGTCATGGGCGACCTGGTCGCACCGGCCGATGAGGACCTGATCGTGCAGCGCGAGGAAGGCTCCTGGCTGATCGACGGTATCACCCCCATGGCCGATGTCCAGCGGGTGCTGGGCCTGGAAACCCTGCCGCACGCTGCGGACTACGAGACCCTGGCCGGCTTTCTGATGGTGATGCTGCGCCGTGTGCCGCGCCGCACGGACCGCGTGCTGTGGGAAGGCTACAGCTTCGAGGTGCTGGATGTGGACAGCTACCGCATCGACCAGGTCATGGTCACGCGCAACGGGGCGGCAGCCGCGCCGCTCAACGCTCCACCGGCGCCCTAGGCTCGTCGCGGAACTGCCAGGACCGCTGCGCGGCGAACACCGCGTTCGGGTAAGGCGATTTGCCGCGTGAACCGTTGTAGCGCCCCAGCGCCATGAAGAGGTCCCCGCGCTCGCGCTCCAGGTAGTGGCGCAGGATCACGCAGCCGAAGCGCAGATTGGTTTGCATGTGGAACAGTTTGCCCACATCACCATCGCCGATCAGGCGCGACCAGAAGGGCATGACCTGCATGTAGCCGCGCGCGCCCACGCCGGACACGGCGAATTTGCGGAAGTTGCTTTCCACCTGGATCAGGCCCAGCACAAGGGCCGTGTCCAGGCCGGCGCGTTTGCTTTCGTACCAGACGGTCTGCAGGAAGTCGCGGCGCTCGGGCCACTCCGCCTTTTTCTTGCGCATACGCTCGCTCATGGCGCCGAGCCAGCGCAGATAGGCCAGGCGCGCCTCGGTGTCGGTGAACACGGGCACCGGCGGCGCGGTGTTGGCAATGGCCGCGCCCAGGGCCGTGCGCACGGCGTCGGCCAAGGGCTCTTCGATCTGGCCACCGGCACGCGCCAGCGGTGGCAGGCCCATACCGGCAGCGAGCGCCAGCAAGGCCCGCAGCCCTGTGCGCCGCTGCATGGCCGGCCCTGTCATCGTCAGGCGCCGAGCTTGGACTTCAGCACGGCGGCCATGTCCGCCAACGGCAGAGGGGTGGCGGCCGCATCGCGGCGATGCTGGTACTCGACCTTGCCTTCCTTGAGCGTGCGGTCGCCGATGGTGACGCGGTGCGGCACGCCGATCAGCTCCCAGTCGGCGAACATGGCGCCGGGGCGCTCGCCGCGGTCGTCCAGGATCGCGTCGATGCCGGCCGCCATCAACTCGGCATAGAGCATCTCGGAGGCGGCTTTCACCTCGGGGCTGCGGTCCGGGTTGATGGGGCAGATCACCACGGTGAAGGGGGCGATGGCGTCGGGCCAGATGATGCCCTTGTCGTCATGGTTCTGCTCGATGGCGGCGGCAGGCAGGCGCGTGATGCCGATGCCGTAGCAGCCCATCTCCATGAACTGCGGCTTGCCGTTCTCGTCGAGGAAGGTGGCGTTCATGGCACGGCTGTACTTGGTGCCCAGGTAGAACACATGGCCGACCTCGATGCCGCGCTCGATGGACAGCGCGCCCTTGCCGTCGGGCGAGAGGTCGCCCGCCACCACGTTGCGGATATCGGCCACGAGATCGGGTTCGGGCAGGTCACGGCCCCAGTTGACGCCCGTGAGGTGGAAGTCCACCTCGTTGGCGCCGCAAACCCAGTCGGCCATGACGGCGACCTCGCGGTCGGCGACGATGTGCACCGGCTGCTTCAGGCCGATCGGGCCCAGGTAACCCGGCTTGGTACCGAAGTGATCGACGATTTCGGCCTCGGTGGCGAAGCGGAAACCACCTTCCATGCCCGGCAGCTTGCCGACCTTGACTTCGTTCATGTCGTGGTCGCCGCGCAGCAGCAAGAGCCAGATGCGCGTCTTGGCTGTCTCGCCTTTTTCATTGAGCGTGTCGCTCGCCAGCACGATGGACTTGACCGTGCGCGCCAGCGGCAGGCCCAGCAGCGCAGCCACATCGGCGCAGGTGCTCTTGCCCGGCGTGGCCGTCTTCTGCCGGGCCTGGCCGGCGGCCGGACGCGGCGCCTGCGGCGCCAGGGCCTCGGCCTTCTCGATATTGGCCGCGTACTCGCTGCCCGGGCAGTAGACGATGGCGTCCTCGCCCGTGGCGGCGATCACCTGGAATTCCTCGCTCAGGTCGCCGCCGATGGCACCGCTGTCGGCGGCCACGGCGCGATAGCTCAGACCGAAGCGGTCGAAGATTTTGCGGTAGGCCTGGGCCATCACCTGGTAGCTGGCCTTGGCAGCAAGCTGGTCGCGGTCGAAGCTGTAGGCGTCCTTCATGATGAATTCGCGCCCGCGCATCAGGCCAAAACGCGGACGGCGCTCGTCGCGGAACTTGGTCTGGATCTGGTACAGGTTCTTGGGCAGCTGCTTGTAGCTCTTGATCTCCTGGCGCGCGATGTCGGTCACCACCTCTTCGCTGGTGGGCTGGATGACGAAATCGCGGTCGTGGCGATCCTTGATGCGCAGCAGCTCGGGGCCCATCTTGGCGAAACGCCCGGTCTCCTGCCAGAGCTCGGCGGGCTGCACCACGGGCATGGTCAGCTCCACGGCGCCGGCGCGGTTCATCTCCTCGCGCACGATGGCTTCCACCTTGCGGATCACGCGCAGGCCCATGGGCATGTAGTTGTAGATGCCGGCGCCCAGCTTCTTGATCATGCCGGCGCGCATCATGAGCTTGTGGCTCACCACCTCGGCGTCAGCCGGTGCTTCCTTGAGGGTGGAGACGAAAAATTGGGAGGCTTTCATGGGGGCTTTTTCTGGCGGATGCAGGCTGATCCCCTTGCCCGGCGACAGGCGCCGTGCATAATGGAATCAGTTCAAAATTTGGGGTTTGATTATGCTTGACCGGGACGGCTTTCGGCCCAATGTCGGCATCATCCTGCTCAACCAGAAAAACCAGGTTTTCTGGGGCAAACGCATACGCACCCACTCGTGGCAGTTTCCGCAGGGTGGCATCGACCGGGGCGAAACCCCGGAACAGGCCATGTTCCGCGAGTTGCACGAGGAGGTCGGGCTCCAGCCCGAGCACGTGCGCATCATGGCCCGGACCCGCGACTGGTTGCGCTACGAGGTGCCGGATCGTTACATCCGACGCGAAGCACGTGGGCATTACAAGGGCCAGAAGCAGATCTGGTTCCTGCTACAGCTGCTGGGCCAGGACTGGCACCTGAACCTGCGCGCCACCGACCACCCCGAGTTCGACGCCTGGCGCTGGAACGAGTACTGGGTGCCGCTGGACATGGTGGTGGAGTTCAAGCGTGGTGTCTACGAGATGGCGCTGACCGAACTGGCGCGCTACCTGCCGCGCAACGACCAGCGCAACCGTTTCCTGCGCCAGGGCCATCGCCTGCGCGAGAACGAGCCCCTGCCCTCGACCCGGGAGACCGGCAACCACGGCATGGAATTGCCCCCGGGCGCCAGCTTCAACCCCGATCCACAGTCGGACCAGCCCGGCAAGGACCGCACGGAACCGCAGGGGCAGTGAAACGCCCCTGGCGGTGCGGCCTTAGCGCGTGATCACGAGGTTGTCCCTGTGCACCATCTCGGGTTCGGCTGTGTAGCCCAGCAGCTTCTCGAACTCGCTCGAAGGCTTGCGGCACAGCAGGCGCGCCTCGGCGCTGGCGTAGTTGGCCAGGCCACGCGCAATCTCGGCGCCCTGCGCGTCGCGCACGGCAATCACCTCGCCACGTGAGAATTCACCTTCCACGGCCGTCATGCCGATGGGCAGCAGGCTCTTGCCTTCCTCCTGCAGCTTGCGCACCGCGCCGGCATCCACCACGACAGCGCCGCGCATTTGCAGATGGTCGGCCATCCACTGCTTGCGCGCCTGGTTCTTGGCGGTCTGTGCCACCAGCAGGGTGCCGATGGATTCCCCCTGCGTGAGGCGCACCAGTGCATCGGGTTCGCGGCCCCAGGCAATCACGGTGGACGCACCGGACCCCGCCGCGCGCTTGGCCGCCAGAATCTTGGTGATCATCCCGCCCTTGCCCAGGCTGGACCCAGCCCCGCCGGCCATGGCTTCGAGAGCCGGGTCGCCGGCTTGAGCTTCATGCACGAACTTCGCCGCCGGGTCCTTGCGCGGATCGGCCGTGTACAGGCCTTTCTGGTCGGTGAGGATGATGAGCACGTCGGCTTCGACCAGGTTGGCCACCAGGGCGCCCAGGGTGTCGTTGTCGCCGAACTTGATTTCGTCGTTGACGACGGTGTCGTTCTCGTTGATGACCGGCACCACGCCCAGCTTGAGCAGGGTCAGCAGGGTGGAGCGGGCATTGAGATAACGCTCGCGGTCGGCCAGGTCGGCATGCGTGAGCAGCACCTGGGCGCTGCCCAGGCCATGCGCGCGCAGCCGCGTCTCGTACATCTGCGCCAGGCCCATCTGGCCGACGGCGGCGGCGGCCTGCAATTCGTGGATTTCCTTGGGGCGGGTGATCCAGCCCAGGCGCTTCATGCCCTCGGCGATGGCCCCGCTGGAGACCATGATGACTTCGCGCCCGTCGCCGATCAGCACCGAGATCTGGCGGCTCCATTCCTCGATCGCGGCCTCGTCCAGCCCGCGCCCCTCGTTGGTCACCAGGCTGGAACCGACCTTGACCACGATGCGCCGGGCGGCGCGCATAACAGATGTCGCGGAATTCTGATTCATGTTGAGGCGGCAACTGCAGGACGGGCGCCGGCAGCGTTGGATGGGAATCCGGGGATTCTAGTGCGCCGCCGGGCCGCCCCAAGGCGCACGCGCGCCCTCAGGGGGCAGCGCAGCACACGCAGTGGCAAGCGTGGGGGATCTCACAAATCTTCCGGGGGGACGTCCTTGAAGCGCGGGTCGATCTCGACATGCGGCTGCTCGGCCACCTGCTGGATCTTGACCTGTTCGTAGACGGCCTTGACCAGGTGCTCACATCCCTCGCGCGTGAGCGCGGAGATCTGGAGCACCGGACCCTTGTATTTCATGCGCTTGACGAAGTCCTTGACGCGGGCCTCGCGCTCGTCGACCGGGATCATGTCGAGCTTGTTGAGCACCAGCCAGCGCGGTTTCTCATAGAGCGCCGCGTCGTATTTCTTGAGCTCGGCCACGATGCCCTTGGCCTGGGCCACGGGGTCGACGTTGTCGTCGAAGGGCGCGAGGTCCACCACATGCAGCAGCAGGCGGGTGCGCTGCAGATGGCGCAGGAAGAGGTGGCCCAGACCGGCGCCTTCGGCGGCGCCTTCGATCAGACCCGGCAGGTCGGCGACCACAAAGCTCTGCTCTGGGCCCACGCGCACCACGCCCAGATTGGGGTGCAGAGTGGTGAAGGGGTAGTCGGCTATGCGCGGACGCGCGTTGGAGATGGCCGTGATCAGAGTGGACTTGCCGGCATTGGGCAGGCCCAGCAGGCCGACGTCGGCCAGCACCTTGAGTTCGAGCTTGAGGTTCTTCTTCTCGCCCGGCCAGCCGGGCGTCTTCTGGCGCGGGGCACGGTTGATGGCGCTCTTGAAGCGCATGTTCCCGAAACCGCCGTCACCGCCCTTGGCGATGGTGATGACTTCACCCGGCGTCAGCAGCTCGTACAGCACCTCGCCGGTCTCGGCATCGGTGATGATGGTGCCAACGGGCATCTTGAGCGTGATGTCATCGCCGGCGGCGCCGAACATGTCCGAGCCCATGCCGTGCTGACCGCGCTTGGCGTCGAAGCGACGCGTGAAGCGGAAATCGACCAGGGTGTTGAGATTGGAATCGGCCACGGCGAAGATGTGGCCGCCACGGCCGCCATCCCCCCCGTTGGGGCCACCGAACTCCTTGTACTTCTCATGCCGGAACGAGACGCAGCCGTTCCCCCCATCGCCGGCGGCGATGTCGATAAAGGCTTCGTCAACGAATTTCATGAGAACAATCTTCCCAAATGACAAGCCGCTGGCGGCTTGCGTTGCAGGCTAACTTCGCGCAGCGAAGTTAAACACAGTGGGCCGAAAACAAAAACCCTGCGCGGGGCGCAGGGTTTCGTGTGGAGCCAGGGCTGCCTCAAGCGGCGGTGACGTTCACCATGTGCTTGTTGAGTTCGCCCTTGATGGCAAACGACACCTGACCGTCGACCAGCGCAAACAGGGTGTGGTCCTTGCCGATACCGACATTGGTGCCGGGATGGAACTTGGTGCCACGCTGGCGCACGATGATGGAGCCGGCGCTGACCTGCTGGCCGCCGAAAGCCTTCACACCGAGCATCTTGGGCTGCGAATCGCGCCCGTTACGCGTAGAGCCGCCGCCTTTTTTCTGTGCCATGACTCGTGCTCCTTATGCGGAGATGGCGCCGATTTGCAGTTCGGTGAACTGCTGGCGGTGCCCTTGACGTTTCTGATAGTGCTTACGACGGCGCATCTTGAAGATGCGAACCTTGTCGTGCTTGCCGTGAGCCACGACCGTGGCTTTGACAGTCGCGCCGGACACCAGGGGCGTACCGACCTTGAGTTCAGCGCCGTTGCCGACAGCCAGAACCTGATCGATGACAATCTCCTGGCCTACGTCCGCAGCAATCTGTTCTACTTTAATTTTTTCGCCAGCAGCAACACGATACTGTTTGCCACCGGTTTTTATGACCGCGTACATGTATGACCTCTTTGTATGAGCCTCCGCAGACGGATTTCCGCAGAGCCCAATATTGTAGCACGGTTTGCGCTTACTGACATAGCCCCCTTGGGGACCGGCTGAGGTGGGGGCACGCCTTCCTATAATCGGGCCACTTCCGCACCGGTTTACCTCCATTCCACCCGTGAACGCCCCCCACCCCGCCTCCCCGCTCGCCCTGATCGCCGACGACATGCGGGAGGTGGACCGCGTCATCGCCGAAAAGCTGGATTCCGGGGTTCCCCTGGTGGGCCAGGTGGCGCGGTACATCATCGGCGCCGGCGGCAAGCGCCTGCGCCCGGCCCTGCTGCTGCTGGCCTGCGGCGCCCTGGGTTACCGCGGCGAGCAACGCTACAACCTCGCGGCCGTGGTCGAGTTCATCCACACGGCCACCCTGCTGCACGACGACGTGGTGGACGATTCCACCCTGCGCCGCGGCAACGCCACCGCCAACGAGACCTTCGGCAACCCGGCCAGCGTGCTGGTGGGCGACTTCCTCTATTCCCGCGCCTTCCAGATGATGGTCGACGCGCAGAGCATGCGCATCATGCAGGTGCTGGCCGACGCCACCAACGTCATCGCCGAGGGTGAGGTGCAGCAGCTCATGAACATGCACAACGCCGACCTGGACGAGGCCGGTTACCTGCAGGTGATCCGCTCCAAGACGGCCAAGCTGTTCGAGGCCAGCGCCCGCTGCGGCGCCATCCTGGCGAGCGCAGAACCCCTGCTGGAGGGGGCCTGCGCCGAATACGGCCAGGCCCTGGGCACGGCTTTCCAGGTCATCGACGACGTGCTGGACTACGCGGGTGATGCCGCGGTGATGGGCAAGAGCCTGGGAGACGATCTGCGCGAGGGTAAGGCGACGCTGCCGCTGATCGCCGCCATGCAACGCGGCTCGGACCCTGAGCGCAAGCTGATCCGCGACGCCATCGAGCACGGCTCGGTGGATGAGCTGGATCAGGTGATCGCCATTGTGCGACGCACCGGCGCCCTGGAGGTGTCGCGCCAGGCCGCGGCCCGCGAGGCCGAACGCGCCGTGGCTGCCGCACGGTGCCTGCCTGCCGGACCCCATGCCGCCAGTTTGATACAATTGGCGTCTCAACTGCTGGAACGTCAAGCCTGACGCCCGCCCGGCAGTCGGGGACATCGGAATGTAGCGCAGCCTGGTAGCGCACTTCGTTCGGGACGAAGGGGTCGGAGGTTCGAATCCTCTCATTCCGACCAATCACCTGCCTTCCTCTCATGGGCAGGTCCGGGCAGCCCCAAGGGCATCCCAACCCGGTTTTCTCCCCCTGTACTTTTCATGTTGCGCAGCAACGTCTGCTTGCAAAATGGCGCCGGGCTTTCGTTTACATCAGCCGGGCAATCGGCGATGATCCGTGGGTTTTCCTCCCGGAATATCGAAAAATACAGTCCATGGCCGCCGTCGATACCGCCATCCACCGCGATAACGCTCCCATCGCCCTGCCTGGACTGGGGCGCGCCCTCATACTGGCGGGCAAGCTGGAGCAGAAGTCGGCGGAAGAGCTCTTCCGTCGGGCCTCCAGCAACAAGAGCAGCTTCATTGCCGAACTCACAGGTTCGGGGGCCGTGTCCGCGGCCGATCTCGCGCACACCATGTCGGCGGCTTTCGCCGCGCCGCTGATTGACCTGGACGCTGTCGATACACAGCGCCTGCCCAAGGAACTGCTGGACCCCCGGATCTGTCATGACTACCGCGTGGTGGTCCTGGGCAAACGCAGCAACCGCCTGGTCGTCGCTACCGCCGACCCCTCGGACCAGGCTGCCGCCGAAAAGATCAAGTTCGCCAGCCAGATGGGTGTGGACTGGGTCATTGCGGAGTACGACAAGCTGCTCAAACTGGTGGAGGTGCATGCCACCACGGCCTCGGAAGCCATCGACAACATCATCGGCGGCGGCGACATCGAGTTCGACGAGTTCACGACCGAGGCGGTCAACGACAGCGCCGAATCCGCCGCCTCCGATGTGGACGACGCACCCGTCGTCAAGTTCCTGCACAAGATGCTGATCGACGCCATCGGCATGCGCGCCTCGGACCTGCACTTCGAGCCTTACGAGCACAACTACCGCGTGCGCTTCCGCATTGACGGTGAATTGCGCGAGATCGCCTCACCGCCCGTGGCCATCAAGGACAAGCTGGCCTCGCGCATCAAGGTGATTTCCAAGATGGACATCTCCGAGAAGCGGGTGCCGCAGGACGGCAAGATGAAGCTCAAGGTCGGCCCGGAACGGGTCATCGATTTCCGCGTCAGCACATTGCCCACACTCTTTGGCGAGAAGATCGTGATCCGTATCCTGGACCCGAGCAGCGCCAAAGTGGGCATCGACGCGCTGGGTTATGAGCCGGAGGAGAAGGAACGTCTGCTCAAGGCCATCGCGCGTCCCTACGGCATGATCCTGGTCACCGGCCCCACCGGCTCGGGCAAGACGGTGTCGCTCTACACCTGCCTGAATCTGCTCAACAAGCCCGGCGTGAACATCGCCACGGCCGAGGACCCGTCGGAAATCAACCTGCCGGGCGTGAACCAGGTCAATGTCAACGACAAGGCCGGACTGACCTTCGCCGCCGCGCTCAAGTCTTTCCTGCGTCAGGACCCCGACATCATCATGGTGGGTGAAATCCGCGACCTGGAGACCGCCGACATCGCCATCAAGGCAGCCCAGACCGGTCACCTGGTGATGTCCACGTTGCACACGAACGACGCGCCCACCACGCTCACGCGCATGCGCAATATGGGCATCGCGCCCTTCAACATCGCCTCCAGCGTGATCCTGATCACGGCGCAGCGCCTGGCGCGCCGCCTGTGCCCCAGCTGCAAGGCGCCGGTCGAAGTCCCCAAGAAAACCATGCTCGATGCCGGCTTCACGCCCACAGAACTGGACGGCTCCTGGATCAACTACCGGCCGGTCGGCTGCTCGGCCTGCAACAACGGCTACAAGGGACGCGTGGGCATCTACCAGGTCATGCCGATCAGCGAGGAACTCCAACGCATCATTCTGCGCGACGGTTCGGCCCTGGAGATTGCCAAACAGGCGCAGGCAGAGGGCGTTCGCTCGCTGCGGCAGTCCGGCCTGCACAAGGTCAAGCAGGGTCTGACTTCACTCGAGGAAGTCCTGGCCGTCACCAACGAATAACAAACGGGAGCTTCAGGGGACAGCATGGCAACAGCACAATCCAAAGGCAGCAAGGAACAGGTCTTCGAGTGGGAGGGCAAGGATCGCAATGGCAAGCTGGTGCGCGGCGAGATGCGCGCCGCTGGCGAAAACCAGGTGATGGCCTCGCTGCGCCGCCAGGGCGTCCTGCCGGGCAAGGTCAAGAAACGGCGGATGCGCTCCGGCAAGAAAATCACCGCCAAGGATCTGACCCTGTTCACGCGCCAGCTGGCCACCATGATGAAGGCCGGCGTGCCCCTGCTGCAGGCCTTTGACATCGTGGGCCGCGGCAACGCCAACCCGAGTGTGACGCGCCTGCTCAATGACATCCGCAACGATGTCGAAACCGGCACCTCGCTGAGCACGGCCTTCCGCAAGTACCCGCTCTACTTCGACAACCTTTACTGCAATCTGATCGAAGCCGGTGAGGCCGCCGGTATCCTGGACCAGTTGCTGGACCGCCTGGCCGTCTACATGGAAAAGACCCAGGCCATCAAGTCCAAGATCAAGTCGGCGCTGATGTACCCGATCTCGGTGGTGGTGGTGGCCTTCGTGGTGGTGGCCGTGATCATGATCTTCGTGGTTCCGGCCTTCAAGCAGGTTTTTTCTTCGTTCGGCGCCGACCTGCCGGCCCCCACATTGATCGTGATCGGCATGAGTGAATTCTTCGTCGCCTGGTGGTGGCTGATTTTCGGTGGCATCGGCGGTGGCCTCTATTTCTTCTTCCAGGCATGGCAGCGCAATCGCGAGATGCAGAAATTCATGGATCGGCTGCTGTTGAAAATACCGGTTTTCGGCGCCCTGATCGACAAATCGTGCATCGCACGTTGGACCCGGACACTCTCCACCATGTTCGCAGCCGGTGTGCCGCTGGTGGAAGCCCTGGATTCGGTGGGTGGCGCCGCGGGCAACTCGGTCTACGAAGATGCCACCCTCAAAATCCAGCACGAGGTTTCCACAGGCACCAGCCTGACGGCCGCCATGACCAATGTGCACCTGTTCCCGAGCATGGTGCTGCAGATGTGCGCGATCGGTGAGGAGTCCGGCTCGATCGACCACATGCTGGGCAAAGCGGCCGACTTCTACGAAGCCGAGGTCGACGACATGGTGGCCGGCCTGTCCAGCCTGATGGAGCCCATCATCATCGTGTTCCTGGGCACTATTGTCGGCGGCATCGTGGTCGCGATGTACCTGCCCATCTTCAAGCTGGGCCAGGTGGTCTGATGCTCGTCTCCCACGGGTTCGACGCCGGCCTGGCCGGTGTGCTGGGGCTGCTGATCGGCAGTTTTCTCAATGTGGTGATCTACCGTCTGCCCAAGATCATGGAGCGGCAATGGACCGCCGAGTGCGCCGAACTGGCCGGCAAGGAATTGCCGCAGACCGAAACGTTCAATCTGCTGGTACCCCGCTCACGCTGCCAGAAATGCGGTCACCAGATTCGCTGGTACGAGAACATCCCCGTGCTGAGCTACCTCTTTCTGCGCGGCAAATGCTCGGCCTGCGGCACACCCATCAGCCTGCGTTATCCCATGGTTGAACTGAGCACGGGTGCTCTGTTTTTCTACTGTGTCTGGCAGTGGGGGGGAACCCCAGCCGGTCTGGCCTGGTGCGGCTTCTCGGCAGCGATCGTGGCGCTGGCCCTGATCGACTGGGACACCACGCTGCTGCCCGACAGCATCACACAGCCCTTGCTCTGGGCCGGCCTGATCGTGGCCGCGCTGAAGTGGGGCAGCATCACCCTTCCCGATGCCCTCTGGGGGGCCGTGGCCGGTTATCTGGCCCTGTGGCTGGTCTACTGGAGCTTCAAACTCGCCACCGGCAAGGAAGGCATGGGTTTCGGTGATTTCAAGCTCTATGCGGCCCTGGGTGCGTGGTTCGGCTGGACGGCACTGGTGCCCATCATCCTGATGGCCTCGGTCATCGGCGCCATCGTCGGCATCACCCTGAAATTCAGCAGCGGCCTGCGCGAAGGGGGCTATGTGCCTTTCGGCCCCTTCCTGGCAGCAGCCGGGCTGACCGCCATGATCTTCGGCCCGCAAAGCATCCTGCGTTTCGTCGGGTTGTGAACGATGCGGGGCGTGACGCGTCTCGGACTCACGGGCGGCATGGGCAGCGGCAAGAGCACCGTGGCCAGCATGCTGGCCGAACGTGGCGCCATCATCATTGACGCCGACGCCATCTCCCGCCAGACCACCGCAGCAGGTGGCCCAGCCATCGACGCCATCCGACGGGCCTTCGGTCCGGAATTCATCACAGTGGAAGGCGCACTGGACCGCGATCACATGCGTGCGCTGGTCTTCAGTGATGCCACAGCACGACAAAAGCTGGAGCAGATCGTGCACCCGCTGGTCGGCCTGGAAACCCGGCGCCAGGTTCGGGCCGCCATCGAAGCTGGCCATGCCTGCATCGTCTTTGACATCCCCCTGCTGGTCGAATCCGCCCATTGGCGGGCCGAGCTCGACCAGGTGCTGGTCGTGGACTGCCGCCCCCAGACCCAGATCGAGCGGGTGATGCAGCGCAGCGGGCTCCGCCGTCACGAAGTCGAAAGCATCCTGGCCCAACAGGTGAGCCGGCGCCGGCGCCTGCAGGCCGCCGATCTTGTGATCTGTAACGACGATCTGAGCCTGCCTGAATTGGCCGGCCTGGTCGGGCTGCTGGCCAGTCGCTTCGGGCTATGATTCGCCGTCGGGAAATACCAGCGTGATCACCTACGAATACCCTTTCAACGAACGCATCCGGACCTACCTGCGTTTGGAAAACCTGTTCCGCCGTCTGCTGGATCTGGTGGCACGCGATGAGGCACTCGATCACCACTACGCCCTGGCCAGTCTCTTCGAAGTCATGGACGTGGGCGCCCGCGCCGATCTCAAGGCCGACGTGCTGCGCGACCTCGATCGCCAGAAACAGGTTTTGAACGGCTATCGCGGCAACCCGAGCATCGCCCAGGCCGTACTCGACGAAGTCCTGCAACAGATCGAGCATTGTCATAACCAGCTCGCCAGCCTCACAGGCAAGGCCGGTCACCACCTGACCGAGAATGATTGGCTCATGAGCATACGCAGCCGCATCGGCATCCCGGGTGGCACCTGTGCCTTCGATCTACCGGCCTATTACGCCTGGCAGCATGAAACGGGAGAGCAGCGCCGCGCCGACCTGCAGGGCTGGATCGCCACGCTGACCCCTCTGGCCGACGCCATCAGCCTGTTGCTGAGCCTGCTGCGTGACTCGGGTGTTGCACAAAAAGTCATGGCGTCGGGTGGTCAGTACCAGCAGCCCCTGCCCCAGGGACGCACTTTCCAACTGCTGCGCCTGAGCATCGATCCCGCCCTGGGTCTGATCCCCGAAATCAGCGGCAACCGCCTGATCGTCTCGATCCGGCTCATGCAACTGCAGGACGATGACCGCCTGCATGCCGGCAACCAGGACGCGGTCTTCGACCTGACGCTCTGTTCCTGATCATCGTCTTCTTCCAGCGAGTTCGAGCATGCCCCGCTCCGACGACAGTCTCCCCTCCGGAAAACCACGCCTGGTCACCTGCCCCAGCTGCGGTGGCGACAGCGTGTATACCCCCAGCAACCCCTATCGCCCTTTCTGCAGCGAGCGCTGCAAGAAGATCGACCTGGGGGCCTGGGCCAGCGAGAGTTTCCGCATGCCAGCCGAAGCACCGCCGGACGACCAGGAATTTGGCGACCCCAAGCTGCAATAGCCTGCAGCCCCATACGCCAAGGCCTTCAGGCTTTGGTGACCACCTTGTGCGTGGACCCAGTGTAGCCGCGCTCCTGCGCGAGCCACTGCAGGACAGGCACCGTGCCGGGCAGCACCGGCACCGACCGCACCGGCAGTTGTTCCCAGGCAGAAGACTGGCCTTCGCGCATCTGCAGTTCGCCCTGCCAGACCGACACCTTGCAGAAATTCAGTCGCACGAGCGCGTGCGGGTAATCCACCAACTCCGTCTTCCAGGCCTCGATCCCCAGCGCCTCGATGCCCAGTTCCTCGTGCAGTTCACGCCGCAAGGCCTGGGCCACGCTTTCGCCGACCTCCAGTTTGCCGCCAGGGAATTCCCAGTAACCCGCATAGACTTTCCCTTCAGGCCGGGAGGTCAACAGGAAACGCCCGTCTGACTGGATCAGCACGCCAACAGCGACTTCGGTCACCGGCCGGTCAACGCCACCTTCGCGCGGCCTGTCTCCGTCAGCGACCAGGGGCCGGCTCATGCCCGGCCCGTGTGCTTGCCGGCGTAATCCTTGGCGAACTGGTAGGCGACACGGCCGCTGCGGGAACCGCGCTCCAGCGCCCAGACCAGGGCTTCAGGCTGGGCCGCCGTGATGGCCGGCTCCGACACACCAAAGGACAACAACCACTGCGCCACGATGCTCAGGTATTCATCCTGGCTGAAAGGATAGAAGCTGACCCACAGGCCAAAGCGCTCGGACAGGGAAATCTTTTCCTCCACCACCTCGCCGGGATGGATCTCGCCATCATCGGTATGCGTGTAGCTTAGGTTGTCCTTCATGTACTCGGGCAGCAGGTGGCGCCGGTTGCTGGTCACGTAGATCAGCACATTGGCCGTGGTGGCCGCCACCGAGCCATCCAGGATGGACTTGAGCGCCTTGTAACCGGGCTCGCCCTCCTCGAAACTCAGGTCATCGCAGAAGACGATGAATTTTTCGGGACGCTGGGACACGACCTCAACGATATCGGGCAAGTCCACCATGTCGGTCTTGTCGACCTCGATCAGGCGCAGGCCCTGGCCGGCATAGGTGTGCAGGCAGGCCCGGATCAGTGAAGACTTGCCGGTGCCTCGCGCGCCGGTCAGCAGCACGTTGTTGGCCGGCAGACCACGCACGAACTGTTCGGTGTTGCGCTGGATTTTTTCCTTCTGCTGGTCGATTTCCCTGAGCTGGTCCAGCTTCATCTCTCCGACATGACGCACCGGCTCGATGACACCGTGCCCCGAGCTGCGCTTGCGGTAGCGATAGGCAATGGACGCCTCCCAGTCGGGCTGGCTCAGGGGCTGGGGCAGGATGGTCTCGATGCGCAGCATCAGCTGCTCAGCGCGTTCGAGCAGGCGTAAGAATTGTTCGTTCATATGGAAGACAGTTTATTCGCGGGCACCCGCAGAACCGGCTTTGCCGGGCTGCTGGGTGCGCCCCCTCAAGGGGGGGGTGGCGCAGCGAACGAAGTGAGCGAAGCCTGGGGGTATTCAAGATCTGTAGTCGGCGTTGATGGTGACGTACTCATGGCTGAAGTCACAGGTCCAGACCGTGTCCTCGGCCTGACCACGCCCCAGCGCCACACGCACGGTGATCTCGCTCTGCTTCATCACGCGCTGCCCGTCTTCCTCGCGGTAGGACGGGTTGCGACCGCCCTGCACGGCGACATGCACATCGTCCAGGAAAAGATCGATGCGGCTCTGGTCCAGGTCGTCGATACCGGCGTAACCTACCGCCGCCAGAATGCGGCCCAGATTCGGATCACTCGCATAGAAAGCGGTCTTGACCAGGGGCGAATGCGCGATGGCATAAGCCACCAGCCGGCACTCCTCGGCCGTCTTGCCACCCTGCACGCGGATGGTGATGAATTTGGTGGCGCCCTCGCCATCGCGCACGATGGCCTGCGCCAGCTTGCGCGCCACCTCCAGCATGGCGGTCTTCAACTGCCTGCCCTCCGCGCTGTCCAGCGACTCGATCACCGGATGCGCGGCCTGGTTGCTGGCGATGACAACAAAGGAATCATTGGTCGAGGTGTCGCCATCGACCGTCACACGATTGAAGGAGCCTTCGGCCAGTTCGCGTGCCAGCTGCTGCATCAAGGCCGGGCTGACACGGGCATCGGTCGCCATATAACCCAGCATGGTGGCCATATTGGGGCGGATCATGCCGGCGCCCTTGCTGATGCCGGTCACGCTGACCTTGACGCCGGCGATGACAAGCTGGGTACCGAAGGCTTTGGGCACGGTATCCGTGGTCATGATGCCTTCGGCTGCACGTGCCCAATTGTCCTCGCGCGCGTCGGCCAGCGCTGCGGGCAGACCAGCCTCGATGCGATCGTGCGGCAGGGGCTCCATGATCACGCCAGTCGAAAAAGGCAGAACCTGCTCGGGCGCAATCTTCAACTCTCGGGCCAGGGCCGCACAGGTGCTGCGCGCCCGCGTCAGGCCTTCCTGCCCGGTGCCGGCATTGGCATTGCCGGTGTTGATGACCATGGCACGGATGCCACGCCCTGCCGCCAGGTGCTCACGACAGACCTGAACCGGCGCAGCGCAGAAGCGGTTCTGGGTGAAGACACCGGCAACGGACGCCCCCTCATCCAGCAACACCACCGTCAGATCCTTGCGGTTCGCCTTGCGCACACCGGCTTCAGCCACACCGATGCGCACACCGGCGATGGGAAAGAGTTCAACGGGGTTGGGTGCAGACAGATTGACGGGCATCTTGCAACTCGTATCAGAGGTTCGGGCGATCGGCTCAGCTCAGCTTGCCGTGACAGTGTTTGTATTTCTTGCCACTGCCGCAAGGGCAGGGCTCGTTGCGCCCGACACGCGCAACGGCAGCCACCTGGGTGGCAGTATCGACCGTGGTTTGCACTTCCCCGGTTTCGGTCGGCGCGGTATACGTCACGTTGGCAATGTGTTCGGCCTTGCTCTCCATGGCTTCAGCCGCCTGCTCGATCTGTTCGCTGGATTGCACCCGCACCGTCATCAGGACCTTGGTCACCTCGTTCTTGACGGAGTCCAGCAGTTGGCCGAAGAGCTCGAACGCTTCGCGCTTGTACTCCTGCTTGGGCTGCTTCTGTGCATATCCGCGCAGATGGATACCCTGACGCAGATAGTCCAGCGCACTCAAGTGCTCACGCCAATGGGTGTCGATGCTTTGCAGCAGCACCATGCGCTCGAACTGGGTGAAATTGCCGGCGCCGACCTGGGCCACCTTGGCTTCATAGGCTGCATGCGCAGCGGCGGTCACCTTCTCAAGAATATCTTCATCGCTGATCGCGCTGGCATTCTGAACCGCGCTTTGCAGCGGCACGTCAAGTTGCCACTCGTCATGCAATACTTTCTCGAGAGCAGGAATATCCCACTGTTCTTCAACGGATTCCTCGGGCACGAACTGGCGCACGAGGTCTATGAAGCAACCTTCGCGCAACGAAGCGATCTGGGTCGACAAGGCTTGCGCGTCGAGAATCGCGTTGCGCTGCTGGTAGATCACCTTGCGCTGGTCGTTGGCAACGTCATCGTATTCGAGCAGCTGTTTGCGGACGTCGAAGTTGCGGGCTTCGACCTTGCGCTGGGCGCTCTCGATGCTGCGCGTGACGATACCCGCCTCGATGGCCTCGCCCTCGGGCATCTTGAGGCGTTCCATGATGGCTCGCACGCGATCGCCTGCAAAAATGCGCATCAGCGCATCGTCCAGGCTCAGGTAGAAACGCGAAGAACCGGGGTCACCCTGGCGGCCGGAGCGGCCGCGCAGCTGATTGTCGATACGGCGCGACTCGTGGCGTTCGGTCGCGATGATGCGCAGGCCGCCCAGGGCCACGACCTTCTCGTGCTCCTGGTTCCACTGCACGCGCAGGGCATCGATCTGCTTGTGCCTGCCCGCCTCGTCCAGCGTTGTATCGGCCTCGACGGCCTCGATCGCCTTCTCGACGTTGCCGCCCAGCACGATGTCGGTGCCCCGGCCCGCCATGTTGGTGGCGATGGTGATCATCTTGCTGCGCCCGGCCTGCGCGATGATGTCTGCCTCGCGCGCGTGCTGCTTGGCATTGAGCACCTGGTGTGGCAACCTGGCCTTCTCCAGGAGCTGAGCGATGATCTCGGAGTTCTCGATCGAGGTGGTCCCCACCAGCACCGGCTGACCACGCTCGTAGCAATCGCGGATATCCGCGATCGCAGCCTCGTATTTTTCGCGTGTGCTCTTGTAGACACGGTCGAGCTGGTCATCGCGGCGGCTGAGCCTGTTCGGCGGGATCACCACGGTTTCCAGGCCGTAGATTTCCTGGAACTCGTAGGCCTCGGTATCGGCCGTGCCGGTCATGCCGGACAACTTGCCATAGAGACGGAAATAGTTCTGGAAGGTGATGGAGGCCAGGGTCTGGTTCTCGGCCTGGATGGCCACGCCCTCCTTGGCTTCGACCGCCTGGTGCAAGCCGTCGCTCCAGCGGCGGCCCGTCATCAGGCGGCCGGTGAATTCGTCCACGATGACCACTTCACCGTTTTGCACCACGTAGTGCTGGTCACGGTGGTAGAGATGCCGCGCCCGCAGACCCGCATACAGATGGTGCATCAGCGTGATATTGGCCGGGTCGTAGAGACTGGCGCCCTCGGGCAGCAGGCCGGCCTGGGCCAGCAGGGTCTCGGCCTTCTCGTGTCCCATCTCGGTCAGGAAGACCTGATGGCTTTTTTCATCAACCGTGAAGTCGCCCGGCGTGATGACGCCTTCGCCGGTGCGTGGATCGGCCTCTCCCTCCTGGCGCACCAGCCCTGGCACCAGTTTGTTGATGGCCACATACATGGCCGTATGGTCTTCCGCCTGACCGCTGATGATCAGAGGTGTGCGCGCCTCGTCGATCAGGATGGAGTCCACCTCGTCAACGATGGCGTAGTTCAGACCACGCTGCACCCGGTCCGCCACCTCGTAGACCATGTTGTCACGCAGGTAGTCAAAGCCATACTCGTTGTTGGTGCCGTAGGTGATGTCGGCTTGGTAAGCCGCCTGCTTCTCCTCGCGCGATATCTGCGGGAGGTTTACCCCCACCGTCAGGCCCAGGAAGTTGTACAGGCGGCCCATCCACCGCGCATCGCGGTTGGCCAGATAGTCGTTGACGGTCACGACATGCACGCCCTTGCCGGTCAAGGCATTGAGGTACACCGGCAACGTGGCAGTCAGTGTCTTGCCTTCACCCGTGCGCATTTCCGAGATCTTGCCCTGGTGCAGCGACATGCCCCCCATGAGCTGCACGTCGAAATGCCGCATCTTCATGACGCGCCTGGAGCCCTCCCTGACGACGGCGAAGGCCTCGGGCAGCAATGCCTCCAGACTTTCTCCTTTGCTGATGCGTTCGCGGAATTCTCCAGTCTTGGCCTGCAAGGCGGGGTCACTCAGCTTCTCGAACTCCGGCTCCAGCGCATTGATGCGGGCAACCGCGCCGCGGTACTGCTTGAGCAACCGGTCGTTTCGGCTGCCAAAAATTTTGGTGAGGATGTTGATGCCCATGAACGCCGCACCGCCCTGTCGGTCACGAAAACCGGCGAGGCCGTGCAATCCTTATCAGTCTAGATGATGAGTGTCGCCAGCTAAGGCGACAGCTGTCCCCGGCGCCTGACAGTGCCGGGAGCGCGAAGCGCTTGATTCTACCTTTGAGCCGCTGGGGCAGCCGGGGCGAGGGATACGGGCGGAGCCGCCATGACGGCAGCCGCTACCGACGACGACGGGGCGGCGGATGCCTGGGCAGCGCCAGAGGACGACGGCACGATCGGCGCCATCACTTTGAGCGACGGAACCACTGGCGCCGGCTGGACAGCGACGGGCGCCGCCGCCTTGGGGGCAGCAAGGGCGGGAACCGCCGCGACAGCCGGGGCAGCAACCCTGGCAGGGGCTGGAATCTGGGGCGCCGCCGCGAGTGCGAGCTGCTGTGCCGGCAGGCTGCGGCTGGCGTTCATGAATTTGTGCGGATCCTGGGGCACGCCGCGGACCAAGACCTCGAAGTGCAGATGGGGTCCGGTCGAGCGTCCCGTGGTGCCCACTTCGCCGATTTTCTGTCCCCGCTTGATCAGATCGCCCTTTTTCACCATGACCTTGGACGCATGGGCATAACGGGTGATCAGGTCCTTGCCATGGTCGATCTCGATCATATTGCCGTAGTCGGGGCGAAATTCCTGCGTCACCACCACACCACCGGCTGCGGCCAGGATGGCCGTGCCCACCGATGACTGGTAGTCGATGCCTGTGTGCAGGGCCGAGCGTCCCGTGAAGGGGTCGATACGCCAGCCAAAACCCGAGCCGGCGCCACCAAAGGCGACCGGGTGCTGGGTCGGGATCATCATGGTGCGAACTTTCTGTTCGAACAGCCGGGATTCGACAACCGACAGCAGGTCGGTGCGCTGTCCGGTCAACCGGTCCAGATCGGCCAGCGTGGCCTGGAGTTCATCCATGGTCAGCGGACGACCCGACACCAGGGCGCCTCCCTGGCCCGGCTTGGCCTTGATATCAGCGGGGTTGATGCCGGCCAGACCGGAAACACGTTCACCCAGCGATTCCAACTGGAGCAACTTGGCCTGCATCTCCCCGAGGCGACGCGCCATGACGTCGAGGTTTTCGCGCATGAAACGGTCGCGCAGGGCAAACTCATCCTTGACCACCAGCTTGACTAGGGCGCCAATCACCGGCCAGCCCTCGCGTGCGCCCTTGAGGAACACCCAATGGTAGAGGCCGGCAGCCACCAGCATCAATGCAAAAGACAGGCTCAGGCCAGCCAGCAGCAGCTTGGTACCACTCAGATGTATTGCACGGCTTTTGGCCAGCCATGCATCCGTGATAATCAAATGCATCTTTATTCCTTCTCAACCCACCCTCGAATGACGACCCGCCGCCATCAGCCAGTCACTCTGCTGCAGGCAACACAGGAATCGCCCATGCTGGCACGGCTGAGCGAGCTCAGCAAGGACTCCGTCGCTCGGCTCACAGCCGTTGAGGCGATGATACCGGCCGTGCTGCGCCCTGCGGTCACGGCTGGCCCGATCGATGGTTCGAATTGGTGTCTGATTGTTAACAGCAATGCTGCTGCTGCCAAAATCCGCCAGCTCCTGCCGGCGATGGAGGCTCATTTGCGCACCAAGGGGTGGCAGGTTAGCGCAATTCGCCTCAAAGTACAAATCCAGGCTTCACGTTGAAAGCAGGAAACGTACCCAAACAAGGCTATCGCTGAATTGGTGCCGATTGTCGGAATCGAACTGACGACCTACCGCTTACAAGGCGGTTGCTCTACCAACTGAGCTAAATCGGCACGCTGACAATTTTACTGCACGGCTCTTGGGAGGCTCCCCCCAAGAGCCGTGCAGGTTTACTTGACGCGCTTGAGGGCTGGACGACCCGCGCCTGGTCTGGGCGGCTCGGGCTCGTCGTCCGCCTCATCACCGTGCGCCGGCTCGACACTGCTCAGCAACCCCGTCGGGCCAGTCCCCGGGCCAGGTTCTTCAGGCAGCCCGACCGCGCCCGTTTCATCGGCGATCGAGGCCGATGGCTGGCCGTCCTCGTCCAGCGCGAAAGCCATGCCCTGCCCGCTTTCGCGCGCATAGATGGCCATGACCCGGTCCAGCGGGACCATGATGTCGCGCGCCACGCCAGCAAACCTGGCCTTGAACTCGATGTAGTCATTGCCCAGCTTCAAGGCGCTGGTGGCGTCCATGCTGATGTTGAGCACGATCTCGCCGTCCTTGACGTACTCGCGCGGGACACGCACCGTGTCATCAACGCGCACCGCCACATAAGGCGTCAGGCCGTTATCGGTACACCACTCGTAGAGGGCGCGGATCAGGTAGGGGCGGGTCGATGTCGGCCCGCTGGCACTCGTCGTGGACACGGAGGCTGGCCTTACTTGCGCATCACCTTCTCGGACGGCGTCAGCGCTTCGATGTAGGCCGGGCGCGAGAAGATGCGCTCCGCGTACTTGAGCAGCGGCGCCGCATTCTTGCTCAGTTCGATGCCGTAGTAGTCCAGGCGCCAGAGCAGGGGGGCGATGGCCACGTCCAGCATGGAGAAGTTGTCACCCAGCATGTACTTGTTCTTCAGGAACACCGGGGCGAGTTGGGTCAGGCGGTCACGGATGTGCGAACGGGCCTTCTCCAGCGCTTTTTCGTTGCTCTTGGCGGCACGTGATTCCAGCATGGACACATGGACAAACAGCTCCTTCTCGAAATTGAGCAGGAACAGTCGCACGCGGGCACGGTCCACCGGATCGCCGGGCATGAGCTGCGGGTGCGGGAAGCGCTCGTCAATGTACTCGTTGATGATGTTCGATTCGTACAGGATCAGGTCACGCTCCACCAGGATGGGCACCTGGCCGTAGGGGTTCATGACGCTGATGTCTTCCGGCTTGTTGTAGAGGTCGACGTCACGGATCTCGAAATCCATGCCCTTCTCGAACAGGACAAAACGGCAGCGGTGGGAAAAGGGGCAGGTCGTGCCCGAGTACAGCACCATCATGGTGGGAGGCTCCTAAAAATCAAAACTTTGCTTCAGGGCAGCCTGCTCCGTCAGCGGATCAGGTCGAAACAAAAAGAGTGGGATGCATTGTCGCAAACCCACTCTATAAATAGCAAGTTTTGCACCGTTTTGGTGCAAAACAAATCAAAATCGCCGCTTACTTGATGTCTTTCCAGTAGGCAGCATTAAGACGCCAGGCGAACAGCGTGAAAACCAGCAGGAAGAGCATGACCCAGACACCGACACGCACACGCGTGTTCTGGGCCGGCTCACCCATCCACTGCAGGAAGTTCACCAGGTCGCCAACGGCCTGGTCGTACTGCAACGGGGTCATGCTGCCTGCGCCCACTTGCTGCCAGCCTTTGAAGATCTCGACTTCGTGGCCGTGCTCCGTGTGCGTCTCGAAGACCGGACGACGCTGGCCCTGCAACTCCCACAGCACGTGCGGCATGCCCACGCTGGGGAAAGCCAGGTTGTTCCAGCCGGTGGCCTTGGTCTCGTCGGGATAGAAGGTGCGCAGGAAGGTGTAGAGATAATCGGCCCCGGTGCCGCCGTGGCCCGCACGCGAACGGGCGATCACGGTCAGGTCGGGCGGGTTGGCGCCGAACCATTCCTTGGCCTGCTTGGGATCGATGGCCGACTTCATGGTGTCGCCAACCTTGTCGGTCGTGAACAGCAGGTTGTCCTTGATCTGCTCGGAGGTGAAGCCGATGTCCTGCAGGCGGTTGTAGCGCATGTAGGCGGCCGAGTGGCAGTTCAGGCAGTAGTTGACGAACAGGCGGGCGCCATTCTGCAGCGAGGCATGGTCGCTGGTGTTGACAGGCGCCTTGTCCCAGGCGATGCCGCCGCCGGAGGCCAGGGCAGCGCCGCTGAGGACGAGGGAAGTGGTCAGGGCAAGAATGAATTTTTTCATTTTTGTAGTCTCCGGCTCAGTGGGCCTCGAAGGTCACACGGCTGGGCACCGGCTTGGATTCACCCAGACGGCTCCACCAGGGCATCAGCAGGAAGAAGCCAAAGTAGAACAGGGTACCCACCTGAGACACCCGCTCACCGATCGGCGAGGGCGGCTGCACGCCCAGATAGGCCAGGATGACGAAGTTGATCACGAAGATGCCGTACAGGACCTTGTGCCAGTCCGGGCGGTAACGGATCGACTTGACCGGGCTGTTGTCCAGCCAGGGCAGGAAGAACAGGATGACAACGGCGCCGCCCATGACGACCACACCCCAGAACTTGGCGTCGATGGCCAGCATGAGGGCGATCAGCACCACCGCACCACCCGCTACCGCGCCCTTGAACAGGGTGGGCAACTTGCCCTTGACCACGGCCAGGCCGGCGGCCAGCAGCACGCAGGCGATCAGCGCGTACATCATCTCGCTGGTGATGGCGCGGAGCATGGAGTAGTACGGCGTGAAGTACCAGACCGGGGCAATGTGGGCCGGGGTCTTGAGCGGATCGGCCGGGATGAAGTTGTTGTACTCGAGGAAATAACCGCCGAACTCGGGCGCGAAGAACACGATGGCGGAGAACACCATCAGGAACACGCCCACACCCAGCAGGTCGTGCACGGTGTAGTAGGGATGGAAGGGAATGCCGTCCAGCGGCTTGCCCTTGGCATCCTTGGGCGCTTGCGGGCCCTTGATCTCGACGCCATCCGGGTTGTTGGAGCCGACATCGTGCAGGGCCAGCAGATGGGCCACCACCAGGCCCAGCAGGACCAGGGGCACGGCGATCACGTGGAAGCTGAAGAAGCGGTTCAAGGTGGCGTCACCCACCACGTAGTCGCCACGGATCAGCAGGGCCAGGTCCGGACCGACGAAGGGGATGGCGGCGAACAGGTTCACGATCACCTGGGCGCCCCAGTAGCTCATCTGGCCCCAGGGCAGCAGATAACCCATGAAGGCCTCGGCCATCAGCACCAGGAAGATGGCACAGCCGAAAACCCAGACCAGTTCGCGCGGCTTGCGGTAGCTGCCATAGATCAGGCCGCGGAACATGTGCAGGTAGACCACCACGAAGAAGGCGGAAGCGCCGGTGGAGTGCAGGTAACGCACCAGCCAGCCCCAGGGCACGTCGCGCATGATGTACTCGACCGAGCCGAAGGCCAGGGCTGCATCAGGCTTGTAGTGCATGACCAGGAAAATGCCGGTCACGATCTGGATCACCAGCACCAGCATGGCCAGTGAGCCGAAGAAATACCAGAAGTTGAAGTTCTTCGGAGCGTAGTACTCCGACATGTGGACGCGGTAGGCGTCGAACGCGGTCGGGAAGCGGTTCTCGAACCAGTTCAGCATCTGGGCGCTGACGGGCGCGCCGGCGGGGAGTTCCTTGAATTCAGCCATGTCTTGTTCCTCAAGCCTTCTTGTCTTCGCCGATCAGCAGCTTGCTGTCGGACAGGTACATGTGCGGCGGCACTTCCAGGTTGTCGGGCGCCGGTTTGTTCTTGAAAACGCGGCCGGCCATGTCGAAGGTCGAACCGTGACAGGGGCAGAGGAAGCCGCCTTGCCAGTCGTCGGGCAGGGAAGGCTGGGCGCCGGGCTGGAACTTGTCGCTGGGCGAACAGCCGAGATGGGAGCAGATGCCCACGGCCACCAGCACCTCCGGCTTGATGGAGCGGTGCTGGTTACGGGCGTATTCGGGCGTCAGCTCGGACGGTTTGCGCTCGGACTTGGGATCCGCGAGCAGGTTTTCGGTCTTGTTCAGGCTCTCAAGCTGCTCGGGCGTGCGCTTGACGATCCAGACCGGCTTGCCGCGCCATTCGGCGGTCAATTTCTCGCCCGGCTTGAGGGCGGAAATGTCAACCTCGACCGCCGCGCCGGCGGCCTTGGCGCGCTCGGAGGGCTGGAAGGAACTGACAAAGGGTATGGCGGCTGCCACGCCACCCACGGTACCTGCACAACCTGTGGCAATCAGCCACGTCCGTTTGCTCGGGTCCATCTGACTCTTATCGGCAAGCGTGTCGCTCATGGAAATCCTCAATCAAAACTACCGTATTCGGAATATATGAACACTGACTTATATGATCACTCAGATCAGCTAATGATTCTAGCTGACGTCATCGGGGCCAAAGCGGAGTTTGGGAGCTTGCGCACTGATGCGCAATAACCGGGAGCGCTAACCCCAGGGGCGTAGGCGCCGATTTCACGCATGGCACCGGCTCAACTGGCGCACCATGCGAACCGCCTCGATCAGGCTGGAAGCATCGGCCCGGCCGGTACCCGCTATGTCGAAAGCCGTGCCGTGGTCCGGGCTGGTACGCACCAGCGGCAGGCCCAGCGTGACATTCACGCCTTTCTCCACGCCCAGATATTTCACAGGGATCAGTCCCTGGTCGTGGTACATGGCGACCACCACATCGAATTCCCCAGGCTTGCCAGGTACCGCACGAGCACGCATGAAGACGGTATCGGGGGCATACGGCCCATGCACATCCAGGCCCTCGGCACGCGCCTGTGCCAGCGCCGGCGTGATGATGTCGGCCTCCTCCCGCCCGAAGAGCCCGCCTTCACCCGCATGCGGATTGAGCCCGGCCACCGCAATGCGTGGAGCGCGGCCCAGCAGCGGCGTCAAGGCCGCGTGCGTGATACGCAGCGTCTGCAGAACATGGCCGAAGGTCACCGCCTCGATGGCCTGGCGCAGCGACATGTGGATGCTGACCAGCACGGTACGCAACTCGTCATTGGCCAGCATCATGCGAACCGGCAGCTCGCCCACCGGCTTGCCCAGGAAGGCGGCTGCCTCGGCCTGCAGCAGCTCGGTGTGGCCGGGGAAGGCATCGAAAGGCGCACCGGCGACAGCCAGGGCTTCCTTGTGCAGGGGCGCGGTGACCAGGCCGGCAATCTCGCCGCGCAGCGCGGCCTGTGCCGCCCACACCACACAACGCCCGGCCAGACGGCCAGCCTCGGCGCTGATGCGGCCGAAAGGCACGGGAGCCGCCAGCGCCTCGACCTGCAGCACCGGCAGGCAATGCGGCGGCGCCGTCAGCGCCTCTTCTGCACTGTCCAGCAGCACGAGCGGCTGGACAGCCTCGCCCTCGCGCCGGATCAACTGCGTTGCGCGCCGCAGCGTGGCGGCATCACCCACCACGAAGCAGCCACGCGTCAGTTCGGGGGCATCGCGAAAGGCCTTGGCGATGATTTCCGGTCCGATGCCGGCGGCATCGCCCAGGGTGATGGCCAGCGGTCGCGTCATGTCAGGCCGGGTTGTCGATCTCGATGAACTCATGGATCAACCCCAGCTGTGCCGCAACATGTCCCGCCACGGCCGGCGCGCCATAACGCTCGCTGGCATGGTGACCGCAGGCGATGAAGGTGACACCGCACTCGCGTGCGTAGTGCGCCTGCGGTTCGGAAATTTCACCGGTGATGAAGGCGTCGGCGCCGGCGGCGATGGCCGCCTCGAAATAAGCTTGCGCGCCGCCCGTACACCACGCTACGTTTTTAATAGCACCGACGGAACGACCCACCACCGTGACGGTGCGATTCAGCGCTTGCTGCACGTGGCTGGCCAACGCCGCCGCATCGGCAAACAGCCCACCATCCAGGCGCTGCCCCAAGAAACCCAGATCCTGCTCACCAAAACGGGTTTGCACCTGCAGGCCCAGCCTTACCGCAAGCTGGGCGTTGTTGCCCAGCTCAGGATGCGCGTCCAGCGGCAGGTGGTAGGCGTAGAGATTGATGTCATGTGCCAGCAGCAGGGCCAGGCGTTGTTTCATCCAGCCCGTCACGCGGCCGTCCTGGCCGCGCCAGAACAGGCCGTGGTGCACGAAGATGGCGTCGGCCTGCGCCGCAATCGCTGCCTCGATCAGGGCGCGGCTGGCCGTGACGCCGGAGACGATCTTGCGCACCGGCAGGCGCCCTTCCACCTGCAGGCCGTTGGGGCCGTAATCGCGAAAGCGCTCGGGTTGCAGCAGAGCATCAAAGGCCTGCAGAAGCTGGGTGCGGTCCGTCATGGCGCCGATTGTCGGTCAGTTTGCGGGTCCGCCTGGCCTGGCGATACCTCCAGGCTGCAGTCGCAGCCCTGGCCAGCAGCAATCCAGCGGCCGGCCAGCCGCCGCAGCACCGGCAGCAGGACGGGCGCCAGCCAGCCCAGGCCGGTCGGCAGGGCGGCACCAAGCACTTCCCGCGGCTGCAACATGGCGCCACAGCGGTACTGGGCCCGGACCTCCTCCCAGCGCAGCGCCGTACAGGCACCACGGCGGCGCCCCGACAGCAGGATGCCCAGCGGACAGGGCTCGTGCAGGCAGCATACGCCGCAACCGTTGCAGGGCAGGCCCAGGGCCGGCTTGGGCGGGGCAAGCGCTTGAATATGAACGATCCGGGGCAACATGGCAGCAGGCACTCTACAATTTCCAACATGAAACGATACTGGCTACTGTTCTCGCAAGCTGTCACCGTCCTGTTGGCGGCTTACTTTGTCGTGGCCACGCTCAAGCCCGCCTGGGTCATGCAGCCGGGCGAAACACCGACGGTCGCCCTCTTCCAGGCGCCCTCCGATCGCAACGCAGCGCCCTCTCCCGGCAGCTTCCGCCTGGCGGCCCAGAAGGCCTCGGCCGCCGTGGTCAGCATCAACACCAGCAAGGCGACCCGGCGCAATCCCAACAGCAACGACCCCTGGTTCCGCTTCTTCTTCGGTGACCAGGACAACGAGCCCCAGGTGGGCCTGGGCAGCGGCGTCATTGTCAGCCCCGGCGGCTACATCCTGACCAACAACCACGTGATCGAGGGGGCCGATGAAATCGAGGTCATCCTCAACGACAGCCGGCGCAGCCGCGCCCGCGTGATCGGCAGCGACCCGGACAGCGATCTCGCGGTGCTCAAGGTCGAACTCGACAAGCTGCCCGTCATCGTGCTGGGCAATTCCGACGCGCTACAGGTGGGCGACCCGGTGCTGGCCATCGGCAACCCTTTCGGCGTGGGCCAGACCGTGACCAGCGGCATCGTCAGCGCCCTGGGCCGCAACCAGCTGGGCATCAACACCTTCGAGAACTTCATCCAGACCGACGCCGCGATCAATCCCGGCAATTCAGGCGGCGCCCTGGTGGACGCCAGCGGCAACCTGCTGGGCATCAACACCGCCATCTATTCCCGTTCGGGCGGCAATATGGGCATAGGCTTTGCCATCCCCGTGGCCACGGCCCAGCAGGTGCTGGAAAGCATCGTCAAGGACGGGCAAGTCACCCGTGGGTGGATCGGCGTGGAGCCCAGCGACCTGTCACCGGAACTGGCCGAGACCTTCGGCGTCAAGACCGATGAGGGCGTGATCATCACCGGCGTGCTGCAGAACGGTCCGGCCGCCCTGGCCGGCATTCGTCCGGGTGATGTGATCACCCGCGTGGCCGACAAGCCGGTGCAAAATGTCTCGGAACTGCTGACCCGGGTGGCCGCGCTCAAACCGGGCAACCCGGCCAGCTTCGGCGTACGCCGTCAGGACCGCACGCTGGACATCAGCATCACACCGGGCGTGCGCCCGAAACCGCGCCGCGTCCCCCCGCAGCAATAGGCAAGCAGCTCAGGAATCGACCGGCTCGGCGTCGGGCGCCCGTGTGTGTTTGATGAAGACCTGCGCCGCCCAGATCCCCACCTCGTAGAGCAGACACATCGGGATGGCCAGCGCCAGCTGCGACACCACATCCGGCGGCGTCACGATGGCCGCGATGATGAAGGCCAGCACAATGAAATACCCGCGGAAATCCTTGAGCTTCTGGATGCTCACCAGGCCCATGCGCGCCAGCACGATGACCACGATAGGCACCTCGAAGGCCAGGCCGAAAGCGATGAACATGGTCAGCACGAAGCTCAGGTAGGCCTCGATGTCCGGCGCCGCCGTGATGCTCTTGGGCGCAAAACCCTGGATGAAGGCAAAGACCTGGCCAAAGACGAAGAAGTAGCAAAAGGCCACGCCGATGAAAAAAAGCACCGTGCTGGAGATCACCAGCGGCAGGACCAGTTTTTTCTCGTGGGTGTACAGGCCGGGCGCCACAAAGGCCCAAAGCTGGTAGAGCACCACGGGCAGGGCCAGCAGGAAAGCCGCCATCATCAGGATCTTGAGCGGCACCATGAAGGGCGAGATGACCGAGGTCGCGATCAGCGTCGCCCCCTTGGGCAGGTGCGCCACCAGCGGCGCCGCCAGCAGGTCGTACAGCGCGGCCGGGCCCGGGTAGATGGCCAGGATGGCTGCCGCAATGGCCATGGCGATCACCGTCTTGATGAGCCGGTCGCGCAGCTCGATCAGGTGCTGCACGAAAGGCTGTTCGGTACCGGCCAGCTCGTCGTCTTTGCTTTGTGGGTCTGCCATGCGTTCTTACAGGTTGCGGGGCCGCGCCACCCACACCCAGCTTGCATGCTGGGCGAGCCGGCGTGGCTCAATTCAGTTTCTGGGGCCGGTAGCGGGCCACCCGGGCCGCGCCCGACAGCGCCTTGGTGCGCACACCCTGGCGTGCCTTGTACCAGCTGGGCGTGGCCCCGCGCTTGAGGCGCCAGTTCTTGCCCGGGTGCTTGTACTCCGGCACCGAATGCAGGCTATTGGACAGATCCGTCGCACTGTCCAGCCCCGAGGTGGCCGTGTTCCAGTCCTTCTCGAAATCCGAGGTCGTGGTCTGAATCGAGTTCTCGACCTCCTGGGCCGCGCCCTCGACCGTGTTTTTCATCTTCTTGAGCTCTTCGAGCTCCATCGACCGGTTGACCTCGGCCTTGACGTCCGACACGTAACGCTGGGCCTTGCCCAGCAGCGTGCCGATGGTGCGCGCCACGCGCGGCAGCTTTTCCGGACCGATGACAATCAATGCCACCGCGCCGATCAGCGCCATCTTGGAGAGGCCGAGATCGATCATGCCTGGACCTTACGCGGGACGGTCAGGACTTGGGCTTGGCTTCGACGTCGATGGTGTTCTTGTCGGCAGCCGGGGCCGCCGTGCTGGCCACCTGCTGGGGGGCGGGTGCCGCAGCGGGTTTGTCTTCGGCCGAGGAGCCATCCTTCATGCCGTCCTTGAAACCCTTGACGGCGCTGCCCAGGTCGCTGCCCAGGTTCTTCAGCTTCTTGGTGCCGAACACCATGACCACGATCAGCAGCACGATCAGCCAGTGCCAGATGGAAAAGGAACCCATATATCTCTCCTAAGGAATGCACGATTTTAATCGCCGCAGGGGCGGCTCGGACGAAACGGGGAAAAATCACCCCTTCAACCAGGGGCGGGGGCCGCCGATCACGTGGAAGTGCAGGTGGTGCACTTCTTGCCCCCCGTCCCCGCCGGTGTTGCAGACGACGCGGAAGCCTCCCTCCGGGTAGGGCCGGCAGCCTTCCTGCGCGGCCAGCTTGGGGGCCAGCGCCATCATGCGCCCCAGCAGGTCCGCGTGCCCGGGCCCGACCTGGGCCATGGAGGGGATATGCAACTTGGGGATCAGCAGGAAATGCACGGGCGCCCACGGGTTGATATCGTGGAAGGCAAAGATGTCCTGGTCCTCGTAGACCTTTTTGGCAGGGATCTTGCCGGACACCAGCTTGCAAAAAATACAGTCCGGGTCACTGTGCTTGACGTCGCTCATGCGGAAAACTCCATGGATATGGCAAGGGGTCGAGCAATTTGGGGGCCAGCCGCGGATGAACGCGTCTACTGCGCACCGCCCTCGCGGGCCAGCGCCTTGCGCAGGGCTTTTTCCTCGATGCCGCTGGTGCCTTCACGGCGCTCCAGTTCGGCAATCACATCGGCCGGCTTCAGGCCGTAATGGGCCAGGGCGATCATGGTGTGGAACCAGAGATCGGCCACCTCACCGACCAGCTTGCTGCGATCGCCACCGCTGTCAGCGTCCTTGGCCGCCATCACGACCTCGGTCGCCTCCTCGCCCACCTTCTTCAAAAAGGCATCCGGCCCCTTGTGCAGCAGGCGGGCCACATAGCTCTTCTCGGGGTCACCGCCGCGCGCCGGCAGGCGGCTCTCGATCACGGCCGCCAGGCGGGCCAGGGCATCGACAGAATTTGCAGACTCGGCCATGGTCTTCACTTGTAGATGGTTTCGGGATCCTTGAGGACCGGATCAACGGCGTGCCAGGCGCCGTCTTTGTAGACACTGAAGAAGCAGCTGTGGCGACCCGTGTGGCAGGCGATGCCGGGCTCGTGCCCGAGCTGGGTCACCGTGAGCAGCACCACATCGTTGTCGCAATCGAGGCGGATCTCGTGCACGGTCTGCACATGACCCGACTCCTCGCCCTTGAACCAGAGTTTGCCGCGCGAGCGGCTGAAGTACACCGCACGACCCAGCTCGGCCGTCTTCTGCAGCGCCTCGCGGTTCATCCAGGCGAACATCAGCACGTCACGGCTGCCCTGCTCCTGGGCGATCACCGGCACCAGGCCCTGGGCATCCCATTTCACTTCGTCGAGCCAGTTCATGGTGTGATTGTCTCGCGATTCAGGCTGCGGTTTCGAGGCGCACCGGAATGCCGGCCCGGGCCATGCGGTCCTTGGCCTGGGCGATGGTGTATTCGCCGTAGTGGAAGATGCTGGCGGCCAGCACGGCGTCGGCCCCGCCCTGCTGGACGCCTTCGACCATGTGATCCAGATTGCCCACGCCACCCGAAGCAATGACGGGCACGCTCACCGCATCGCTGACCGCGCGCGTGAGCGCCAGGTCGAAGCCGGATTTGGTGCCGTCGCGGTCCATGCTGGTCAGCAGGATCTCGCCGGCGCCGTGCTCGGCCATCTGGCGCGCCCAGGCCACGGCGTCCAGCCCCGTGTTCTTGCGCCCGCCATGGCTGTAGACGTCCCAGCCCTCGCCCCGCGCCAGCAGGTCCTCGCCGTACCGGCGCTTGGCGTCGATGGCGACCACGATGCACTGGGCGCCGTATTTATGCGAGGCGTCACGGATGACTTGCGGGTTGGCGATGGCGGCCGAGTTGAAGCTGGTCTTGTCGGCGCCGGCGTTGAGCAGGCGCCGCACGTCTTCCACCGTGCGCACGCCGCCACCGACCGTCAGCGGGATGAACACCTGGGAGGCCACGGCCTCGATGATGTGCAGGATCAGGTCGCGCCCATCGCTGGTCGCGGTGATGTCGAGAAAAGTGAGTTCGTCGGCGCCCTGCTCGTTGTAGCGCGCGGCGATTTCCACCGGGTCCCCGGCGTCGCGCAACTCGACGAAATTGACGCCCTTGACGACGCGTCCGCCCGTCACGTCCAGGCAGGGAATGATACGTTTGGCCAGCATGCCCGGATTGTAGGTCTCAGCGCAGGCTGAGACGCTGCCAGCCCTGCCACATGCCCCCAGCCGGCAGGGTGATGGGCTGCATGACCTGGGCCGCTTCCACGCAGAGCATCTGCCGGTATCCGTCGACCGGCAGGTCTACCAACGTAGCGCCCTTCTCCGCTCCGGGGTTCCAGACCACGGTATGGGCCAGGCTGGGACTTTGTTCGATCTGCAAACGCTGCGGGCCTTCGCGCAGGAGCAGCGCCTGGGCGGCGGCGTCATAGACACGATCGAATTCGCCCTGGAAACGCAGGGGGCCATTGGCGCGCCCGTGCCGGTCCGTCAGGGCATCCCACTCGGGCTGGCCTTGCAGGCCCTCGAGCTGCACCGCTGCGATGTCATCGACTGCGAAATAGGTGTGCAGGGCCCCGGTGAAGCCCAGGGGCACAGCGTCGGTGTTGTGCACGTCCAGCGTCATCTGCAAGCTGCCCGGCCGCAGCTCCAGCGTCAGGGTCGCCTCGAAAGCCTGGGGCCAGAACTGCCGCGTCTCTGCGCTGGCGGTCAGGCGCAGCGACAGGCGCGCCAGTTCGGCCCCGAGCTGCGGCCGCGCAAGCGCCTGCCAGGGCAGGTTGCGCACGAAACCATGTTTGGGCAACGTGCCGCGCATATTGAACTGGGGAAAGCAGACGGGGACCCCGCCGCGTATCGCGGACCTGCCATCGAGCAGGCTGCGGGGGCTGAGGTAGAGCCGCTCCCGACCGCCGGATATCCAGGACACCACATGGGCGCCGTGCAGCAGGACGCGCAGGCGGTCGCCGCAGGGCAGGCTCAGGGTCAGTGCGGGGAGGCCGTGAAACAGCTCGCCGGGCTCAGCCATTCAGTTCGTCGGCGCGGATCTGGGCGGCCTCGAAATCCAGGTCGCCGGTGTAGATGGCGCGGCCGCAGATCACGCCCTCCACGCCTTCGTCTTCCACGGCGCACAGGGCCTCGATGTCAGCCATATTGCTCAGGCCGCCTGAGGCGATGACCGGGATGGTCAGGGCCTGGGCCAGCTTGACGGTGGCATCGACGTTGATGCCCGAGAGCATGCCGTCACGGCCGATGTCGGTGTAGATGATGGACTCGACGCCGTAGTCCTCGAACTTCTTGCCCAGGTCGACGACCTCGTGCCGGGTCAGCTTGCTCCAGCCGTCGGTCGCCACCTTGCCGTCCTTGGCGTCCAGGCCCACGATGATGTGGCCGCCAAAGGCGGTGCAGGCGTCCTGCAGGAAACCGGGGTTCTTGACGGCGGCCGTGCCGATGATGACGTAGCGCAGGCCGGCGTCCAGATAACGTTCGATGGTGTCCAGATCGCGGATGCCGCCGCCCAGCTGCACGTCGATTTCGTTGCCGACTTCCTTGAGGATGCTGCGGATGGCCTGTTCGTTCTTGGGGTGGCCGGCAAACGCGCCGTTGAGGTCCACCAGGTGCAGACGGCGCGCGCCCTTGCTGACCCACTTGCGCGCCATCACCGCCGGGTCTTCGCCGAAAGTGGTGGACTGGTCCATATCGCCCTGCTTGAGGCGCACGCAGTGGCCGTCTTTCAGATCAATCGCAGGAATTAAAAGCATGGTGCAAGAACGAGGACAGAGCGCGATCAGGCGGAATCGTGCGAGGAATCAGGGATTCCAGTGGAGGAAGTTGCGATAGAGGGCAAGGCCGTGGGCTGCACTTTTCTCTGGGTGGAATTGTGTCGCGAAAATATTATCGCGTGCAATGGCCGCCGTGAAGCGCCCGCCGTAGTCGGCCTCGCCCGCGCTGTGGCGCGCATCCGACGGTCGCGCATAGAAACTGTGCACGAAATAGTAGTAGCTGTCATCCGGCACACCGGCCCAGACCGGGTGACGCCCCTGGCCCGGGTCCATCTGCCGCACCCGGTTCCAGCCCATCTGCGGCACCTTGTAGCGGCTGCCATCGGGCTGCAGGCGGCCGGCCAGATCGAACTTGATCACGGCCCCGTGGATCAGGCCCAGCCCTGGCGTATCACCCTCGGCGCTGTGGTCCAGCATCATCTGCATGCCCACGCAGACGCCGAACAGGGGCTTGCGGGCGGCGGCCTCCAGCACAGCATCCTGCATGCCCGAATCGCGCAGTTCGCGCATGCAGTCGGGCATGGCCCCCTGGCCCGGCAGCACCACACGGGCCGCCGCGCGCACCTCTTCAGGGCGCGAGGTGATGAGCACATGCCAGCCGCTACCGGCAGCTGCGGCCTGCACGGCCTGCGAGACCGAACGCAGGTTGCCCATGCCGTAGTCGACGACGGCGACGGTGCGGGCCGGAAGTCCAGCAGTGGTCATGAGGCTAGAGCGAGCCTTTGGTGGAGGGAATGGTGCCCACCGAGCGCGGATCGATTTCCAGCGCGGCGCGCAGGGCGCGGCCGAAGGCCTTGAACACGGTCTCGGCCTGGTGGTGCGCGTTCTCGCCCTTGAGGTTGTCGATGTGCAGGGTGATGAAGGCGTGGTTCACGAAGCCCTGGAAGAACTCGTAGGTGAGCTGGGTGTCGAAGGCGCCGATCATGCCGCTCTTGAAAGGCACGTGCATGTCCAGGCCCGGACGACCCGAGAAATCGACAACGACACGCGACAGGGCCTCGTCCAGCGGCACATAAGCGTGGCCGTAGCGGCGAATGCCCTTCTTGTCGCCCACGGCCTTGGCCACCGCCTGGCCCAGGGTGATGCCCACGTCTTCCACCGTGTGGTGGCCGTCGATATGCAGATCGCCCTTGGCCTGGACGTCCAGGTCGATCAGGCCATGGCGCGCGATCTGGTCCAGCATGTGGTCGAAGAAACCGATGCCGGTGGACAGGCGAGAGGCGCCCGTCCCGTCCAGGTTGACCTTGACGGTGATCTGGGTCTCCGCGGTGTTGCGGGACACTTCAGCGGTACGTGGTGTGCTCATAACGATTCTTTCAAGGCGGCCAGCATCAGCTGGTTTTCCTGCGGGGTGCCCACGGTCAGACGCAGGCAGTTGGCCAGGAGGGGGTGCAGCTTGGACACATTCTTCACCAGGACCTTGCGCACCTTCATGCCTTCGAAGGTCTTGGCCGCATCGGGCACGCGCAGCAGGATCATGTTGGCGTCGCTGTTCCAGGCTCGCACCCCGGGCATGGCCTTCAACGCTTCCAAAATCATAGCACGCTGCGCTTTGATGTCCTGAGCCTGGGCCGCGAACACCTCGGCGTGTTCGAGCGCGAACAGGGCGCACTCGTAGTTCAGCACACTGACGTTGTAGGGTGGGCGCACCTTGTCGACCTCGGCGATCAGTGCCGCCGGACCCATCATGTAGCCCAGCCGCACACCGGCCAGGCCGAACTTGGAGAGCGTGCGCATCAACAGCACATGGCTGTTGGCCGCCGGCTTGGCGCGGATGCGCTCCAGCCAGCTGCGCGCGGCAAAGGGCTGGTAAGCCTCGTCCATGACCACCAGGCCACCCTGTTCACCGACGGCAGCGACGATCTTCTCGATCGCCGCGTCGTTCCACAGATTGGCCGTGGGATTGTTCGGGTAGGCGATGTAGGTGATGGTGGGCTTGTGCTTGGCAATGGCGCCCAGCATGGCCGTGACATCGAGCTCGAACTCGGGCGTCAGCGGTACGCCATGGAAGCTCAGGCCCTGCAGCTGCGCGCTCATGGCGTACATCACGAAACCCGGCACGGGCGCGAGGATGGCGGCCCCGGGCACATCACAGGCCATGGCCAGCAGGGAAATCAGTTCGTCCGAGCCGTTGCCCAGCATCAGCGCGTGGCCCTCGGGCATGCCGGCGTAGCGGGCCAGCGCGGCCCGCAAATCGTCCACCCGACCATCCGGGTAGCGGTTCAAGGCCAGCCGGCCCAGACGCCGGCCCAGCTCGGCCTGCAGTTCGGGCGGCAGGCCGTAGGGGTTCTCCATGGCGTCGAGCTTGACCAAACCCGCCGACTCCTGCACGGCATAGGCATGCATGCCCTGGATATCCTGGCGGATCAGGCTCTTGAGCTTCGGGTCGAGTGCGGTCATTTCTTCGGGTCTTTCAGGCGCATCTCGGCCGCGCGTGCATGGGCCTGCAGGCCTTCGCCATGCGCCAGCACAGAGGCGATCTGCCCCAGGGTCTGCGCGCCGGCTTCGCTGACCTCGATCAGGCTGCTGCGCTTCTGGAAGTCATAAACCCCCAGCGGCGATGAGAACCGCGCCGTGCCGCTGGTAGGCAGCACGTGGTTGGGGCCGGCGCAGTAATCGCCCAGCGACTCGCTGGTGTACGCACCCAGGAAGATGGCACCGGCGTGCTTGAGCAGGGGCTCCCAGCGGTGCGGCTCGCCGCTGCAGACCTCCAGATGCTCGGGTGCGATGCGGTTGCTGATGGCGCAGGCCTCTTCCATGCTGCGCGTATGGATCAGGGCGCCGCGGCCGTTGAGGGACTTGGCGATGATCTCGGCGCGCGGCATCTCGTTCAACAAGCGGTCGATCTCGCGCTGCACGGCTTCGATGTAGGCCGCATCGGGGCAGAGCAGGATGCTCTGCGCCAGTTCATCGTGTTCGGCCTGGGAAAACAGGTCCATGGCCACCCAGTCGGCCGGCGTGCTGCCGTCGGCCAGCACCAGGATCTCGCTGGGGCCGGCAATCATGTCGATCCCCACCTGGCCAAAAACACGGCGCTTGGCGCTGGCCACATAGGCATTGCCCGGGCCGGTGATCTTGTCCACCCCGGGTACGGTCGCCGTGCCGTAGGCCAGCGCGGCCACGGCCTGGGCGCCGCCGATGGTGAAAACACGCGTGACACCGGCGACATAGGCGGCCGCCAGCACCAGCGGGTTCTTCTCGCCACGCGGCGTGGGCACCACCATGATGATCTCGTCCACCCCGGCCACGTGGGCGGGGATGGCGTTCATCAGCACCGAAGAGGGGTAGGCCGCCTTGCCGCCCGGCACGTAGATGCCGACGCGGTCCAGCGGTGTGACCTTCTGGCCCAGCAGGGTGCCATCGGCATCGCGGTAGCTCCAGCTTTCGCCGCTGGCGCGTTTCTGCGCCTCGTGGTAGCTGCGCACGCGTTGGGCAGCGGCCTGCAGCGCCTCGCGCTGGGCTGCCGGCAGGGCGTCGAAAGCCGTCTTGAGTTCGGCCTGGCTCAGCTCCAGTTCCTTGAGCGAGGCAGCCTGCAGGCCGTCGAAACGCGCGGTGTACTCGAGCACGGCGGCGTCACCGCGTTTTTGCACATCGGCCAGGATCTCGGCCACGCGCTGCTCGATGGCCGCGTCGGTCTCACCCGACCAATGCTGGCGCTCCTTGAAACGCTGCTCGAAATCCGCTTGAGCGGTGGACAGACGCAGGGGCCGGGCGATCAGGCTCACAGATCAACCTCCATGCTACGCATTGCGGTGCGAGCACCTTCGGGCGGCCGTGCGGTACTCATGGCTGCCCCAGCGCCTTGCCGAAGGCGTCGATGATCTTGCGCATGGGTTCGCGTTTGAGCTTGAGCGCGGCCTGGTTGACCACCAGGCGCGAGCTGATGTCCATGATGCGCTCGACCTCGACCAGATGGTTGGCCTTGAGCGTGTTGCCGGTGGACACCAGGTCCACGATGGCGTCGGCCAGGCCGGTCAGCGGCGCCAGCTCCATGCTGCCATAGAGCTTGATCAGGTCCACGTGCACGCCCTTGGCGGCGAAGAATTCACGGGCGATGGCCACGTATTTGGTGGCCACGCGCAGTCGTGCACCCTGGCGCACGGCGGCGGCATAGTCGTAGCCCTCACGCACGGCCACACTGACGCGGCACTTGGCGATCTGCAGGTCCAGCGGCTGGTACAGACCCGTGCTACCGGCCGCACCACCCCACTCCATGCCGTGTTCGATCAGTGTGTCCAGGCCGGTGATGCCCAGGTCGGCGCCGCCGTACTGCACATAGGTCGGCACATCGGTGGCGCGCACCAGCACCACGCGTACCTCCGGCTGGTTGGTGGCCAGGATGAGCTTGCGGGTCTTTTCAGGATCGTCCGGCACCTCGATGCCGGCCGCCTGGAGCAGGGGCAGGGTCTCGTCGAAGATGCGACCTTTGGAGAGGGCGAGCGTGATCATGGTGGGGCTTTCATTTTCTCATGGCGTGAGCGCCGCCGGGCCGCCCCAAGGCGCGAGGGCCCCCTCGGGGCTGACGCCTGCGGCCACACGGAGTGGTCAAGCGTGGGGGCGCTCATTTGATGCGTTCGATATCCGCGCCGATGGCCGCCAGCTTGGCTTCCATGCGGTCGTAGCCCCTGTCCAGGTGATAGATGCGGTCCACCACGGTCTCGCCCTCGGCCACCAGGCCGGCGATCACCAAACTGGCCGAAGCGCGCAGGTCGGTGGCCATGATGGTGGCGCCGGAGAGCTGCGTCACGCCCTCGATCACGGCCACCTTGCCGTCGATCTGGATCTTCGCGCCCAGGCGCACCAGTTCGTTGACGTGCATGAATCGGTTCTCGAAGATGGTCTCGGTCACCTTGGCCGTGCCCTGCGCGATGCAGTTGAGCGTCATGAACTGGGCCTGCATGTCGGTGGGGAAACCAGGGTATTCGGTGGTGCGGAAGCTCTGCGCCTGCAGGCGGCCCTGGGCCTGGACGCGAATGCCGTCGGGCAAAGCCGTCACCGTGGCGCCGGCCGCCACCAGCTTTTCGATCACCGCATCCAGATGGTCGGCCCGGCCATGCCTGAGCACCACGTCGCCCCCCGTGGCCGCCACGGCGCACAGAAAGGTGCCCGCCTCGATGCGGTCGGCCACCACCTGGTGCCCACAGCCGTGCAGAGCACCCACGCCCTGGATGCGGATGCGACTGCTGCCGTGCCCCTCGATCCTGGCGCCCATCTTGATGAGCATTTCGGCCAGATCCGGAATCTCCGGCTCCTGCGCGGCGTTTTCCAGGATGGTCTCGCCCTCGGCCAGGGTGGCGGCCATCAGCAGGTTCTCGGTGCCCGTGACGGTGACCATGTCGGTCGTGATGCGCGCACCTTTGAGTCGCTTCGCACCCTTGGGCAGCTTGGCCAGGATGTAGCCGTGCTCGACCGTGATCTCGGCCCCCATGGCTGTCAGGCCCTTGATATGCTGGTCCACCGGGCGCGAGCCGATGGCGCAGCCGCCGGGCAGCGAGACCGTGGCCTCCCCGAAGCGCGCCAGCAAAGGCCCCAGGGCCAGCACCGAGGCGCGCATGGTCTTGACCAGCTCATAGGGCGCTTCCGGGCTGCTCAGGGTCGACGCGTCGATGCGCACCGTGCCACCCTCGCCCTGCTGGACCTGCACGCCCATGTTGCGGATCAGCTTGAGCATGGTGGCCACGTCCTGCAGGCGCGGCACGTTGAGCAGGTTCACGGGCTGCGCGGTCAGCAGAGCAGCGCAGAGCTCGGGCAGGGCCGCGTTCTTGGCGCCGGAAATCGGCACCTCGCCGCGCAGTTCGCGCCCGCCGCGTATCAGCAATTTATCCATGGGACTTCACTTGGGTTGCGCCGCCCATTCGGCCGGCGTGTAGGTTTTCATGGACAGGGCATGCACCTCGTCGGTCTGCATCTTCTGGCCCAGCGTGGCATAGACACGCTGGTGGCGCTGGATGGCCCGCCTGCCTTCAAACTCGGAAGACACGATGGTGGCGTACCAGTGGCGGCCGTCGCCGCTGAGCTCGATGTGCTCGCATGGCAGTCCGGCGGCGATGATGGCCTGGAGTTGATCTGAAGTCATGCTGCTCATCCGCGTATCTTGTAGCCGATGCGCAGCAGGCGCACGGCCAGCCCTCCCACCACCAGCAGGGCGGTGCCGACGATGCCCAGGCTCAGCCAGGGCGAGACATCACTCACGCCAAAAAAGCCGTGGCGGAAGCCGTCGATCATGTAGAAGAAGGGATTGAGGTGACTCACGCCCTGCCAGAAGGCCGGCAGGGAATGGATGGAATAGAACACGCCGCTGAGGAAGGTCATGGGCATGATCACGAAGTTCTGGAAAGCGGCGAGCTGGTCGAACTTCTCGGCCCACAGGCCGGCGATCAGGCCCAGGGTGCCCAGCAGGGCCGCGCCGAGCACGGCAAAGACCAGGATCCACAAGGGCGCCTGGATCGTGAGATCGGTGAACCAGAAGGTGACCAGCAGCACACCCGAGCCCACCACCAGACCGCGCAAGACCGAGGAGCCGACGTAGGCCAGGAACCAGGCCCAGTGCGAGAGCGGCGTGAGCAGCAGGAAGACCAGGTTGCCCATGATCTTGCTCTGGATCAGCGAAGAGGAGCTGTTGGCAAAGGCGTTCTGCAACACGCTCATCATGACCAGGCCGGGAATCAGGAAAGCGGTGTAGCTGATGCGGTCGTAGACCTTGACATGGTCTTCCAGCACATGACCGAAGATCAGCAGGTAGAGCACGGCCGTGAGCACGGGCGCGGCGATGGTCTGGAAGCTGACCTTCCAGAAGCGCAGCACTTCCTTGTAGAGCAGGGTCTGCCAGCCGCTCATGGTGTGGCCCCTGTCTTGCTGGTCTTGCCGCCCATCACCTGCAGAAACACATCCTCCAGGTCGGCCTTGGTGATCTCGACGTCGTCCACCACGACACCGGACTCGCGCACGGCGGCCAGATAGGTTTCGATCTCGCGCGCGTCGTGCGCCGGGAACTGCACGATGCGGCCGGTCACGCGTGCCTGCGCGGCCAGAGCGGCCGGCAGCTGGCCCTCGATCTTCATGCGCAACACGTGGCTGGACGCCGATTTCAGCAGCTCACTGGTGCGCTCCAGCGCCACCACCCGACCCGCCTTGAGCATGGCGATGCGCCCGCACAGGGCCTCGGCCTCTTCCAGGTAATGGGTGGTCAGCAGCACCGTGTGCCCTTCGCGGTTGAGCCGGGCGACAAACTGCCAAAGGGTCTGGCGCAGCTCCACGTCCACACCGGCCGTGGGCTCGTCCAGCACGATGACCGGCGGCTTGTGCACCAGGGCCTGGGCCACCAGCACGCGCCGTTTCATGCCGCCGGAGAGCTGGCGCATATTGGCGCTCGCCTTGTCGGCCAGGCCCAGGCTTTCCAGCAGCTCGTCGATCCAGGCCTCGTTGTTCCTCACGCCGAAATAGCCGGACTGGATGCGCAGGGTCTCGCGCACATTGAAAAAGGGGTCGAACACCAGTTCCTGGGGCACCACGCCCAGCTTCTTGCGAGCCTGCGCGTAGTCGGCCTGCACGTCATGGCCCAGCACGGACACGCGGCCGTTGCTGGCACGCACCAGGCCGGCGAGGATGCTGATCAGGGTGGTTTTGCCGGCGCCATTGGGGCCGAGCAGGCCGAAGAACTCGCCCTCCTCGATGTCCAGGCTGACATCGTCCAGCGCAGCGAAGGTGGCGCCCTTGGGGCCGCGGGCGAGCGGATAGTGCCGGGAGACGGACTGGAAGGAGAGGGCGGGCATGGGAACCCGCTATTTTAGGCGGTCGGGAGAGACCTTGGGAGGGTCTGCAAAACTCCCGCACGGCGCGAGTTTTGCAGACCCTCCCCTGGGCTCAGGCGGTCGGCAGCAGCAATTCGGCGACCCCGTAGAGGCTGGCCAGATCGACCAGCCGGGACGAAAGGCCGCGAATTTCGAAGCCCTTGCCACGCGCCACGCTGGCGCGCCGGAACTCCAGCAGCACCGCCAGGGCCGAGGAGTCGAAGCGTTTGAGCAAGGCGGCATCTACCAGCACGTCCGAGCCGGTCTGCGAGGGCAGGCCCTGCACCAGCATGCGCAGGCAGGCCGAGGCCTGCTTGTGGGTCAGTTCAGCGGGCAGCACCAGCATGTCAGGCTTTCTTGGCGTTGGCCTTGTTGCGCTCGACCAGCGAAGCGATCAGGCCGTCGATGCCCTTGGTGTTGACTTCCTGGGCAAACTGGCTGCGGTAGGTCTCCACCAGCCAGACGCCCATGACATTGAGGTTGTAGATCTTCCAGCCCTTGCCCTCTCCGGGTGTTTTCTCCAGACGGTAGTCGAGCTGCACGGGCTCAGGATTGCCCTTGCCCCTGACTTCCGTGCGCACCACGACCTCCTTGTCCTCGGGCGCGGCCCGCAGGGGCTTGAGCGACACGCTCATGTCGTTGACCTGCGACAGGGCGCCGGCATAGGTGCGCACCAGCAGGATCTTGTACTCCTCCTGCAGGCGCTTCTTCTGCTCGGGCGTGGCCTGGCGCCAGCCAGGACCGACCGAGGCGGCCGTCATGCGCTGGAAGTTCACATTGGGCATGATCTTGGTATCGACCAGGGTGATCAGGCGCGAGATGTCACCGCTCTTGATGGCCGTGTCGGCCTTGATGCTGTCGAGCACCTCGGTGGACAGCTTATGGATCATGACGTCGGCGTCTTCGTCCGCCGCCCAGACGGGCGTGAAGGCCTGGACCAGGATGACGGCCGCACCGGCACAGGCGGCCAGCAGGCGATGGAAAACTCGTCTTTGCATGGTGTAACTCTCCAGAACACAGCGGATGCGCCGGCAGGACGCCGACCCATCCTTAACGTCCGCCGGCTCATGTAAGCCGACAGGCAAGTACTCACTTGGCGGTTTCGTCCTTGTCGGGCTCGATATCTTCCACCATCGGCTCCTCCGGCGGGTTCCCGTCATACACGAGATTGCGCCGGCGCTGCAGATAGACATCGCGCAGCAAAGTATATTTGTCCAGCGCAGCCCCTTCAAGCAGGCCTTCCTGCTTGAGCAGGCGTGCTCGCTGGTGCACCGCGCGCAGCCCGATCAGCGTGTTGCGCACCGGCACATCCTCGACATGGGTCACGAGGTCGCCACGCCAATCCGCCGGCAAGGCGGCAGTGTCGCGCAGGGTGGACGGGCCCAGCAAGGGCAGCATGACGTAGGGGCCTGCCCCCACCCCCCAATAGCCCAGGGTCTGTCCGAAATCTTCGTTGTGGCGCGGGATCTGCATCTCGCTGGCCACGTCCAGAACGCCGCCCAGACCCATGAAGGTGTTGACCCAGAAACGCGTGAAACTCTCACCCGCCGCCTGCCCCTTGAGCTGCAGGACACTGTTGAGCGTGGTCCAGGCATCCTCGAGGTTGGCAAAGAAGTTGCCTATGCCCCTGCGCAGCAGTTCGGGCGTGGACTCCTGGTACACCGTGGCCACCGGCTTGAGCACGTTTCGGTCCAGCGCATCGTTGAACTTGTAGACGCCCCGGTTCCAGGGTTCGAGCGGGTCAGCAGGATTGGCCTGCGGACCGGTGGCACAAGCGGTCAGCAGCAGGCCCAGAACCAAGGGCAGCAGGCGCAAGCGCCAGGACTGCCAAGCCGGTCGGCCCAGACGCGAACAATCCGGCAAGGTCATTTCTTGGCCGCGTTCGGCCCAGCGCCTTCAGCCGACTTGTTGTAGATGAACTGGCCAATGAGGTTCTCCAGCACCACAGCCGACTGGGTCGAGGTGATGACATCGCCGTTGCCCAGATTATTGTCCAGCGCGCCGGCCTCGATGCCCACGTACTGCTCGCCCAGCAGCCCGCTGGTCAGGATCTTGAGCGAACTGTCCTTGGGAAACTTGTAGCGCGTCTCCAGCGCCAGGATGACGCGGGCCTGGAAGGTCCTGTCGTCGAAGGTGATGGATTCGACCCGGCCGATCACCACGCCGGCGCTGCGCACCGCCGACCGGGGCTTGAGCCCGCCGATATTGTCGAAGCGGGCCTCGATGCGGTAGGTCGACTGGAAACTCAGGTTGAGCAGATTGGCCGCCTGCAGTGCCATGAACAGAATGGCCAGGCCCCCGATCAGTACGAACAGGCCGACCCACAGATCATTTTTTGAGCGTTGCACCACACTCTCCTCAAATGCTAAACATCATGGCGGTCAGGATGAAATCCAGACCCAGAACCGACAGCGAAGCCATCACGACCGTGCGCGTGGTGGCCGACGACACCCCTTCCGGGGTAGGCTGGGCTTCGTAACCCTGCAGGAGGGCGATGAAGGTCACCGTGAAACCGAACACGATGCTCTTGACGACGCCGTTGCCCACGTCTTTCCAGACATCCACACCGCCCTGCATCTGGCTCCAGAATGCGCCGCCATCGATGCCGATCATGACGACCCCCACCAGCCAGCCACCGAGGATGCCCACGGCGCTGAACACCGCCGCCAGCAGGGGCATGGTGATCACACCGCCCCAGAAACGCGGCGCCAGGATGCGACGCACGGGGTCCACCGCCATCATCTCCATGGCGCTGAGCTGCTCACCTGCCTTCATCAGCCCAATCTCGGCCGTGAGCGAGGTGCCGGCCCGCCCGGCAAACAGCAGGGCCGCGACCACGGGACCGAGCTCGCGCACCAGACTGAGCGCCACCAGCAGGCCCAGCGCCTCGGAGGAGCCATAGCGCTGCAGCGTGTAATAACCCTGCAGGCCCAGCACGAAGCCCACGAACAGGCCCGAAACCACGATGATGGCCAGGGAATAGTTGCCCAGGAAATGGATCTGGTCGCGCACCAGGCCAAAGCGCTTGAAAGTCGCGCCGGCGAGCCGCATCAGGCGCAGGAAGAGTTGCGTGGCGTAACCGATGTTCGCCAGCTTGCGGCGCACGGCGTAGCCCACGTCGGAGGGGCGCCACCAGCTCATGGCAACTCCCCTGCGAAATCCTGCTCGATGCTGGGGCCGGGGTAATGGAAATGCACCGGTCCTTCGGCCTGGGCCTGCACGAACTGCTGCACCAGGGGGTCGGTGGAACGCCTGACTTCCTCTGGCGTGCCCTGGGCCGCAATCCCGCCGTTGGCCAGGATCACCACCTGGTCGGCGATCTGGAAGGTCTCCTCCAGGTCGTGCGAGACGACGATGCTGGTGATGCCCAGGCTGTCGTTGAGGCGACGGATGAGCTGGGCCGCGGTGCCCAGGGAAATCGGGTCGAGTCCGGCGAAGGGTTCGTCGTACATGACCAGTTCGGGGTCGAGCACGATGGAGCGGGCCAATGCCACGCGGCGCGCCATGCCGCCGGACACCTCGCTGGGCATCAGGTCGCGCGCACCGCGCAGGCCCACGGCATTGAGTTTCATCAGGACGACATCACGCACCAGCTCTTCGGTCAGGTCGGTGTGCTCGCGCAGGGGGAAAGCCACGTTTTCGAAGACATTGAGATCGGCAAACAGGGCGCCGAACTGGAACAGCATGCCCATGCGGCGTCGCGCCTGGTAAAGCTGCTGCGGGTCCATGCGGGTCACGTCATCGCCATCGAACAGCACCTCGCCCTGCTGGGCCCGGTTCTGCCCGCCGATCAGGCGCAGCACGGTGGTCTTGCCACCACCGGAAGCGCCCATCAACGCGGTGACCTTGCCGCGCGGCACGCTCAGGCTGACCTTGTCAAGAATGACACGGTCACCGTAGCCAAACGTGACGTTACGCAGCTCGACCAGTGAGGTATCTGATGATGCAGCCATAAAAATGCAAAAGCCGGCGTGCTCCGGCTTTTGCATCATACGGCATAGTGCCGGGTCAGCGCGGCAGGGTGCTGGACCCCATGAGGAATTCGTCAAGCGCACGCGCAGCCTGACGGCCCTCGCGCATGGCGGGCGGCCAGCCCGCCATTCCTGTTGCGCCCATCGGGCGATTCGGGAAGGCCGCCTAGCGCGGAAGGGTGCTGCTACCCATCAGAAACTCATCGACGGCCCGGGCAGCCTGGCGGCCTTCCCGAATCGCCCACACCACCAGGCTCTGGCCGCGGCGGATGTCGCCAGCGGCAAAGACCTTGGGTGTACTGGTGACGTAACCACCCTGGAAGTCCGTGCTGGCCTTGGCATTGCCGCGACCATCCTTGCCCACGCCAAAGGCGTCCAGGACCGTGGCCACCGGGCTGACGAAGCCCATGGCCAGCAGCACCAGATCGGCCTTGTATTCCTTCTCGGTGCCGGGGATCTCGACGAACTTGCCGTCCTTGAACTCGACGTGCACGGTCTTGAGACCCGTGACCTTGCCGTTCTTGCCGATGAATTCCTTGGTGGAGACAGCAAACTCGCGCGCACAGCCTTCTTCATGGCTCGAACTGGTGCGCAGCTTCAGCGGCCAGTAGGGCCAGACCAGGGGTTTGTTCTCCTCCTCGGGCGGCTGCGGCATCACCTCGAACTGGGTCACGCTGGCCGCGCCATGGCGGTTGCTGGTGCCCACACAGTCGGAGCCCGTGTCGCCGCCACCAATCACGATGACGTGCTTGCCGTCGGCGCGAATCTGGTCCTTGATCTTGCCGCCGGCGTTGATGCGGTTCTGCATCGGCAGGAACTCCATGGCGAAATGAATGCCATCGAGGTCACGGCCAGGCACCGGCAAATCCCGCGACTGCTCGGCGCCGCCGGCCAGCACGACCGCGTCGAACTCTTTCTGCAGCTGCGCGGGGCTGACCGTTTCCTTGGCCCAGTTGGTGACCTTGGAGTCCTTGGGCAGTTCACCGACCATGACGTTGGTCTTGAACACCACGCCCTCCGCTTCCATCTGCTTCACACGCCGGTCGATGTGCGACTTGTCGAACTTGAAGTCCGGAATGCCGAAGCGCAGCAGGCCGCCGATGGTGTCGTTCTTCTCGAACACGGTCACGGCATGGCCGGCCCGCGCCAGCTGCTGGGCCGCGGCCATGCCGGCCGGGCCGGAGCCAACCACGGCTACTCGTTTGCCGGTTTTCACGGCGGCGGGCTGCGGCTGGACCCAGCCCTGCTCCCAGGCCTTGTCGATGATGGCGTGCTCGATGGACTTGATGCCCACCGCATCGTCATTGATGTTCAGGGTGCAGGCCGCCTCGCAGGGCGCCGGGCAGACGCGGCCCGTGAAGTCCGGGAAGTTGTTCGTGGAATGCAGCACCTCGATCGCGTTCTTCCAGTCGCCCTGGTAGACGAGGTCGTTGAAGTCCGGAATGATGTTGTTGACCGGGCAACCGCTGTTGCAGAAAGGCGTTCCGCAATCCATGCAGCGCGCGCCCTGCACCCTGGCCTGCTCATCGCTCAGGCCGATCACGAATTCCTTGTAGTTCTTGACGCGCTGCGTGACGGGTGCATAACCCTCCTCGACACGCTCGTACTCCATGAAGCCGGTGACTTTACCCATGATGTATTCCTTCGTCCTTCTTCTTACTTCGCCGGAGCGGTTTCTTTCTTGGCAGCGGTCTTGGCCGGAGCCGCGGCAGCCTTCCTGGCGTTGATCTCGCCCAGGGCGCGCTTGTACTCGTTAGGGAAGACCTTGACGAACTTGGCACGGGCCTCGTTCCAGTGGTCCAGCAGTTCGCGCGCGCGCTTGCTGCCGGTCCAGCGGTGGTGGTCTTCCAGCAACTTCTTGAGCTGGGCCTCGTCGGTCTGATCACGGTGCCAGATGGTGCGCGGGATATTCTTTTCCTGCTCGGCAGCCGGCAGCACCTTGTCCAGCGACACCATGGCGGTGTTGCAGCGCGCGGCGAACTGTCCGTCCTCGTCGTAGACGTAGGCCAGGCCGCCGCTCATGCCGGCGGCGAAGTTGCGACCGGTCTTGCCCAGCACAGCCACGGTGCCGCCCGTCATGTACTCGCAGCCATGGTCACCCGTTCCTTCGACCACGGCGTTGGCGCCCGAGAGGCGCACGGCAAAACGCTCGCCGGCCACGCCGCTGAAGAAGGCCTCGCCGCTGGTGGCGCCGTACATCACGGTGTTGCCGACAATGATGTTGCGGGTGGACTCACCACGGAAATCGATGCTCGGTCGCACCACGATGCGGCCACCCGACAGGCCCTTGCCGGTGTAGTCGTTGGCGTCACCGATCAGGTACAGGGTGATGCCACGCGCCAGGAAAGCGCCGAAGGACTGCCCCCCCGTGCCTTCGAGCTGGATGCGCAGGGTGTCGTCCGTCAGGCCTTCCGGGTGCACCTTGGTCAGCGCGCCCGAGAGCATGGCACCGACCGAACGGTTGACGTTGCGCACCACTTCCATGAACTGGACCTTCTCGCCCTTGTCGATGGCGGCCCTGGATTTTTCGATCAGCACGCGGTCCAGGCTCTTCTCCAGGCCATGCTCCTGCTCGGCCACATGGAAGCGGGGCACGCCAGCCGGCACGACGGGCATGGCGAACAGGCGGCTGAAGTCCAGGCCACGGGCCTTCCAGTGCTCGATACCCTTGCGCACGTCCAGCAGGTCGGCCCGGCCGATCATGTCGTCGAACCTGCGGATGCCCAGCTGGGCCATGATCTGGCGCACTTCCTCGGCGATGAAGAAGAAGAAGTTCACCACGTGCTCGGGCTTGCCCGAGAACTTCTTGCGCAGCACCGGGTCCTGCGTGGCCACGCCGACCGGGCAGGTGTTCAGGTGGCACTTGCGCATCATGATGCAGCCCTCGACCACCAGCGGTGCGGTGGCGAAGCCGAACTCATCAGCCCCCAGCAGCGCGCCGATGGCGACGTCACGGCCGGTTTTCATCTGACCGTCGGCCTGCACGCGGATGCGGCCGCGCAGGCGGTTGAGCACCAGGGTCTGCTGGGTCTCGGCCAGGCCGATCTCCCAGGGGCTGCCCGCGTGCTTGATGGAGGACCAGGGCGAGGCGCCCGTGCCGCCGTCATGGCCGGCGATCACCACGTGGTCGCTCTTGCACTTGGCCACGCCCGCAGCGATGGTGCCCACACCGATCTCGGACACCAGCTTGACGCTGACGCTGGCGTGCGGCGCCACGTTCTTCAGGTCGTGGATCAGCTGGGCGAGGTCTTCGATGGAGTAGATGTCGTGGTGCGGCGGCGGCGAGATCAGGCCCACACCGGGCACGGAATAACGCAGTTTGCCGATGTAGTCCGACACTTTGCCACCCGGCAACTGGCCCCCTTCGCCCGGCTTGGCGCCCTGAGCCATCTTGATCTGGATCTGGTCCGAGCTGGACAGGTACTCGGCCGTGACGCCGAAACGGCCCGAGGCCACCTGCTTGATCTTGGAACGCAAGGAGTCGCCGTCCTGCAGCGGCAGGTCGACTTCCACTTGCGATTCGCCGATCACGCTTTTGAGGGTCTCGCCCTTCTTGATCGGAATGCCCTTGAGTTCCTGACGGTAACGCGCCGGGTCCTCGCCGCCTTCACCCGTGTTGCTCTTGCCGCCGATGCGGTTCATGGCCACGGCCAGCGTGGCATGCGCCTCGGTGGAGATGGAACCCAGGGACATGGCGCCCGTGGCGAAACGTTTCACGATCTCGGTGGCCGCCTCGACTTCCTCGACGGGGATCGCCTTGGCCGGATCGATCTTGAACTCGAACAGGCCGCGCAGTGTCATGTGGCGCATGCTCTGGTCGTTGATGATCTGAGCGTATTCCTTGTAGGTGCTGAAGTTGTTGGCGCGCGTGCTGTGCTGCAGCTTGGCGATCGCGTCGGGCGTCCACATATGCTCTTCGCCGCGGCTGCGCCAGGCGTACTCACCGCCAGCGTCCAGCATCGTGGCCATCACCGGATCGCTGCCGTAAGCGGCCTTGTGCATGCGCAGGGCTTCTTCGGCCATTTCGAACACGCCGATGCCGCCCACGCGGCTGGGCGTACCGGTGAAGTATTTCTCGATGGTCTCGTTGTTGACGCCGATGGCTTCGAACAGCTGGGCGCCGCAGTAGCTCATATAGGTCGACACGCCCATCTTGGACATGATCTTGGACAGGCCCTTGCCGATCGCCTTGACGTAGTTGTAGATGGCCTTGTCGGCGCTCAAGGCGCCCGGCAGGTCCTTGTGCATCGCGACCAGGGTCTCCATGGCCAGGTAGGGGTGCACGGCCTCGGCGCCGTAACCCGCCAACACGGCGAAGTGGTGCACCTCGCGCGCCGTACCGGTTTCGACCACCAGGCCGGCGGACGTGCGCAGGCCCTCGCGCACGAGGTGCTGGTGGATGGCGGACAGCGCCAGCAGCGCGGGGATGGCCACCTGGGTGGCGCTGACGGCGCTGTCGCTGACGATCAGGATGTTCCGACCGCCCTTGATGGCGTCCACGGCCTCGGCGCACAGCGAGGCCAGCTTGGCCTCCACACCCTCACGGCCCCAGACCAGCGGATAGGTGATGTCCAGCGTGTAGCTGCGGAACTTGCCCTGTGTGGTGGTTTCGATATTGCGCAGCTTGGCCATGTCGGTGAAGTCCAGAACGGGCTGGCTCACCTCGAGGCGCATGGGCGGGTTGATCTGGTTGATGTCCAGCAGGTTCGGCTTGGGACCGATGAAGGACACCAGCGACATCACGATGGCCTCGCGGATCGGATCGATCGGCGGGTTGGTCACCTGGGCGAACAGCTGCTTGAAGTAGTTGTACAGCGGCTTGTTCTTGTCCGACAGCACGGCCAGCGGGCTGTCGTTGCCCATGGAGCCGATGCCTTCCTCGCCGTTCACGGCCATGGGGGCCATCAGGAACTTGATGTCTTCCTGTGTCATGCCGAAGGCCTGCTGGCGATCCAGCAAGGTGGGCGCCACGTGCTCCAGGCCCAGGGCCGCCGACTCCGCAACTGCGCCCTTCACCGTGCTCTCACCCTCGCCGGCCACCGGCTGAACCACATCGTCCAGACGGATGCGCAGGTTCTCGATCCACTGCTTGTAAGGCTTGCTGTTGGCGAGGTTGGACTTGAGCTCCTCGTCGTCGATCATGCGGCCCTGTTCCAGGTCGATCAGGAACATCTTGCCGGGCTGCAGGCGCCACTTGCGCACGATCTTGTTCTCGGGCACCGGCAGCACGCCGGACTCGGAGCCCATGATGACGAGGTCGTCGTCGGTGATGCAATACCGCGAGGGGCGCAGGCCGTTGCGGTCCAGCGTGGCGCCGATCTGGCGGCCGTCGGTGAACACGATGGAGGCCGGGCCATCCCAGGGCTCCAGCATGGCGGCGTGGTACTCGTAGAAGGCCTTGCGGCGTTCGTCCATGGTGGTGTGCTGTTCCCAGGGCTCGGGAATCATCATCATCACGGCCTGGCTGATGGGGTAACCCGCCATGGTCAGCAGCTCTAAGCAGTTGTCGAAGGTGGCGGTGTCTGACTGGCCGGCGAAGCTGATCGGGTAGAGCTTCTGCAGGTCTTCGCCCAGCACGGGCGAAGACATCACGCCTTCACGGGCCTTCATCCAGTTGTAGTTGCCCTTGACGGTGTTGATCTCGCCGTTGTGCGCGACATAGCGGTAGGGATGGGCCAGCGGCCATTCCGGGAAGGTGTTGGTGGAGAAGCGCTGGTGCACCAGGCCCAGGGCCGAGACGCAACGCTTGTCCTGCAGGTCCAGGAAGTAGGTGCCCACCTGATCGGCCAGCAGCAGGCCCTTGTAGACCACGGTGCGGCTGGACATGCTCGGCACGTAGTATTCCTTGCTGTGCTTGAGCTGCAGGTTCTGGATCGCGGCGCTGGCCGTCTTGCGGATCACGAAGAGCTTGCGCTCCAGCGCGTCCTGCACGATCACATTGCTGCCGCGGCCAATGAAGACCTGGCGCAGGATAGGCTCCTTCTCGCGCACGGTGGGCGACATGGGCATCTCGCGATTGACCGGCACGTCACGCCAGCCCAGCAGCACCTGGCCTTCGGCCTTGATGGCGCGCTCCATCTCCTGCTCGCAGGCCAGACGGGATGCGTGCTCCTTGGGCAGGAAGATCATGCCCACGCCATATTCGCCGGGCGGCGGCAGGGTCACGTCCTGCTTGACCATTTCCTCGCGGTAGAGGGCGTCAGGCAACTGAATCAGTATGCCGGCGCCATCGCCCATGAGTTTGTCGGCACCCACTGCGCCGCGGTGGTCCAGATTTTCGAGAATCTTGAGTGCACCCTGGACGATGTCATGGCTCTTGTGACCCTTGATGTGCGCCACGAAACCCACGCCACAGGCGTCATGTTCGTTGGCGCTCGAATACAAACCGTTTTCTTGGAGATGCTGGATCTCGGCAGCCGTGGTCATGGCGCACTCCTAAATTATTTCGCAGGGGTCACGAGCATAGTGCAGCGCAACATTATTTCCAAGCAAAATAATAAGGGTCAGATTCTTATTATTTCTTGATTTTTTTGTTCAACAAATAATTGGGGACATATTAATTAAAGCGACGTATCCAATCTCCCGCCTTCATTGAGCGGGAAATCAGTCAGGGCTGGTTTTGGAGGAAACAGGCCGCCCTGGACTGGCCTTGCTAAGCCGGCGCTCGGTCTTCTTCTGCAGCATGGCCATGAAATCCGGGCCGCCCAGTGCCCAGCCCCGCAGCGCCGAATCCGTCAACTCCTGCTGCAATTGCAAAGGCAGACCTTCTTGCACCAGCCGGGCATAAGCCGCCTCGCGTGCAAAAGGCGTGTTGCCGAGTTCCCAGTAAAGTGGATGCGGCGCGATCAGACGATCCACCCGCAGGCCCGCATAGTGCGCATGACTGGACCAGAAAAAATCACGCGCCTGCGCCGACAGGCCGTGGCGCACCGGATTCAGGTCGGTGTAGGCCATGCAGGCCAGCAGATAACGCTCAGCCTCGATCACGGTGGACCGGTAGCGCCCCTCCCACAGCGTGCCGCTGCGACCATGGGCGTCATTGAAGTAGCGCACATAACGGCGACCGACCGCCTGCATCAAACGCGACAGCCCCTGGTTGCTCTGAGGTGTCAGCAGCAGATGGAAGTGGTTGTCCATGAGCACGTAGGCATGGACGGCCACCTCGTTCTGCTGGGCGTGGTCCTCCAGCAAGTCCAGCATGCGCTGGTGGTCGGCATCTCTCAGGAAAATGGCTTGCCGGTTATTGCCACGCTGGATGACGTGGTGCGGATAGCCGGGGATGCTGAGTCGAGGTAGACGGGCCATGATGATGCGGAGCTACGGTCCGCATCATCATAAGTTGAATCTGTCCCCGATTACAGTTTGGGCGCCTTGGCCACGCGCACCTTGCCGCTGCTGGTGATCAGGATCACCGCGTCCCCCGGCTGGAACATTTCCTCCCCCTTGCCTTGCACCAGGGCTCGGCGCTCTCCACTCTTGAGCTGGACGAGGATTTCATAAGCCTCTTCGCGTGTGCCCGCCCGCTCGATGACATTGCCTGCCACGGCACCGGCCGCGGCCCCCAGGATGCCGATGACCTGCGCCTCGCGTTGACCGCTGCCGGAGCCGTAGCCGGCCAGGCCGCCGACCACGCCACCGGTGGCCGCACCCACGCCCGACTGGCTGCCCTCCACTGTCACCGGGCGCACTGAAAGCACGACCGCGTCCACCACGGTCGACAGGCGCTGGGCGTCGCCACGCTGGATCACGTCCGGGCTGCTGCTGGCACAGCCAGTGAGTACCAGCACCAGACCCCAAAGCCAAAGTTTCTTCATGATTCCATCCTCAAAAAAATTGTCTTATCGGCATCGACTCGGCCGCATCTTCAAGCAACGTCAGCCGGCACCGGCGGTTGACCCTCGGGCAAACGAAAGCGGCTTTGCAACAGGGCCGTCAAACCGAACGCCTCCAGGATCGCCTGCAGGCGCTGGGCCGCGGCCCGCTTGCGCTGCCCGGTATGGCGCGCAATGATGAGCTCGTTCTTGAGACTGTGTTCCCAGCCCACGAGTTCCGTCACCGTCACCTGATAACCCATGGCCTCCAGGTAAAGGCAGCGCAGGACATTGGTGATCTGGCTGCCCAGTTCACGGGTGTGCAGGGGGTGGCGCCACAGCTCGGCCAGCGGGGTGCGCGACAAGGACAAGGCCTTGCCCGAGCTCAAGGCCCGCGCCACCTCGGCCTGGCAGCAAGGCACCAACACCATGTAATGGGCCTGTTTCTGCAGGCCGAAGGCAATGGCGTCATCGGTGGCCGTGTCGCAGGCATGCAGGGCCGTGACCATGTCGATACGTGCGGGCAGTTCACCGGCCTGCATGGACTCGGCCACGCTGAGATTCAGAAAGGACATGCGCGCAAATTCCAGCCGCTGCGCGAGCTCGCGCGACTTCTGCACCAGGTCGGGCCGGGTCTCGATGCCGAAGACATGACCACCGGGGCTCTGTTTGAAGAACAGGTCGTAGATGATGAATCCCAGATAGGACTTGCCGGCACCGTGGTCGGCCAGCGTGATGCCAGCCTGAGGCGATGCACCATCCTCCCGCTGCGCTTGCAAGTCCTGCAGCAGATCCTCGATGAAATGAAAGAGGTGGTAAACCTGTTTGAGCTTGCGCCGGGAATCCTGGTTGAGCTTGCCATCGCGCGTGAGAATGTGCAGTTCCTTGAGCAGTTCGATGGATTGCCCCGGACGAATCTCAGGTGCCAAGGACGGTGCCTGCTTTGCACTCACCTGCGTCTTGCCTTGCTGGCGTTCTCCACGCGCTCCGTGTTTCATACCTCATCTCCAGTTTCACCTGCAGTCCTGCTGCTTTTGGCATGACGAACGATGCCCAGCGCATCCCAACCTGCATGCCCCAGTTGCTCCATCACCTGCATGTTCTTCTCATAGATGGCCTCGGCCTCCGGAAAGGCTTCGACAGCGCGGTCGATGCTGGCTTCGCGCAGGAGGTGCAGGGCCGGGTATGGCGCGCGATTGGTGCAGTTGGTGATGTCGTCGGCATCGGCGCCGGCAAACTGGTACTGGGGGTGGAAGCTGGCAATCTGCAACTCCCCCAACAATCCGAGTTCAACCAGGACCGCATCGGCCACCGCCAGGAAGGCATTGAAATCGAGGAAATCCTCGAAACACAGCGGCAGCACCAGCAAGGTGGTATCGCGCTGTGCAGGATCGCTCTCTTGCAGGGACAGCAGCTCGCGCACCAGATCGCTGCGCACCGCCTGCTCATCGCGTGCAGAACTCACACACCACTGGATCTGGCCCTTGATGTGCACGCTCTTGGCAAAGGGGCAGAGGTTGAGCCCGATCACGGCCTGCTCCAGCCAGTGCCGCATGTCATGCAGGACCACCTCACGCAGCTCTTGCGGCACGTCCTCCACGTGCGTCTCGCTCATGCACGGCTCCTCTGTCCAAGCTGCCTGGCCAGCGCCAGGCCGATGAGGGAACAGCCCCCGGTCACCGCCCAGGTCCAGTGCCAGCCCCCCGCGCCGCTGGCCACCCAGGCCACCAGGGGCGGCCCCGCGAACTGACCGAACGATGCCCACTGCTGCATCCAGCCGACCGTGGTGGACACCGTGCCTTCACCCGGCGCCAGCCGCACGGCCAGCGAAAACAGCGTACCCGGAATCATGCCGCCCACCATCGAGAACAACACAACGGCCACGAAACGGAGCACGGGCGGCAGGCCCAGACCCTCCGGTGACAGGGGGAAAGTCACGAAGGCCAGCCAGGTTCCCAGCCCCATGACGGCAAAACCCGCATACAGCAGGATCTGCGGCTTCACGCCACGCCCCAGCAGCCGACCCGAGGCAATATTGCCCACCATATTGACAGCTGCCACCAAGGCGGTCAGCACGGCGCTCAGCCCCCCTGCCACGCCAGCCTGCGCATAAATGGTGGGAAGAAAACCGATGACGGCCAGCCACTGGCCCGAGTACACGGCAAAACTCAGCGCCACCAGCCAGGGCCCCGGCGCCCCCAGCGTAAGACGCAGGCGATGCCCCCAGCCTGGCTGCTGCAGCGGCTGACCCTTTGTCGCTGAGGTGCGCGGCGTATCCGGCGGAACGACCTGCCAGACCCAGACAGCCATGGCCAGCGTCAGGACGGCCAGCACCCACCACCAGCTTTCCCAACCGAACAGACTGATGAACAACGGGCCGCACAAGAGGGCACTGGCGGTTCCCAAGGGCATGTAAGCCCCCCAGAGCCCCAGCATGACGCTCATGCGCTCGGGTTTGACCAGATGACGGATGAGACTGGGGGCAGGCATCGAAACCAGCAGAAAACCCAGGCCCTCCACCGCCCGCAAGACCAGCAAGGCCGGGACATCACGCGCCCAACCACCCAGCAAAGAGGCCGCCGAGAGCAGCAACAGGCCACCCAGCATGCTGCGCCTGAGCCCCAGGCCATCGGCCGTGAGCCCCGCCACCAGCCCCAGCGTCATGCCGGCCAGTTGCACCAGAGACAGCAGGAAGCCCGCCTGCACCAGGGTCACGCCCAATGCCTGCCCCAGGGCCGGCAGAGCGGGCGAGAGTTTGCCGACATGCAGGGCCGCCGCCACACCAGCGGCGATCACCACCAGGGCCGGATGCACCAGCTGACGTTTCATGACCACAGCTTCTTGCCTGTCAGACGCTCGTGCTCGCGGCTGGCAAAGCGATCCGTCATACCGGCAATGTAATCCGCAACGATGCGCAGCACAGCGTGGTCCGAATCGTGATTTTCCCGTACTGCCTGAGCACGCGCCGCATGCCCGGCCTGCATCTCTTGTGGCGTCTGCCGATAGCACTCGAACAGTTCCTGGATGACCTGTCGCGCCAGGCTGGTGGTCTGCATGACTTGCGGATGGCGGTACAGGTTCTGGAAAAGAAATTTCTTCAACAGCACCGAACGCTCGCGCATGCCCGCACTGAAACACAGCAGAGCGGGCAGTTGCCGGACCGCGTCGGCGGTCCCAGGGTTCGTGCGCGCCAGCTCGGAACGCGTTGCCTCGATCACGTCATACACCTGCGCGCTGAGCATGCGGCGTATGGTTTCGTAAAGCAGGCGCCGCCCTGCGCCAGCCTGCGCCAGACCGGGATGTTCACGCAGGGCCTGCTGGCGATGTTCCGCAAACAGGGGCACTTCCTTGAGCTGATCCGGGGTGATCAGACCCGAGCGCACGCCGTCGTCGATATCGTGCGCGTTGTAGGCGATTTCATCGGCCAGGTTGCACAGCTGGGCTTCCAGGCTGGGCTGGGCTCGTATCAGAAAGCGCAGCCCCACCCCTCCGGGTTCAACCGCTTCGATCCGCTCGGCATTCGCACGAGAGCAGTGCTTGAGGATGCCTTCGCGCGTTTCAAAGGTGAGGTTGAGGCCGTCAAAGGCCGGGTAGCGTTCCTCCAGCTGGTCGACCACCCGCAGGCTCTGCAGATTGTGTTCGAACCCACCATGTCCGGCCATGCATTCGTTCAGGGCATCCTGCCCGACATGACCATAGGGTGTGTGCCCCAGGTCATGGGCCAGGGCGATCGCTTCCACCAGATCCTCATTGAGGCCCAAGGAGCGTGCGATGGACCGCCCCAGCTGTGCCACCTCCAGCGAGTGCGTCATGCGCGTGCGAAAGAGATCGCCTTCGTGGTTCAGGAAGACCTGGGTCTTGTAGACCAGGCGACGAAAGGCGGTCGAATGGACGATGCGGTCACGGTCGCGCTGGTACTCGGTACGCGTGGGAGCCGCCTCTTCCGGATACTTCCGCCCGCGCGTACGAGCCGGATCACTGGCGTAGGCAGCAAGCATCAATGACCTCGCGCACCAATGCATCGGGCGCACCACGCACGCCGGCGCGGCCTGGTGCTTCGATCACGACAAAGCGGATCTCACCGGACTCGGCCTTCTTGTCGACACGCATCAATTCCAGATAGCGCCCGGCGTTGTCGTTCGCATCCAGTTGCGGGCCGGTCACGGGCAAGCCGGCACTGGCGATCAACTGGCTCAGACGCTGGACAAATGCCTGGTCGACCAGGCCCAGTCGTTCCGACAGGGTGGCTGCCATCACCATGCCGCAACCCACGGCCTCCCCATGCAGCCAGACGCCGTAACCCAGGCCTGCCTCGATGGCATGCCCGAAGGTATGGCCGAAGTTGAGGATGGCCCGCAGACCTGCCTCACGCTCGTCCTGCCCCACCACCCAGGCCTTGATTTCACAACTCCGCTGCACCGCGTGCGCCAGGGCCGACGGCTCCCGCGCTCGTAAGGCCTCCATGTCCTGTTCCAGCCAGGCCAGCAGCTCCATGTCCGCAATGGGCCCGTACTTGATCACCTCGGCCAGGCCTGCGCTGAGTTCGCGCTCCGGAAGGGTCTTGAGCGTGTCCAGATCACAAATCACCCGCTGCGGCTGGTAGAAGGCGCCGATCATGTTCTTACCCTGAGGGTGATTGATCGCAGTTTTACCCCCCACCGAGGAATCCACCTGGGCCAGCAAGGTCGTCGGCACCTGGACAAAGGGCACGCCCCGCATATAGCTGGCGGCAGCAAAACCGGTCATATCACCCACCACGCCACCGCCCAGGGCATACAGCACGGTTTTGCGATCACAGGCTTGGGCCAGCAAGGCGTCGAAAATCAGATTCAGGGTCGACCAGTCCTTGTGTGACTCGCCGTCGGGCAGTTCGACCACGTGGATCTGCCCGTAATGCGCCTGCAAGGCATTCTTCAGCGCCTTCACATAGAGCGGCGCTACCGTGGTGTTGCTGACGATCAGCGCCTGTGCTGCGCGGGGCAAGCCGGCATAACTGCCGGCCTGTGCCAGCAAGCCGCTGCCGATGAAAATGGGATAACTGCGCTCAGCCAGCTCGATGCGCACCTGCATCGCTGCCGGACGGGTGGAATCGGTACGTGTAGACATTCCCCGAGTTTAGGGCACGGCCCGAAGACCGGCCCCAGGTCGGACATTGCCCCTCAGTGATGGGGCACGATGCCCGCCAGCTCCAGCTGCATGACGATCATGTTGACCAGGGTGGCCACGGAGGGACGCCCTGTGTCGATGACAAAGTGCGCCGTCTCCCTGTAAAGCGGATCGCGCGCGGCATAGAGATCGCGCAGCCGTTGCATAGGATCGCTGACCTGCAAGAGTGGGCGCTGGGTGTCATGCCGCAGGCGCCTGAACAACTCTTCAGGTGTGGACTTGAGATACACCGCCTTGCCGCGCGCATGCAGATGCTCACGATTGCTCTTGCGCAGCACGGCCCCGCCGCCCGTCGACAGTACGCCGGGCTGCAGGGTCAGATCACTCAAGGCCTGCTCTTCGATGTCACGGAAGCGCTCTTCCCCTTCACGCTCGAAGAACTCGCGGATCGGACAGCCGATGCGCTGCTCGATCACCTGATCGGCATCCGTGAAAGGCAATTGCAAACGTCGGGCCAACTGGCGCCCGACGGTGGACTTGCCCGATCCGGGCAGGCCGATGAGACTGATAGACAAGAGACCGTCCTGACCCCGCTCTTCAGCGCAGGGAAGTGCGATCCGTCAAAGCCTTGGGTGTGATGAAGACCAGCATTTCCCGCTTTTCCGAACGTTTCACATTGTTGCGGAACAGGACGCCCAGTCCCGGCAGATCACCAAGGAAAGGCACCTTGGTCGTATCTTCGGTTTCCGTCTGGGTAAAGATACCTCCGATCACCACCGTGCCGCCATTTTCGACCAGGACCTGGGTCTTCACGTGCTTGGTATCGATGGCAAAACCTGCGGGTGTGGACTGGCCCACCGTATCCTTGTTGATGTCCAGCTCCAGGATCACATTGCCCTCCGGCGTGATCTGCGGTGTCACTTCCAGCATCAGATTGGCCTTGCGGAAGGCGATAGAGGTGGCGCCACTGGCCGAGGCTACTTGGTAAGGCAGCTCGGTACCCTGCTCGATCACCGCCTTGACCTTGTCGGCCGTGACGACGCGCGGGCTGGAAACCACCTTGCCTTTGCCATCGGCCTCCAAGGCGGAAATCTCCAGGTTCAAGAAGCGCGCAGCGTTCTCACCGAAGATGGAAACCGCAAAAGTGGCAGCACTGAAACCGCCCTGGCCACCCGACGGCAGGTTCACGAAGGTGCCCGATGTTGTCCCCGCCGATGCGGCACTGTAGCTGGGCCCAAATTGGATACCAGCCCCAGTCGAATCTGTGGCCGCATTCATACCACCACCCAGCCTGACACCCAAAGACTTACCAAAGGTATCGGAAGCTTCAACGATACGCGCCTCGATCAGCACCTGTCGTACAGCGATGTCCAGCTTTGAAATCAGATCCTGGACCTGCTCCAGTTTGCTACCGATATCGGTTACGAACAACTGATTGGTCCGCGGCTCAGCAATGGCGCTACCCCTGGGACTGAGGATGCGGCCGCTGGCTACACCACCAACCGCCGGGGCAGCGACGGGCCCTCCCACTACTCCCCCTGTGAGCTGCCGAGCCACGTCTACCGCTTTCGCGTAATTGAGCTGGAACGACTGCGTGCGTACGGGTTCCAGCGTCTCGAGCGCGGCATTGGCCTCACGCTCCAGCTTTTCCTTGGCAATAATCTCGTCCTTCGGCGCAATCCACAGCACATTGCCGTTCTTGCGCAGGCCCAAGCCCTTGGACTGCAAAATGATGTCCAGGGCCTGGTCCCAAGGCACGTCTTGCAAACGCAGCGTCACCGTCCCGGTCACCGAATCCGACGTCACCACGTTGAAATTGGTGAAATCGGCGATGACCTGCAACAGGGCACGGATCTCGATGTTCTGGAAATTCAACGAAAGCTTCTGTCCGTTGTAACCAGGGCCTTGGGTCAACTTCGTCGGATCGACGCGTTGGGGCTTGACCTCGACCACAAACTGATCGTCGCTCTGGTAGGCGCTGTGCTCCCAGACCCCCTTGGGCTCGATCACCAATCGGACGCGGTCACCGACCTGGAAGGCCGTCACGGTTTGCACCGGCGTTCCGAAATCGGTCACGTCGAGCTTGCGGCGCAAGCCCTCAGGCAGACTCGATTTCATGAACTCCACCACAAGCGTCTGCCCACTTTGTCGGATATCAACACCCACCTGACTATTCGGCAAAGCCACAACCACACGACCCGAGCCGCTCACGCCACGACGAAAGTCAAGATCCTTGATCGGCAGGGTTTCACGGTTCTTGGCCTCGGCAAAGGTAGGGGCTGGTGCAGTGGGCGCCGTACTTGCCGCTACAGCGTCCAGCGTAATCAGCAAGGCTTTCCCCTGCAACTCGGCCTTGTAATTCGTAGCCTGTTTCAGATTCAGCACCACGCGGGTGCGGTCCCCGGCAGGAATCAGATTGATCGAACGCAGATTGCCCTGGTTGACCTCAACCGTGGAGCGCCCCATGGCATTGCCCACACCGGGTATGTCCAGTGCAATCTTGGCCGGCGACTTGATGGAAAAACCATTCGGAACGGTCGCCAAAGGCTGGGACAAATCGATCTTGACCACCTCTGCCCCGCCCTGCAGGGAACCCGTCACGGCTTCGATGATGGGTTGCGCAGAAGCCGTCTGTGAAGTCTCCGCACCGACTGTTTGCGCCAACGCCGAAACACTCAGCATTGCCAAGACCACGGCGCCAGTCCAGCGCACCCTCATAGTGTGATTTTTCATTTGACTCTCTCCTGCAACTGCAGTGTGGCGGCACGCTCGATCCACTCCCCCACGGCGTCCTGCACGATTTCGCGCAAGGTAACTTCGGTCTCGGTGATTTTGGTCACGCGCCCATAATTCATGCCCAGGTAGTTACCCAGCCGGACTTGGTAAAGCAGCCGGTCGACCCGGATCAGGGCGGCCGGTTGCCCCTCCTGAATCAGGCTGCCGACCATGGACATGGCGTCGAGCGGGAAAGCCTCCAGGGCCTCCTTGCGTCGCGCCAGTTCCGGGGCAATCAGCGCACTCGTGATCGAGGCAGGCTGAGCCACATCGCGCTTGAGCGCGGATGTCAGTTTTTCCTTGCTGAAAGGATCGACGGTCGCCGCATCAGCGTAATTCTCGGGTTTGTACGGCTTGGGTTCAGAAATAGGCGCTACGCGCGGGCGCATCTGGTTGCGCTGCTCCAGCATCCAGGCACGCAACTCATCTTCGCTGGACGCGCCACAGCCCGCCAAAACCAGCGCCGCCATCAGCAGGGGCAAAGACCTCATCAGCCTCATTTTTTATCCCCTGCGGGCTTGCGCTGCGCGGCGATTTCATCCTTGTCGAGGTAACGGAAGGTTTTGGCCGTTGCATCCATGGCCAGCGTCGTTCCGCCGGCTACCGGCACTACCGTCAGATTGTTCAACGTCACAATGCGTGACAGATGCGCGATGTCGGAGGTAAATGAAGCCATGTCATGAAAGCGACCGGTCACCCTGATGGAAATCGGCAGCTCTGCGTAATAGTCGCGGATCACCACCGAGCCGGGCCTGAAGAGGTCAAACTGCAAGCTGCGTCCCAGACCGGCCTGGTTGATATCGGACAGCAGCGCATCCATTTCCGCCTTGCTGGGCAACTGCTTTTCCAGCTGCGTCACATACTGCAGAACCTGCTCACGCTGCTTGCGCAAAGCGTCCAGGTTGATGGCCTTGGCCAATTTGGTTTTGTATTCCTCGCGCAGCTTCACTTCTTTTTCACGCGCCTGGGTCAGGACATCGTCCTCACCGCTGAGCCAGAGGAACCAGAGCAACACGACCACCGCAACGGCGATCGCCAGAAACAGGCCATAACGCGGCAGGGCCGGCCAGGCAAGCGGATTGCGCGGATCAAGATTGCTGAACTGGGACTGCAGCGTTTGCTTGAGTTGCGCGAGTTTCAGGTTGGGGGAGGATGTACTTGCCATATCAATGCACCCTTACGGCTTGGCCGGCTGGGGAGCCGCTGCCGTGGGTGTCGTCACATCTGCAGTCGGCGCCGGTGCGGCAGACACCGGGGGTTTCTGAACCTCACTGGCACGCAGCATACGTACACGCACGGTGAAATTGGCCACCCGTCGCTGGTCTTTGCCAAAAGTCGCATTGGCAGCCACGATCTCGATCAATTCCGGCTTGGAGAACCAGGGGGAATGGTAGGCCAAGTTGCGCAACAGCTCCGAAACCCGCTCATTGGATTGAGCTGTTCCTTGCAAACTGATCAGCTGGTTGTCCTGGCGCATGCTGGTGATATACACCCCCTCAGGAAACTGGCGTGTCAACTCGGTCAGCAGTTGCACCGGCATATTGCGATCGGCCTGCAGGTTTTCCACCGCCTGCTGTCGCGCCCGCAAGGCGGCAATCTCCGCCTCAAGCGCAGCGATATCCTTGATCTGGTTGTCCAGCTTCTGGATCTCCTGGCCCAACATGGTGTTCAGCCCTTCCTGCGAAGAGATCTGACTCTGGAGCCACAGAAAGACGATGCCCGCGATCAGACCGCCAGCCAGGGCCGAGACCCCCAGCGAGACGTTGAAGACATCCTGTCGCTGCTTGCGCGCAGCCTCACGATGGGGCAGCAGGTTGATCAGTATCACTGCAGGAACCTCCGCATCGCCAGACCGCAAGACGTCAGATAGGAGGGCGCCTCACGGGTCATCTTCTTCAGGCGAACCCCGTCACCGATTTCCATGCCATCAAAGGGATTGACCAGGCTGCACGGGAAACTCAGCTGCTGCGTCACGGCATCGGTCAGCCCGGACAGGGCGGCCGCCCCACCCGCCAGCATGATGTAGTCCACCTTGTGGTGCGGCGTGCTGGTGAAGAAAAATTGCAAGGCGCGTCCGATTTCCTGGACCATACTTTCAATAAAGGGGCGCAACACGCTGCTTTCATAGTCCTCAGGCAACTCACCACTGCGCTTCTTGGACTCGGCCTCCTCCAGCGAAAAGCCATACTGGCGCACGATCAGCTGGGTCAGCTGGGCGCCCCCGAAAGCCTGGTCACGCTCGTACAGCACCTCGTCATCCCGGATCACCTGCATGCTGGTGGTCAACGCGCCCACCTCGAAGAGCGCCACGATGGCCCCTACCCCCTGCTCCGGCAGATTGGCGATCAGGCGCTTGGCCGCCAGGCGGGAGGCATAGGACTCCACGTCAACGATGACGGGCTTGAGGCCCGCCGATTCGGCCAGGCCCTGAATGTCCTGGACTTTTTCACGACGCGATGCCGCGATCAACACATCGATATCGCCCGCTGCAGTCGCACTCGGGCCGATGACACAGAAGTCCAGGCTCACCTCTTCCAGGGGGAACGGGATGTACTGATTGGCCTCGGCCTCCACCTGCATCTCAAGCTCGACCTCGCTCATGCCACCGGGCAGGACGATCTTCTTGGTGATCACGGCCGAAGGCGGCAGGGCCATGGCCACATTCCTGGTCCTGGTACCGCTCTTCTTGACCAGGCGGCGCACGGCTTCGGCCACTTCATCGAACTTCTCGATGTTGCCGTCGGTGATCCAGCCGCGCTCCAGCGGCTCGATCGCGCAACGATCCAGCACGTACTGGCCAGCTTTGTTCTGGCTCAACTCGACCAGCTTGACACTGGAAGAGCTGACATCCAAACCCAGCATGGGCTCAGGCTGGCGACTGAACAAGGATCCCAATGAGATCAAGAGCATCCCCTCAAAGAAACCGGCGACAAGCCGGCAAACTTATGAATTCACTTGAATGCTAGCAGTTAGGTCCTTGTCCTGCAAAGGATTTTTCCCATTTCTGCGCTTTTGAACGTTGTCAAAAGCAGACGCTTTGTATGCGTTTGCAACCGCCTGGAAACAGGCCTTACATCTGCGAGGAAGTTTGTCGCCTCAATAAAAATGGACATGCCGGTCTTGGGGAGGGCGCAGATTTTTATAATGCTGATGCGACCTTACAAAGACTTTATGCCCCTTGATTCTCCATCCGAGTCCCCCCCCACGCCTAGCCCTGAAGGCATGAAATTCCCCCGATCTGCCACCGTGCGCCAACTCCTGCGCATCGGCCTGTGGAGCGGCGGCATCGCACTGGCCGGCCTGGCCTCGGTGCTGATCATCGTGTCCATCGCCATGGCGCTGGCCTATCCCAATCTGCCGGACATCTCCGACCTGTCGGAATACCGTCCCAAGCTCCCCCTGCGCATCTTTTCAGCGGAAGGGGATCTGATTGGCGAGTTTGGCGAGGAACGGCGCAATTTCACCCCGATCAAAGCCATTCCCCAGACCCTCACCGATGCGGTCCTGGCCATCGAGGATGCCCGCTTCTTCCAGCACGGCGGTGTGGACTATGTGGGCGTGGTACGCGCCGGCCTGGCCAACGTCGGCAGAGCCAAGAGCCAGGGCGCCTCTACCATCACCATGCAGGTGGCGCGCAATGTCTACCTGTCCTCTGAAAAGACTTTCACGCGCAAGATCTACGAGATCCTGCTGACCTTCAAGCTGGAGCATTTGCTCACGAAGGACCAGATCCTCGAGATCTACATGAACCAGATCTATCTGGGCAACCGCGCCTATGGTTTCGCCGCCGCCGCCGAGACCTACTTCGGCAAGGCGCTCAAGGACATCACGATTGCCGAAGCCGCCATGCTGGCCGGCCTGCCCAAGGCGCCCTCGGCCTACAACCCGATCAGCAACCCCAAGCGCGCCCGCAGCCGCCAGCTCTACATCATCGACCGCATGCTGGACAACGGTTTCATCACGGCGGAAGAAGCCGAGACCGCCAGAAAGCAGGAGCTGCGGATCAAATCGGGGGGCAACAACGCCGCTGGCAATGGCCCGGCACGCAGCCACGCTGAATTCGTGGCCGAGATGGTCCGCCAGCTGATCTTTGCCCAGTATGGCGAGGAGACCTACACGCGAGGACTTAACGTCTACACCACCATACGCTCCAAGGACCAGGAAGTGGCCTACCAGGCCCTGCGCCAGGGCATCATGGACTTTGAGCGCCGCCAGGCCTACCGGGGGCCCGAGAAGTTCATCACCCTGCCCGACAAGGCCACCGAGCTTGAAGACACTGTCGATGATGCCCTGGACGAGCATCCCGACAACGGCGACTTGCTGACCGCCTTGGTGCTGGAAGCCACCCCCCGCAAGGTCATGGCCATGCGGCGCGGTGGCGAAACTCTGGAAATCACAGGGGAGGGACTGCGCATCGCCCAGCCCGGCCTGCAGCCCAGGGCCGGCCCCAAGCTCAAGATCCGTCGTGGCGCCATCATCCGGGTCATGAAAACGGCGAAAAACACCTGGGAAATCGTGCAGTTGCCCGAGGTTGAGGGCGCCTTCGTCTCCCTGGACCCGCGCAACGGCTCCATCAAAGCCCTCGTGGGGGGATTCGATTTCGAAAAGAACAAGTTCAACCACGTCACCCAGGCCTGGCGCCAGCCCGGTTCGAGCTTCAAGCCCTTCATCTATTCGGCCGCACTCGAAAAAGGCTTCACCCCAGCCACCGTGGTCAACGACGCGCCCCTGTTCTTCGAGCCCGAGTTGACTGGTGGCCAGCCCTGGGAGCCGAAAAACTACGACGGCGCCTTCGAGGGCCCCATGCCCCTGCGCCGCGGCCTCGCGAAATCCAAGAACATGATTTCGATACGCGTGCTGGACGCCATCGGCGCGCGCTACGCCCAGGAATGGGTCGCCCAATTCGGCTTTGAAGCCGAGAAACACCCGCCTTACCTGACCATGGCACTGGGCGCTGGTTCGGTCACCCCCATGCAGATGGCCACCGGGTACTCGGTATTCGCCAACGGGGGCTACCGCATCAACCCCTGGATGATCAGCAAGATCACCGAGCAGAAGGGCAAGGTGCTGATCCAGTCCAAACCCGTGGTGCCCGACGAATCCATGCGCGCGATTGAAGCACGCAATGCCTTCGTCATGTCAACCATGCTGCAGGAGGTCATGCGCACCGGCACGGGAAGCCGGGCCCAGGCCGCCCTGAAACGGCCCGATATCTATGGCAAGACCGGCACCACGAATGACTCCATGGACGCCTGGTTTGCCGGCTACCAGCCCACGCTCACCGCCATCACCTGGATCGGCTACGACACACCGCGCAAATTGGGTGACCGCGAAACCGGCGGTGGCCTGAGCCTGCCGGTCTGGATCAACTATATGGAACACGCCCTGCGCGACGTGCCCATCCTGGAACTGGCGCCGCCCGAAGGTGTGGTGCAAGTCGGTATCGACTGGATGTACACCGAACACGCCAAGGATGGTGGTGTGCTCTCGCTGGGCCTGGACGACGTACCCGCCGTCATGCCCCCGCCCGGAGGCATCCTGCCGGCACCCGCACCAGCCCCCGCCGCCGCGCCGCCGGCGCAGGCCCCCAATCCGCCCACGGAAGAAAAGCTGCGCATTCTCGACCTGTTCAAGAACTGATCAGGCGGAAAACACCAGTTTCGAGCCAGCCTGTTCGCTCGCATAACGCGACAGGCTGGCGAAGAACTCGCCCTGCCCCTTGGTATCAAGCCACTGGCGGCCATCGAACTTGTAGTGGTAACCGCCCGAGCGGGCCGCCAGCCAGATTTCATGCAGCGGCTTCTGCAGATTCACCACGATCTGGCTGCGATCGCGAAACACCAGGGTCACCATGCCGCCGACGCGCTGGTTGTCGATGTCGACGTCGCTTTCCTCGTTGAAGCGGTCACAGCTGGCTTCGATGGCGCGCAGAACACTCTCGGCGCGGTCCATGAATTCGGTGTCGGTCATTACAATTCCGTGATGTTGCAAACCCCTCGGATTCTAGTCAGGGCCCTAAGCCATGCCGTGCTTGCTGTCATTGCAGCCTGCGCGCTCTCGACCTTGAGCGGCTGCGGCCAGACCGGCAATCTGTACCTGCCTGCCGAGCCGGCTGCCGCCAACCGCGCCACCCTGCCCCAGTCCATGTGGCCGGCCATGCCCGACAACAAGAAGTCCGAGACGCCAGCCACCGGCCCGTCGCCTGTTCCTGTCTCCACCAACATTCCCGCCCCCCAATGACTGCCAAGACACTCCCGGGCCAGCCCCATATTGCCTACCGAGGCGATGAGCTCTTCATCGAAAACGTGCGCCTGGCCGATCTGGCCCGCCAGCATGGCACGCCGCTGTTCGTGTATTCCAAGGCGGCCATGCTGGCAGCCCTGGGGGCCTACCAGCGCGGCTTTGCCGGCCGCAAGGCACAGGTCTGCTACGCCATGAAAGCCAACTCCTCGCTGGCCATACTGCAGCTGTTCGCCCGGGCCGGTTGCGGCTTCGACATCGTCTCCGGCGGCGAGCTCGAACGCGTGCTGGCCGCGGGTGGCGACGCAAGCAAGATCATCTTCTCCGGCGTCGGCAAGACACGCACTGAAATGCGCCGGGCGCTTGACGCGGGCATCGGCTGTTTCAATGTCGAAAGCGAAGCTGAAATCGACGTACTCAACGAAGTGGCGCTTGCCGCAGGTCAGCGCGCGCCTGTCAGCATCCGTGTGAATCCGAACGTGGATGCCAAGACCCATCCTTACATCTCGACCGGCCTCAAGGGCAACAAATTCGGCATCGCACACGAACGCGCGCTGACCATCTATCAGCACGCTGCCGCGCTGCCCGGCCTGAAAGTCGTGGGTATCGACTGCCATATCGGCTCGCAGATCACGCAGGAGTCGCCCTACCTGGACGCGATGGACCGCGTACTCGATCTGGTCCAGGCCATCGAAGCGACCGGCATCCCGCTGCACCACATCGACTTCGGTGGCGGTCTGGGCATCGACTACAACGGCGACACACCACCCGCCGCCGATGCCCTGTGGGCCAAGCTGCTCGCCAAGCTGGATGCGCGCGGCTATGGCCAGCGCCAGCTGATGATCGAACCCGGCCGCTCTCTGGTCGGCAATGCCGGCGTCTGCCTGACCGAAGTGCTCTACCTCAAGCCCGGCGAACAGAAGAATTTCTGCATCGTCGATGCGGCCATGAACGATCTGCCACGCCCGGCCATGTACGAGGCCTACCACCAGATCGTGCCATTGGCACCGCGTCAGGGCGCCCACATCAACTGGGACATCGTCGGCCCGGTGTGCGAGAGCGGTGACTGGCTGGGGCGTGACCGGATGCTCGATGTGCAAACGGGTGATCAGCTGGCCGTGCTCTCGGCTGGCGCCTACTGCATGAGCATGGCCAGCAACTACAACACGCGCGGTCGTGCTGCAGAGATCCTGGTCGATGGCATCCAATCCCATCTGATCCGCGAACGCGAGTACGCGTCCGATCAGATGCGAGGAGAAAAGCTGGTCTGATAAGCCGGGCCTGCGGTTCAGGTCCTGTGGTTCCTGACGTAGCGCAGCAGTCGCCAACCCAGCAGGGCGCCGAATATGCCGGCATACACCTGCACCTCGGCAAAATTGTTCTTGCCTGCGCGCATCCAGAAAAAGTGCAGCACAGCCAGCAGGGCCACGGCATACACCAGCCTGTGCAGAAGCTGCCAACGCGCAGCACCCAGGGCGCGGATGGCACGGTTCCACGAGGTGGCGGCCAGTGGCGTCAGCAGCACAAAAGCCGTGAACCCCACCAGGATGAAGGGGCGCTTGGCAATGTCACGCGCGATGTCGCCCGGGTCCAGACCCATGTCCAGCCAGGCGTAGCACAGCAGATGCAACACGACGTAGAAATAGACGTAGAGCCCCAGCATGCGGCGCAAGCGCGCCAGCGCCGACAGCTTCAGCAGAACCCTCAGGGGCGTAACGGCCAGGACCACGCAGAGCATGCGCAGGGTCCAGTCCCCCGTGGATCGGATCAAGGCTTCGGCCGGATTGGCCCCCAGCTGATCGGTCGCCGCCCCATAAACCAGCCAGAACGCCGGCAGCAGACAGAGCAGGAACAACAGCGGCTTGGCGGCACGCCCCAGCAGCCAGCGGTTGATGCGCGCCGTCTCCAAGTGCAGGCTGTCAGTAATATTTCTTGAGATCCATGCCGGCGTACAGCTGCCCCACCTGGGCCTCGTAGCCGTTGAACATCAAGGTCTTGCGCTTCTTGGCAAACAGGCCGTCTTCGCCGATGCGACGTTCATTGGCCTGGCTCCAGCGCGGGTGGTTCACCAGCGGATTCACGTTGGAATAGAACCCGTATTCCTGCGGTGCCGCAAGGTTCCAGGCCGTGGCCGGCTGCTTGTCGGTGAAGCGGATCTTCACCAGACTCTTGCCACTCTTGAAACCGTACTTCCATGGCACCACCAGACGCAGCGGTGCGCCGCTCTGCCTGGGCAGCACTTCACCATACATGCCGAAGGCCAGCAGGGTCAGGGGGTGCATGGCCTCGTCCATGCGCAGTCCCTCGACATAAGGCCAGTTGAGCACACGCGAGCCCACATAAGGCATGGTCTTGCTGTCCGCCAGGGTGATGAATTCGACATACTTGGCGCTGCCCAGGGGTTCGACTTTTTTGATCAGCTCCGCCACCGAGTACCCCACCCACGGGATCACCATGGACCAGCCCTCGACACAACGCAGCCGGTAGACGCGCTCTTCCATAGGAGACAGCTTGAGCAGGTCTTCCAGGGCGTAGTTGCCGGGTTTCTTGACCAGGCCCTCGATGCCCACGGTCCAGGGCGTGGTCTTGAGCGTGTGCGCATTGCGCGCCGGGTCACTCTTGTCCGTGCCGAATTCGTAGAAGTTGTTGTAGCTGCTGGCATCCTTGAAGTCGGTGATCCTCTCCATGGTGCTGGCGCCACTCACTGAGGACTTCCGGCCCGCCAGCTTGGCGCCCTGGGCCGGCATTTGCGCGCGTGCGTCGCGCACGGCCCAGGCCGCCAAGGCAGCGCCGGCAACCCCTCCGGCCATCAGGCGCATCAGCTGGCGTCGGTCCCGGTAGACGTTTTGCGGGGTGATTTCGCTGGATTGCGGATGGACAAAGCCATCGTCACGGGTCTTGATGAGCATGTCGTGCCCTCCTATGCTGATGAGTCGTGGGATGGCGATGATTCTTACAAAGTTCCCGCTTTCCCGTCGGGACGGCGCCAAACCCCTACAACGCGCCGTAGCTGTGCAGCCCGCTGAGGAACATGTTGACACCGATGAAGGCGAAGGTCGTCACGCCCAGGCCCGCCAGGGCCCACCACGATGCCACGGTGCCGCGCAGGCCCTTCATCAGGCGCATGTGCAGCCAGGCCGCGTAATTGAGCCAGACGATCAGGGCCCAGGTCTCCTTGGGGTCCCAGCTCCAGTAGCCGCCCCAGGCCTCGGCCGCCCACAGGGCGCCCAGCACGGTGGCGATGGTGAAGAAGGCAAACCCCACGGCGATGGACTTGTACATCACGTCGTCCAGCACCTCAAGCGAGGGCAGCCGTTCGATGATGCGCCGGCGACCCAGCAGGATGCCGCCCACGATGAGCGCGGCGATGATGAAATAGACCAGCCAGTAGCTGCCACCGGCCGCCGAAGAACTCTGGCGGAAGGCCAGCGGCACGAAGCACAGCACGATGCCGAAGATCCACAGCGGGGCCAGCCTGTACCAGCGAGTCTCCTGCGCCTGGCTCTTGATCAGGTAGGCAAAAGCCACCATGGCGGCCAGGGCGAAGGTGCCGTAACCCACGAAGTTGGCCGGCACGTGCAGCTTCATCCACCAGCTCTTGAGCGCCGGCACCAGGGGCTGGATCTCGTGCGCCTCGCGCACCGCGGTGTACCAGAGCAGGAAGCCCACGGCCGCGCTGACCACCAGCATGACAAAGGCGCCCATGCCGCGCGTGCCGTACTGTTGCTCGAAGTAGAGGTAGAACAGCGCCGTCAGCCAGCAGAAGAGCACGAAGACCTCGTACAGGTTGCTGACCGGGATGTGCCCGATGTCCGGGCCGAGCAGGTAACTCTCGTACCAGCGCACCAGGGTGCCGATCAGGGCCATGCCCACGGCCACCCAGGTCAGGCGCGAGCCGATCAGCTCCATGGTGGCGCCCTGCGCCCGGCTGAACATGCCGATCCAATAGAACACCGTGCTCATGAAGAACAGCACGCTCATCCACAGGATGGCCGACTGGCTGGACAGGAAGTACTTGAGCCAGAACACGCTCTCGGCGCGCGCCAGCTGCCCTTGATAAGAGGCGATGCCCAGGAGCGCGAAGGCGACCACCACCAGCATCAGCACGCGCAGCGGCCGCCAGAACCAGCCCAGCGCCGCGGCAGCGGGCATGGCCAGCAGCAGGATGCCTTTCTCGTAGACATCCATGTAGGGATGGTAGTTGGCGTAGGCGTACATGCCGCCCACGGCGACCAGCAGGGCAAACAGCCAGTCAAAGAGATTGCGCTTGGCAAAGTAGCCCTCGTTGAGGGTCAGGGTGGTCGTGGCGGTGTTCATGGTTTACTCCTTGCTCTGCAAGAGCTTGTCGCGCAGCTGCTCGAATTCACGGTCGGCGTCCAGGGTCTTGCGGTTGGACGACAGGGCCATGCTGGCCTGGGCGCCCTGCCCCTGGGGCGTCAGCCAGATCCAGAGGCGGCGCTCGCGCACATAGAGCATGGCAAACACGCCCAGGATCAGCAAGGCACAGCCCAGATAGACAACCGTCTTGCCCGGTGCGCGCGCCACCTGGAACACGCTGGCCTGCAGCTGCGTGAAATCGCTCAGCTGCAGGGCCATGGGGGCCGGGTAGAAATAGGCGTCGCTCAGCGCCAGCACGACCTGCGTCATGAAAGCCTGGGCGGTTTCATCGGAGGCCAGGGGCTTGAGGCCGGCGCGTTCGCGCGCGACCTGCAGCAACTCGAACAGGGTCCCGTTGAGGATGCGCACCAGCATCTCGCCCGCTCGCGCACGCTCGGCCTCGGGCACATTGTTTTCCATGAAGTCCGCCATGGCCTGCAGGCCGCCCGGCGCCCGGCTGCCCGCTACGGGCTCGGCCCCCGAGAACAGGCCCAGCGCACGCAGGGCCGAGGCGTTGAGCTGCGGCAGCAGATCCTTGCGGGAAGGATCCACCACACGCGCGGCATAACGACGCACGGCTTGTGCACGCATCACCGGATCAGCCAGGGCAGCGCGCAGGCGGAAGAATTCATCGGTCGAGCTCTGGGCATCGGCCGGTATGCGCAGGTAACGGAAGGGCTCCGACGGTGTCTCGCGCATGCCCATCAGGAAAACCGGCACCCCGTCCCCCAGATCAACCGGCAGCATGTAGTTGTTGAACTCGCGCGCCTGGCCGGCCTCGTCGCGCAGCTTGTAGCTCACGCTGGGGCCGACGTTGCGCTGGGTCTTACTGGCGTCGGCCTTGTTGGCCGCGCCCAGGCGCTCGTCCAGTGCGGCGCGCAGGTCCACCTTGCGCACGTCCACGCCCGAGGGGCTGTTGGCCGCGAAGTTCTCGACGTTGATGACGCGCAGGCCGGTGTATTCCAGCGTGAGCTTCTGATTGCCATTGCTCAGCTGCGACGTGCCGCCGATCACACCCTCGATCTCGAAGGGTTGGGTCGCCGCGTTCATGGGCTGGGCCTTGAGGCGCACGGTCGAGCCGCCGTCGTCGAAGCTGGACTGGTAGATCTCGATGCCCTTGTAGCTGGCCGGATGGTTGACCTCGACGCGCGCTTCGTGTTGCTCCCCCGTGGCCTTGTCGTGGATCACGATCTCGCTGGCGAAGAGCTTGGGCATACCGGTCGAGTAGTGCTCGACGATGAATTTCTTGAGCTCGATGGCAAAGGGCAGCTCCTGCAGCAGGATGCCATCGGACTGGTTCAGGATGGCGGTGCTGGACTGTGTACCCTCGGCCACCAGCAGATTGCCGCGGAAGGTCGGGTTGCGTTCGCTCAGGCGGTGCTCGGGTTTGACGTCGGCAATCATGCCGCCGCCGTTGTAGAGTGTCTTGCCGCCCCACCACATCTGTGCCCGCACCATGAGGTCTCCATCCAGCAGCCCCCCGACACAGACCAGCACGATGGCACTGTGCGCCGCCAGATAACCCAGTTTGTTGGCGGCGCCGGCCTTGGCCGCCAGCATCCAGCCGGTGCCCGAGAGCGTCTCGCGCTGCTGCAACTTCACTTTCCAGCCCCCGGTGGCCAGCAGACGACCCAGGCGCTGGGCGGCGGCTTGCGGCGCATCGGTCAGCGTGGCTTGCGCGCGATGGTGGAAGGCCTGCAGCGATTGCTCGCGCATGTTTTCCTTGTAGGCCTTGAGGTCGGCCAGGATCTTGGGGGTGTTGCGTGCAATGCACAGCGAGGTGCTGGTGACCAGGAAAGCCAGGATCAGCAGGAACCACCAGGCGCTGTAAACCGCGTACAGATTGAGCTTGCCGAAGACCTCGGTCCAGAAGGGGCCGAACTGGTTGATGTAGTTGTTCAGCGGTTCGTGCTGCTTGAGCACCGTGCCGATGACCGAGGCGATGCAGATCACGGTCAGCAGCGAGATGGAAAAGCGCATCGACGACAGCAATTCCACCGCCGCACGCAGGGTGCGGGAGGATGCGGGCAATTTCAGGCCCTGGGTGGAGACGGTCATGGTGTTAGTGGCTGGGGTCTGCAAAAAACAAAAGGCGGGTCTTCATGCAAAGACCCGCCTGGGTAGGAGTACCTGGAAGCTGCAGGGTTCCGTCAGCGGGCATTCAGCCGGCATTGTGAACCAAATATCACCCTGTGCTTATTCATGCCGGTTGAAACCCGGCAATCTGCAAGCGTATTGCGATCAACGCAGGCCGGCGATGTAATCCGCAACGGCCTTGATTTCGCGATCGTTCATCTTGGCCGCCACCTGGGTCATGGGCAGGCTGTTCTTGCGCACGCCGTCGCGGAAGGACTGCAGCTGGGCCGTGGTGTAGTCGGCATGCTGGCCGCTCAGACGAGGGTACTGGGCCGGAATGCCGGCGCCGTTGGGGCTGTGGCAGCCGGCACAGGCCGCGATCTGGCGGTCGGGGATGCCACCGCGGTAGATGCGTTCACCCAGGGCCACCAGTTCCTTGTCCTTGGCGAAACCCGGCTTGGCCTTCTGCGCGGCCAGCCAGGCGCCTATGTCCATCATGTCCTCGTCGCTGAGCACCGAGGCAAAACCCTTCATCACGGCGCTGTTGCGCTTGCCGGACTTGAACTCCTGCAGCTGCTTGGCCAGGTACTGGGGGTGCTGCTGGGCCAATTTGGGGTTGGCCGGGATGCCGGAGTTACCGTCGGCGCCGTGACAGGCGGCACAGACAGCGGTGAACCTGGCTTCGCCCTTGGCCAGGTCGGGCTTGGCCGGCGCCTTGGCATCCTCGGCGGCGAAGGCGGGCGCTGCCAGCACGGCAGCCAACATCAGGGGGGCAAGCAACTTCATGGTGGTTCGGGTGTGGTTGGAGCAAAACTGCCCGATTCTACAATGCAGGTCCGGGCACTTCACCATCACCTCATGACCCCCCCCTCCAAAACTGCCGCCGCGGCCCGCCAGGGCGGCAAGCCCGCCCCCCCCAGCCCGCAGGCCGTCCAGGCCCTGGGCTGGCTGCACACGGCCCGTTTCCTGACCACGGCGCCCGAGCTGCATTTCCTGCCCGCGCTGGATGTGCCGGAAATCGCCTTTGTCGGCCGCTCCAACGCCGGCAAATCGACCTGCATCAACACCCTGACCCAGCAGAACCAGCTGGCCTTCGCCTCCAAGAAGCCCGGGCGCACGCAGCACATCAACCTGTTCGCCCTGGGCAAACAGGGTGTCACCGATGCCGTGCTGACCGACCTGCCGGGTTACGGCTACGCCGCGGTGCCCAAGCAGGACAAGATCCGCTGGCAGCAGGTCATGGCCAACTACCTGGTCACACGCGAAAACCTCAAGGCCATCGTGCTGATGTGCGACCCGCGCCACGGCCTGACCGAGCTGGACCAGGTCCTGCTCGAAGTGATCCGTCCGCGCGTCGAGGAAGGCCTGAAATTCCTGGTCATCCTGACCAAGGCCGACAAACTCACACGCAGCGAAGGGGCCAAGGCCCTGTCCATCATGAAGCTGCAGGCCGGCGGCGGTGAGGTGCGCCTGTTCTCGGCCACCAAACGCACCGGCATCGAGGACGTCGCGCAGCTGCTGTGGCAGTGGGCGCACCCTGACGCTGCGACCGGGCCGGCATGATCGAGACCTGGCTGCAGCCGCTGCCGCACGGCATCACCCTGAGCTGTCGCGCTGCGGGCGAACGTGGCCGACCGGTCCTGCTTTTTCTGCACGGATTTCCCGAAGCCGCTTTTGTCTGGGACGAGCTGCTGGTTCATTTCGCGCGGCCTGAAAACGGCGGCTACCGTTGCGTGGCGCCCAATCTGCGCGGCTACGAGCAATCCAGCGCGCCAGCTGACGTGGCAGCCTACCGGGCCAAACATCTGGTGCAGGACATCGCGGCCCTGATCGCCATCGAAACCGGTAGCGCCCCTCTGGCCTGCCTGATCGCGCACGACTGGGGCGGCGCCGTGGCCTGGAACCTGGCCAACCAGTTGCCGCAACTGAGCGCGAAGCTGGCCATCGTCAACTCGCCGCACCCGGGCGCCTTCCTGCGCGAGCTCAAAAGCAATCCGAAGCAGCAGGCCGCCAGCGCCTACATGAACTTCCTGATCCGTCCCGACGCCGAAAAGCTGCTGGCCGAGAACGACTACCGCCGCCTCTGGGACTTTTTCCTGGGCATGGGCGCCGGCGCAGACGGCTTTGGCTGGCTCACCGATGACATGAAGGCCCGTTACCGCGCCGTCTGGGACCAGGGCCTGAGCGGCGGCTGCAATTACTACCGCGCCTCACCGCTGCGCCCACCACGCGCCGAGGACCCGGCCGCCAGCGCCATCGAACTGCCGCGCGCGATGCTCACCATCCCCCTACCCACGCTCGTGCTCTGGGCCCTGGGTGATACCGCGCTGCCGCCCGAACTGATCGCGGGGCTGGACGACTACATCCCGCGACTCACGCTGGAGACCGTGCCGGACGCCACGCACTGGATCGTGCATGAGCAGCCGCAGCGCGTGATCGCCTCGCTGCAGTGCTTCCTGGCTCAGTAAACCGAGGGTTCCCCCGGCGGCCGGGTCTTGAAACGCTTGTGCACCCAGTAGTACTGCGAGGGCATGGTGTTGATGACGCCCTCCAGCCAGTGGTTCATGTAGGCGGTGTCGGCCTGCACATCGGCGCTCGGATAGTCCTTCCAGGCCGGATGCACCTCGATGTCATAACCCTGCGGCGTGATGCGCGCCGTCACCGGCACCACCTTGGCCCGCCCCAGGCGGGCAAAACGCGGCAAGGAGGGCACGGTGGCCGCCGGCACGCCGTAGAAGGGCACGAAGATCGACTCCTCGGGCCCGAAGTTCATGTCCGACAGCAGGTAAAGCAGGGCGCCCCCGCGCAAACCCGCGACGATGGACTTGACGCCCTGGTCACGATAGAACAGTTGCAGATTGCCGAAACGGCGCCGTCCGTCGTGCAGCCACTGGTCCACGGCCTTGTTGCGCTGGGGCGTGTAGATGCTGACCATGGACCGGCCGGACTGCTGGTTGATCGCCGTGCCCGCCGCATCCAGCCCGAAGAAGTGCGGTGCAAAGATCACCGTCGGCTCCTTGCCTTGCAATTCATGCACGGCCCCCTTGATATGCAGGCGTTGGCGCAGCACCTCCGGCTTGCCGTTCCAGAGCCAGGAACGGTCGAACCAAGCCTGGGTGAAATGTACAAAACACTCGCGTGCCCAGCGCCGGCGCTCCTCCAGGGGATGGTCCGGAAAACACAGGGCCAGATTGCTCATCACCACACGGCGACGCGGCACCGCCAGCACATACAGCACCAGCCCCACCAGCGTGCCCAGGGCCCGCACCCAGGACAGCGGCAGGGGCGCGATCAGGCCCATGAAGAGAACACCTGGATGTTGCATCAGAGTCCTTCCTCGCGCGGCTGCTTGTAGCGGGCGTAAGCCCAGAGGTATTGCTGCGGACAGGTGGCGATCACCTGCTCCATGGCCTGGTTGATCACCGTCGCGGCAGCCTGCGGATCGGACGGCAGCGACGTGCCCAGGGGCTGCACATGCACGGTGTAACCACGCCCCCGGGGCAGGCGTTCGCCCCAGGCCAGCAGCACCACCGCACCGGTCTGCTGCGCCAGCCGGGCCGAAAGGGTCATGGTGTAGGCCTCGCGGCCATAAAACGGCGCCCAGACACCCAGGCCCTGCGGCGGCACCTGGTCCGGCAGCAGGCCGACCGACTGCCCCTGGCGCAGCGCCTTGATCAGTTGCTTGACCCCCGCCAAGGTGGTGGGCGCAGTCTGCAGATGGGGGCGCTGGCGCGCCGTGGCCACCAGTGTGCGCAACGCCGGCTGACGCGAAGGGCGAAACAGGACGGTGATGGGCTGCGTGGCGCCAAAACGTACGGCATAGTCCTGGGCCGTCACCTCAAAACTGCCCATGTGAGGAGTCAGGAAAACTATGGCACGCCCCGCGGTCAGGGCCTGCAGGACATGCTCACCCCCCTCCCAGGTCACGGGCACGGGTCGCCCGAACCACAGGCGCGGCAATTCCGCCACCAGTTGCCCGGCCTGGCCCACGGCGCCACGGCACTGCCGCCAGGTCAGGCCGGCTTGTGCGCAATTCGCCAGGAAACGCCGCCGGTAGGTAGGAGACAGGGCAAACACCAGCCAACCCAGGCCCCAGCCGATGCCATGGAGGACCCACAGGGGCAGCCGGGACAGGATGCGAAAAAGGACCATCATTCGGATAAAATGCGGGCGTCGCCGAGTTACGGAACTACTTGCAGGGCGACAGGCACAGGCCGCCACCCCGAAAGGGAACGATTGTGCCGTCATTCATGACACCTCTGCTAAAGCGTTCGCCGAAGCTCCCAGCCCAGGCAACGCGCCTGACAATCAATTTTGGAGTTTATTCAATGGCGAACGATTACCTCTTCACTTCCGAGTCCGTTTCCGAAGGCCATCCCGACAAGGTTTCGGACCAGGTCTCCGATGCCATCCTGGACGCGATCTTCAAGCAGGACCCGCGCAGCCGCGTGGCCGCCGAGACCCTGTGCAACACCGGTCTGGTGGTGCTGGCCGGCGAGATCACCACCAATGCGCACGTGGACTACATCCAGGTCGCGCGCGACACCATCAAGCGCATCGGCTACGACAACACCGAATACGGCATCGACTACAAGGGTTGCGCCGTGCTGGTGGCGTACGACAAGCAGTCCAACGACATCGCCCAGGGCGTGGACCACGCCAGCGACGACCACCTCAACATCGGCGCCGGCGACCAGGGCCTGATGTTCGGCTACGCCTGCGACGAGACCCCCGCGCTGATGCCCGCGCCCATCCACTACGCGCACCGCCTGGTCGAACGCCAGGCCCAGCTGCGCAAGGACGGCCGCCTGCCTTTCCTGCGTCCCGACGCCAAGAGCCAGGTCACCATGCGCTACGTGGACGGCAAGCCGCACAGCATCGACACCGTGGTGCTCTCCACCCAGCACAGCCCGGACCAGAGCGAGACCGCCACCAAGCTCAAGGCCAGCTTCTACGAGGCCGTGATCGAAGAGATCATCAAGCCTGTGCTGCCCAAGGAATGGCTCAAGGACACCAAGTACCTGGTCAACCCTACCGGCCGTTTTGTCGTCGGCGGCCCCCAGGGTGACTGCGGCCTGACCGGTCGCAAGATCATCGTCGACACCTACGGCGGCGCCTGCCCGCACGGTGGTGGCGCCTTCTCGGGCAAGGACCCGTCCAAGGTGGACCGCTCGGCCGCTTACGCGACCCGCTACGTGGCCAAGAACATCGTGGCCGCCGGCCTGGCCAAGAAGTGCCAGATCCAGGTGGCTTACGCCATCGGCGTGGCCAAGCCCATGAACATCACGGTCAACACGCACGGCACTGGTGTCATCTCCGACGAGAAGATCGCCGCCCTGGTGGCCGAGCACTTCGACCTGCGTCCCAAGGGCATCATCCTGATGCTGGACCTGCTGCGCCCGATCTACGAAAAGTCGGCCGCCTACGGCCACTTCGGTCGTGAAGAGCCCGAGTTCACCTGGGAAAGGACTGACAAAGCTGCTGCACTGCGTGCAGCAGCCGGCCTGTAAGGCCGAAGCGCGCATAGCGCGCGTTTGTCAGTTCTTCGGCGCAGGCTCATATCGGCAAAGCCGATGTGAAGGGCCGCAAGGCCCGTGCCGCAGCCAAAAGACCGTGAGAAAGAAGAGGAAACCCGCATGAAGCTGCAGACACAACGCTGGATCGATCGCTGGGTCGGCCAACTGCTGTGCTCTGCCGTTTCCCTGTGGGCGCGTCTGCTCGGCACGCGCGCGCCGAAAATCGACCACCAGCAGGCGCCGCGCCACATCCTGGTCATCCTGCTGTCCGAAATGGGCAGCATCGTGCTGGCCGGCCCCATGTTCAAGGCGCTGCGCGGCCAATATCCCGGTGTCACCCTGCATGTACTGCAGCTGAAGAAGAACCAGGAAGTCGCCCGCATGCTGCGCCTGACGGAAGACGCCCACTTCCACGGCATCGACGACAGCTCGCCCTTGAGCCTGGTGCGCGACATCTGGCGCGTGAGCCTGGCGATGCGCCGCCTGCCGCTGGACGCCGTTATCGATTGCGAGCTGTTCTCGCGCGTCAGCAGCCTGCTCAGCTACATGACCGGCGCGCCGCGGCGCGCGGGTTTCACGCCGCACACGCAGGAAGGCCTGTACCGCGGCAGCTACATCAACTGCGCGATTCCCTACAACCCCTACCAGCACATCAGCAAGCAGTTCCTTTCGCTGGTCGACGCGCTCGAAAGCGATGGGGGGCCGCGCCACAAGGCCGCACCGATCCGCGCGCTGCCCACCGAAACCGGCCTGTCCGTGCCCTTCGCCGCCGAAGAGCTGTCGGCCTATCGCGAGAAACTGCTGCGCGACCACCCCGTGTTGGCCGGCCGCAAGCTTGTGCTCATGTACCCCGGCGGCGGCATCCTGCCCGAACGGGCCTGGCCGGCCGCGCATTACGCCCGCGTGGCGCGCGGCCTGTGCGAGCAGGGCCATGCCGTGGGTTTCATCGGCCTCAAGGAAGACATGGTCCTGGCCCAGGACATCAGGCGGCAGGTGGGCAGCGAGTCATGCATTGCGCTCACCGGCTACACCCGCAGCCTGCGCGAGCTGCTGATGCTCTTCCACGCCAGTGACCTGCTGCTGACCAACGACGGCGGCCCGGGCCACTTCGCCAGCCTCACGCCCATCCGCACGCTGATGTTCTTCGGCCCCGAGACCGGCAAGCTCTACGGCCCCCTTCCCGGCCCCTTCGGCCCCAGGGCCACGGCCTACGAATCAGGCATCGCCTGCTCGCCCTGCCTCTCGGCCTACAACCACCGCCTGACCTTCTGCGACGGCGACAACCAGTGCCTCAAGCGCATCGCCCCCGACCCGGTGCTGGCCGATGCCCTGCAGGCGCTGCGCGAAGAACCCGCTACCGCATGAACAAACCTTCCCTGCACGAACGACTCTGGCAACTGATCGACTGGCTGCACGGTTTCCGTTACGTCCGCTTCGGCCTGGTGGGCGCCAGCGGCACGGTGGTCAACCTGGCCGTGCTCTACACGGCGCACGAGTTCCTGTTCAACGCCGTCGAGCCGACCGGCAGCAAACCCTATTTCTCGCTGGCCCTGGCCATAGCCGTGGCCACGGTCAACAACTTCACCTGGAACCGCCTGTGGACCTGGTCCGACCGCCTGCACGCCACAGCCGTCGAAGCAGGCCAGCGCCTGAGCAAACGCAGCCTGCTGGCCCAGGTAGGCCAGTACGCCATGGCCTCCTGGCTGGGCATCCTGCTGCAGTACGCGCTCACGCTGTGGCTGACCCATATGGGCATGCACTACCTGCTGGCCAACGTGATCGCCATCGTGATCGCCAGTGTCAGCAACTTCATCGCCAACGACCGCTGGACTTTCCGTCACAAGCGCGAGCCATAATCGCGGCCACGGCCCTCACCTGCGGGGTCAGGTGATGCGCATGCAAGCTTCCGGCATTTCTTCCGACAAACATCCCACGGTCTTCTGGCTGGCCCTGCTGCTGCTGGCCGCCTTCGCCTACGTCTTCGGCCTGGACGGTCAGTATGTGCCCAGCAACGGCGACGAGATGGTCTACGCACACATCGCGCGCGCGACCGCTGCCACGGGCCAGTGGCTGCCACTGGCTTCGGAGCTGGTCGATACCCGCAACACCAAACCCCCCATGCTCTTCTGGCAGGCCATGGTGGCCGGAAACTGGGGCGAGCACTGGAGCATGGCCGCGCTGCGCACACCCAGCCTGCTCTACCTGCTGCTGGTCAGCGGCGCCATCGTGCTGTGCCTGCGCGCCGTCACGCAGCGCTGGCGCGAAGGGCTCATGGCGGCCTGCATCTTCCTGGCTTTCCTCAGCACCTTTCGCTACGGCCGTCCTTATCTCACCAGCGCGCCCGAAACCTTCTGGTTCAGCCTGCCGCTGTTCGCCCTGCTCTGGCAACGCGCGCGACGGAGCGCCGCCGGGCCGCCCCAAGGCGCTCCAGCCCCCTCGGGGGGCAGCGAGCCACACACAGTGAGCGAGCGTGGGGGCCCTATGAATGCGGCCAGTCCTGGCTGGCTGGCGCACCTCCTTTTCGGCCTGGGCCTGGGCCTGGGCCTGGCCTACAAATCCTTCGCGCTGATCGCACCGGCAGCGGCGGCCTGGTGGCTGGCCCTGGTCGCCAGCGAATCGCACCCGAGCTGGCAAGCCGTATGGCGTCATACGCTGAAGACCGGTGTCAGCGCGGCACTTGCCCTGGCCGTTTTCGGTCTCTGGTTCGTGCTCGACCCCGATCCGCAAGCGGTCTGGCGTGAATTCATCGTCGGCGAGAACGCGGCCAAGTTCTCCGATGCCCGCGGCTGGTGGCAGGAAGCGTTTTCGCTCAGCGGCTCCAGCATCTGGTCGCAGCTGCTGGCCTATGGGGTCAATGCCGGCCTGCTTTTCTTCGTCATCCCCGGCCTGGCCTGGCTGGGTCTCAAGCGCCTGCCGCAGGGGCGCAAATTGTGGCCGCTGTCGCCGCACCAGGCCATCCTGCTGGCCTGGATTCTGGTCTGGCTGCTGGTCTTCCTGTTCCCCAGCCAGCGTTCCGCCCGCTACGTGATCCCGGCCATGCCGGCCGTGGCCATGCTGCTGGCCCTGCACTGGCGTGATGTCGCGCGCGCCTGGTTCCTGCCTACGCTGTTGATCGCGGGCCTGGCGCTGCTCATGATTGGTCGCATCGCCTGGGTCGGTTACAGCCTGGGCTTGTCCTCCCCCGTGGAGTTGAGCCTGTCACTGCTGGCCCTCGCTGCTGGCGCCGTAGTCATCGCGGCTGGGCTCTGGCGCTCCGCCTGGAGTCGCGGTGCGGCCGTGCTGGCCAGCCTGCTGGTCTATGTCGCCTTCAATCTCAGTGTCGCCCCGATGGACGGCCCCGTGGGCCGCTACGACGCGCAGACCATCGCTGGCACGCCCCAGGGCCGCATTGCTGTGCCCAACGGCTTCAACAGCCAGTTCGAGCGCTTCCAGTTCCTGCTGCCGGGCCCGCACCACTTCCTGCCCTACGAAACCGGTGCACGCGCACTGGCGCGCCGCGCCGAGGGCACCACACCACCGACACCGGCCGAGGAACTTCGGGAGTTGCTGGCCACGCACCAGGCCGTGGTCTGGATCCAGTCCGGCCCGGCGCAAACCGCGCCGCCCTGCCTGCCGGCTTGCCGCGTGCTGGGCGAGCGCTGGTTGCTGACCAGCCGGCATCTGCCCGGCGAAGTGCGGCTGGACAACCTCTGGCACCCCCAGCAGTGGCTGTACCGGCGCGAATGGCTGCTGGTGCGCGATCAGCCTTGAGCGCGGCGCAGGGTGCGCTGCAGCCAGTCCGCCTGCAGCAGCAGCCACAGCCAGGGGTCGAGCAGCGCGTCCCAGATGTTGCCGGTGGGCAGGCGCAGCAGGACAAAAAGCGCGAGCACCGACACGAGCAGCATCGAGGGCTGGGTCGCGCCATGCCATAACCAGGGCAGCAGGCACAGCAGCACCAGCACCCCGAAGGTGAGCGGCGCAAAACCCAGGCTGTACAGGCTGAAGGGCCAGAACGCAAAAGCGTCCAGCAGCAGCACCCAGCCCAGCAGCACGGGCGCGGGCGCCCAGCGCCGCAGGCCCGCCAGCGGCAAGGACGGTAGCAGTTGGGGGCGGTAGTGCGCCAACAAGAACCAGGCCGACAGCAGCACCATCAGCAGGCTGGGAACGCGAAACGCCAGCCCCAGCCAATACGCGGGTGACAGCGGCCCGGGCCACAGGCACCAGAGCAGCAGCAGCAGGGGCAGGCCACGCTGCCATGCGGGCCGGCTGCCGCCGCGGCGCAGACACCATAGCGCGATGCTCGCCAGCACCAGGCCCCAGCCCAGTACGCGATAGACACCCACCCATCCGACCTGGGGCAACAGGGGCGTCTGCGTCGAGAGCAGGGTGTTCAGTGCTTCCATCTTCTTGTGCACTCAGCGTGTGGTCGGCAGGGGCATGAAGCGTTGCCAGGCGATGCCGCGACGCTCTTCGGTGTAGCTGACCCACAGACTGCCATCGACCCAGGCCATCGAGGGATAGGAGAACTCGCTGCGCCCATCCCCCTGCGCCAGCACCTCCAGCTGGGTCCAGTGCAGCGCATCGCTGGATCCGCTCAGCACCAGCTGGGCGCGCGACTCGGCGCGCGGATTGTGGGCCAGGAACATCAGACCGGGCCGCAGGCTCAGTCCGGCCACCGAAGCGTCGGGATTGGGCATGTTCAGGTCGGGCAGGTCTTCCCAGCTCCGGCCGGCGTCATGGCTGATCACCGCGCGCAGTTGCCGCTGCGCGCGGTTGTCGCGCAGCAGGGCCACCCATTCGGTCTCGCTGCGCGGCAAAAGCGTAGGCTGCAGCAGATCACCGCGCTGCGACATCCGCATCATGCCGCGGAACTCGCCGGCCGCATCGAAGCGCAGCGCCACGGGGTATTTGGTGCCGAGCTCGAAGTAGGCCGGCAGCACCATGCCGCCATCGGCCAGCGGCAGCGGCATGGCCCGCACCAGATGGCTCGTGTTCCAGAGCCAGGACAGGGGCAACACCCCCAGCGGACGGAAGGCCTGCTGCGGCGCATCCTGGCGCAGGTGCAGGATGCGCCCGGCCGCCCAGCCGCCCAGGCCGGTGGCCACGACAAAAAGATGTGTACGGCCCTGACCGTCGCGCCAGGCCACGGGGTTGCCCAGGCGGCGCAGGCCGAAGCCCAGGACTGCGGCGGCACGGTGGCGATTGACCACGTAAGTGGCCGGCGTCCATTGCTGGGTCGCCCGGTCGAACTGGGAGGCCGCAATCTGCACGTCGGGCCCGCTCTCGCGCGAGCCGGCAAACCAGTAGGCCTGCAGGGCCACGGGATCCCCCGGCGGCATCGCCAGCAGGGTGCTGGCATGGGCGGCCCGGGCATCGCCCGGCATGGGAATGCGACCGGCTGCCTGCAGGACCAGCGGGCCGGCAACTGCAGCCGCCCCGGACGGCCAGGCGGCCTTGGGCGCCACAGGCTCGGGCACGCGCTGCCAGCACTCCACCGCCGTCAGCAGCAGGCACAGGCCCAAGCCAGCCCAGCAACGCAGGACAGCAGAACGATGCAGCCAGGAAAACGACAGGCGGTTCACTATGGACTCGATGAGTGAAAAGGTGCGCAGTCAGAAAACAACTGCCGAGTTTAGCGGCCTGGAGTGCAGGCCATCACGGTCCAAGCATCGACACTGCCGGGACACTCCAGCCATGCCGATCCGACTCCCTGCTTGCCAGCATCATGTTGACCGCCATGTAGGCGACACGCCCAGTGATCACTCGGTTCGTTTACCTGGAGTGCTGTCGCCAAGCGATCGTTGATGCATGTTCCCTCTTGGCCGTCAGCAGACGCCACCATCGTCTTTTGAAAGACTGATAAATCAACCTCAAAAATAAATGTTTGTACTTACGGATATTTGTTTTTGAGGTTATGAGTAGTTCAGAGTTAGGGAAGGTCTGAACAAGTCATAAAACCGCCACGCACAGCCCGATGCGCAAGGCGAACACGACGCGCAGGAGCAGATCGTAGCCGCCCGAAGGAGGTTTGCGGCGCAATCTGCGCCCCTTTCGC